>NZ_BAZG01000166.1 GCF_000964525.1 Anaeromyxobacter sp. PSR-1
TCCTGTTCTCCGGCGTGGCGGCGCTCTCGCGCCGCATCCAGGCGCGCGAGCTCTCCCCGGTGGAGCTGGCCGAGGCGTGCCTCGCGCGCATCGACGCGCTCGGGCCCGCGCTGGGCTGCTTCGTCACCGTGACCCGCGAGCGCGCGCTCGCCGACGCGCGCGCCGCCGAGGCCGACCTCGCCGCCGGCCGCTGGCGCGGGCCGCTGCACGGCGTGCCCTACGGCCTGAAGGACCTGGTGGACACCGCCGGGATCCGGACGACGTTCGGCGCCCGCCCGTACGCGGACCGCGTGCCCGAGCACGACGCCACCGTGGCCCGGCGGCTCGCCGAGGCGGGCGGCGTGCTGCTCGGGAAGCTCTCCATGATCGAGCTCGCCGGCGGGCTCGGCTACCACACCGGCGAGGCGGCGCTGAACGGCCCCTGCCGCACGCCCTGGGACCCGACGCGCTGGGCGGGCGGCTCGTCCTCCGGGGCGGGCTCGGCGGTCGCGGCCGGGCTGGTGCCGTTCGCGATCGGCTCGGAGACCTGGGGCTCCATCACCTGCCCCGCCGCGTTCTGCGGCGTCACCGGCCTGCGCCCCACGTACGGCGTGCTCTCCCGCGCCGGCGCCATGGCGCTCTCGTACACGCTCGACAAGCTCGGCCCGATGGCGCGGAGCGCGGAGGACTGCGCGCTCGTGCTCGGCGTGCTCTCCGGCGCCGACCCGCGCGACCCGACCTCGATCCCGCCGCCGCCGGGGCTCGGCAACGGCAAGGTCCGCGGCGGGATCCCGCGCGGCCTGCGGGTGGCGGTGCTCGGCTTCCCGGAGAAGCCGCCGGTCGCGCCCGGCGCGCGCGCCGCGTACGAGGCGGCGCAGGCGGTGCTGCGCGACGCGGGCGCGATCCTCACCCCCGCGGCGCTGCCCGACCTGCCCTACGAGCCGCTCGCGTCGTTCTTCATCGAGGCCGAGGCGGCCACCGCGTTCGAGGAGCTGATCCGCTCCGGCCGCACCCGCGAGCTGGCCGACCGCTCCCACGCCACCCGCAAGCCGGACGACTACCTGCCCAAGGGCAACCCGTCCGACTACGTCCGCGCCATGCGCGTGCGCGGCGAGGTGCAGCGCGCGCTGGCCGGCTTCTTCGCGCGGTACGACCTCGTGCTCGCGCCCAACCTCCCGTACCCGCCGCCGCGCGTCACCGAGAACTTCGACGCGATGTTCGCGTTCCCGGACCTCCTCGGCGCCGCCGGCAACCTGGCCGGCCTGCCGGCGGTGGCGCTGCCCATGGGCTTCGTGGACGGGCTGCCGGTGTCGATGCAGCTCGTCGGCGCGCCGCTCGAGGAGGCGCGGGTGCTGGCCGCGGCGGCGCTGTTCCAGTCGCGGACCGATCACCACCTGGCCCGGCCGAAGCTGGCCCGCCCGTCGCCGCCGTCGGCCCGGGCCAGGGGGCGCCCCTCGAACGCGGTGACCATCCGATGACGTCCGCCCGGCAGGATGCCGTCTCCGTGCCCCACCTCTCGCGCTCCGTGTACGTGCCGATCGCCGCCGTCGGCTACGTCTTCGTCATCCTGATCCTGGCGCTCGCGCTGCCCATCCAGGCGGTGCTGCTCGCGCTCACCGTCGCGTTCGACCGCAACCGCATGGTCGCCGGCCGCTTCCTGCGCTTCGTGGGCGTCGCCATCACCAGGACGTTCCCGCCCTGGCGGCTCCGGCTCGAGGGGCGCTGGCCGGGGGACGGGCCGTACGTGGTGGTCGCGAACCACCAGTCGATGCTCGACATCCTGCTGCTCTCGCGGATGCCGCGGGAGATGAAGTGGGTCGCCAAGGAGGAGCTGTTCAAGATCCCCTGGGTCGGCTGGATGCTGCGCATGACCGGCGACATCCCGGTGCGCCGCGGCGACCCGGAGAGCGGGGGCGAGGCGCTCGGGAAGGCGAAGGACTACCTCGCGCGCGGCATGAACGTGATGATGTTCCCGGAGGGCACGCGCAGCGCGAAGGGGCGCATGCTCCCGTTCAAGTCCGGCGCGTTCCGCCTCGCGATCGAGGCGGGCGTGCCGGTGCTGCCGGTGGCGGTGTCCGGCACCGCGCACGGGATGCCGAAGGGCGGCCCGTGGGTGCGCCCCTGCCGCGGCACCGCGCGGATCCTGGCGCCGGTGAGCGTCGAGGGGATGAGGCCGGAGGACGCGCCGAAGCTCCGCGACGTGGTGCGCGCGCGGATCGAGGAGGCGCTGGCGACGCTCCCGCCCGCCTAGCCGTCGGCGTACCGCGCCGCGAGCTCGGCGACGCGCGCCCGCAGCCCCTCGCGCACGTCCGCCGGCCCCTCCACCGTCGCCTCGCCGCCCCAGCCCAGCACCGCGCCGGCGAGGTAGTTGCCCGGCGTGACCCGCTGCACCACCGACACCGAACCGTCGCCGTTCTCCCGCAGCCGCAGCGCCGGGTTCGAGCGCGCCACCCGCGCGGCGACGCCGCCGAGCCGGAGCGTCACCTCGCGCTCCGCGCCGGACTCGAAGTAGAGCTTCCCCGCGTAGCGGGCGAGCGACGCCTGGTGCGGGCCGAACACGCGCGTCCCGGTGGTCACCGAGGCGATCCGGTCGAGCCGGTACAGGTGCTCGTGCGCCTTCTCCACGTTCCAGGCCGCCAGGTACCACTGGCCGTCGCGGTGGAAGAGCGCGCGCGGCTCCACCGTGCGGCGCGCCAGCACCCCGTCGCCGACTGCGCGGTACTCCAGCGCCACCTCCAGCCGCGCGGCGATGGCCTCGCGGAGCGCGGCGGCCCACGGCCCGGTGGGCGCGAGCACCACGTCGAGGCCGCGCACCAGCTGCTCGGCCTCGGGGCGGAGCGGCTCCGGGATGGCCTTGCGCAGCTTGCGGACGGCCTCGCGCACCGGCTTGCCGGCGGTCTCCTCGAACGGCGCGAGCGCGGCGAGCAGCACCGCGCCCTCGGCGAGCGAGAGCGCCACCGGACGGCCCAGCTCGTGCGCGTACAGCAGGTGGACCTCGCCGTCCTCGACGTCCAGCGAGACCAGGTCCTCGGCGCGCTCCGGGTCCACCCACAGCGAGCGGATGCTCTCGAGGTCGGCGAGCAGCTCGGGCACGCCGCGCGCGCCGGTGAGCGCGACCGCGCGACCGAGCGGCACGCCCCGCCCCTGGCGCGCGGCGCGGACCGCCACCGGGACGAGGAGGAGCAGGCGGCGGAGCGACCTGAGGTAGGGCTCGCTCACGGCGCCCTCCCGTCCAGCGCGGCGGCGAGCGTGGCGAGCATCTCGCGCGCCATGGCCCGGCCCTCGGCCGGCTCGAGCAGCTCCGCCTCCGGCCCCCACGCCAGCGCCTGGCGCACCAGGCCGCGGAGATTCCGCACCACGAGCCGCGCGACCCGCCCGCCGTCCGCGTCCGGGCGCAGCCGCGCCGCGGGCAGGAGCTGCCCGGCCACGCGCGCCAGCGAGCCGCGGAACCGGACCGCCGCCTCGCGCGGCGGGTGCACGTCGTAGTCCCAGATCTGCTGGCGGGTCCAGCGCCGGACGTCGAAGGCGGCGGGGATCCGGTACGGGTCGCGGAGCCGCGCGTTCACCTTCAGCGCGCGCACGCGCGAGAGGCAGAAGACGCGCTCCGCGCCGCGCAGGTGGCAGTGGCCGGCGAAGATCCACTCGCCGCGCCGGCGCCCCCAGCCGTACACGTCCACGTCGCGGCGCACCACCTCGCCGGTGGCGATGCGCACGTAGTCGAGCGTCACGGTGCGACGGCGCTCCCACGCGTCCACCAGCCGGTCGAGCAGCGCGCCCGAGGCCGGCGCGCCCTCGGCGGCCAGCTCCTCCGCGGCCGCGGCGCGCGGCGGGAGCCCCTTCGCGCCGACCACGAGCTTGCGCAGCGCGCTCTCCAGCTCGTCGCGCAGCGGGTGGTCCGAGGCGCGCAGCGCCGACACGCCCGCGGTCCACACCACCGCGGCCTCGTCCGGCGCGAGCTCCAGCGGCGGCAGCGCCGAGGCGCGCGCGTCGATGAAGTAGCCGACCTGGTCCTCCGAGCCCGGCACGTCCTCGCGGTCCAGCACGAACCCGAGCCGCTCGAGGTCGCGCTTGTCGCGCGAAAACTTCTTCTCCTTCGCCTCGGCGCTCCCCGCGTAGTCGTCCGGGAACGCCTCGTAGATGCGCCGGCGCGACACCGGGCCGGGCTGGGACAGGATGAAGGTGGCGAGGCCGAGCAGCCGGGCCTGGGCGCTGGAGGGCCTGGCCGCGGGCGGCCGGGTTCGGGCGGTCGGCATGGACTCGCAGTCTAGCGCGCGCCCGGCGCCGAGGGAGGCGGTGAGGGCCGAGAGCAGGTCCGGGCGCGAGGTGCGCACGTGGCAGAGCACGCCCTCGTCCCCGGATCCGGGGACGCAGCGGGCGCCGGGCAGCAGCGCCGGCGCGAGCGGCGCGAGCGCGGCGGGCAGCCGGACGGTGACGGTGCGCGCCGCCGAGCTCCCGTCGAGCCAGGCGCTGCGCGCGAAGTCGAGCGGGTCGAAGCCCGGCGGCGGCGGGCCGGCGCGGCGCCGGGTCGCACGCGCGCCGGCGATGCCGTCGAGGGCGAGGACGCGCAGCGTGGCGGGGCGCTCCCGGGTCGCCACCCGCCACGCGCCGTCGAACGCGAGCGCGAGCACGTCCACCGGGCCGTGCGGCGCGGCGCCGGCCGGCCACCCGCGGGCGCGCGTCAGCCGGGCGGAGCGGCCGCGGACGAGCGCGCGACCGAGGGTGAAGATCAGGCGCCGCGTGGACGGGGCCGGCATGCGGACATCGTCGCCCGTGGGTGGACAGGAGGCCGGCCGGCCGAGGCGCTACGCCGGGACGTCGTCCTCCACCGGCTCCACCGCCGCGTCGAGCGCGGGCAGGTGCACCGCGGCGTCGGCGGCCGGGAGCGCCTCCACGTCGCGGAGCCGCCGCTGGATGGCGCGGCTGCGCGTGGCCACGGTGCCGAGCGTGGTGGAGGCCTCCTGGAGCTTCTTGTCCACCTTCTCGATCACCTGGCCGAACTTGCCGAACTCGGTCTTCACCGCGCCGAGCACCTGCCACACCTCGCTCGAGCGCTTCTGGATGGCGAGCGTGCGGAAGCCCATCTGCAGGCTGTTGAGCAGCGCCGCCAGCGTGGTCGGGCCGGCCACCACCACCTTCAGGTCGCGCTGCAGCGCCTCGGTGAGGCCGGGGCGGCGGACCACCTCGGCGTAGAGCCCCTCGGTGGGCAGGTACAGGAGCGCGAAGTCCGTGGTGCCGGGCGGCGCGATGTACTTGTCGTGGATGTCTCGGGCGCAGCCGCGGATGCGCACCTCGAGCGCCCGGCTCGCCTCCTCGACGCGGGCGGCGTCGCCGCGCTCCGAGGCGTCCACCAGCCGCTGGTAGTCCTCGATGGGGAACTTCGCGTCGATCGGCAGCAGCACCTCGGTGCGCGCGCCGTCGTGGCCGGGGAGCCGGATCGCGAACTCGACCCGCTCGGCCGAGCCGGGGCGGGTGGCGACGTTGCGGGCGAGCTGCTCCGGCGCGAGCAGCTGCTCCAGCAGCGCCTCGAGCTGCACCTCGCCGAACGTGCCGCGCACCTTCACGTTCGCGAGCACGCGCTTCAGGTCGCCCACCCCGTTCGCGAGCGTCTGCATCTCGCCGAGGCCCCGCTGCACCGCCTCCAGCCGCTCGCTCACCAGCCGGAACGACTCGCCCAGCCGCTTCTCCAGCGTGCCCTGCAGCTTCTCGTCCACGGTGGCGCGCATCTGCTCGAGGCGCGCGCCGTTCTCCTCCTGCAGGAGCTTCAGCCGCTGCTCGACCGTGGTCCGCAGCGCGTCGAGCCGGCGCTCCGTCGCCTCGCCCATCCTCCCGAGCGACTCGCCCAGCGACGCGCGGACCTCCTCGCGGAGCCGCTGCGTCCCCTGCGCCGCCTCGGCGCGCCCGCGCCCCAGCTCCTCGCGCAGCGTCCGCTCCAGCCGCTCCTGGGCGCGCTCGACCGCGTCGAGCCGGTCGGCGAGCAGCGCGCGCACCGCGGCGGCGACGCGCGGCGGCACCAGCGCGACCAGCGCCGCCACCGCGGCGGCGGCGGCGAGCGCCGAGACGAGGATCGGGACCAGGGCGTTCATCGGGGCTCCCCCGGGCGCGACGACGCGCCCGTACGCCCCGAGGCTAGCACCCGCGGCGGACATTCCCGGCCGACGGGAATCCGCTCGCGGTGAGCCCGTCGAACCGCGAGCGGACGCGCCGGGGCGGCGTCATCGCCGGGCGGGAATCCCTCGAGGTGGGCCCGTGGAAGCGTGAGCGGACGCGCCCACGCTGGGCGCCGCCCGGCGGAGGGCGAGCATCACCAGCGCGGACACCGCGGCCGGCACCGCGGCGGCCTGGAACACGGCCTGCGCGCCGCCGCCGCCCGCCAGCAGCGCGCCCGCCACCACCGGGCCGAGGAAGCCGCCCAGCCGGCCGACGCCGAGCCCGGCGCCGATGCCGGTGGAGCGGAGGTCGGTCGGGTAGAAGGTGGCGGCGAGCGCGTTGAGGCCGGGCTGCCCGCCCTGCACCGCCCAGCCCACCGCGAACGCGACCGCGAGGAGCGCCGCGAGCGGGAGGCCGGGGCGGCCCAGCACGAGCAGGCAGGCCGCGGCCGCGGCGAAGCAGCTCGCCAGCACCGGGACGAAGCCGAGCCGCTGGAGCACGAGCCCGAGCACCACCGTGCCCACGAGGCCGCCGAGCTGCACCGCGGTGCCGGCCCAGACCGCGGTGGCGGTCGAGAAGCCCGCCTCGCGCACCAGCGTGGGGAGCCAGCTCGCGACCGCGTAGATGACGATCATGTTCGCGAAGTTGGCGAGCCAGAGCAGGACCGTGGCGGTGGCGCGGCCGTCGCGGAGCAGCTCGAGGAGCACGAACCCGCGGCGCGGGGCCTCCCGCACCGTGTAGCGGACGCCCGGGCCCACCGGCGCGCCCGGCGCGGCGCGGCGCAGCCAGCGGGCGAGCTCCGCCGGCCGGCGCCCGGAGACCGCCAGGAGCTGCAGCGACTCCGGCAGCCAGCGGGCCATGGGCGGAAGGAGGAGCAGCGGGATGGCGCCGCCGATCCAGAACGGCGCGCGCCAGCCGTGCGCCGGGACGAGCCAGGCCGAGAGCGCGCCCGCGGCGACCGCGCCCACCATGAAGCCGTTCGTGACGATCATCATGGTCGCGACGCGGTTGCGGCGCGGGGCGTACTCGCCCACCAGCGCGGTGGCGTTGGGCATGATGGCGCCGAGGCCGAGGCCGGCCACGAAGCGGGCCGCGAGCAGCGCGGGCATCGAGCCGGCGGCGGCGGTGGCGAGCGTGAAGGCGCCGAACACCGCGGTCGCGCCGATCAGCACCGGGCGGCGGCCGATCCGGTCGGCGGCCATGCCGGCCAGGATCGAGCCCAGGAACAGCCCCAGCAGGCCGGCGCCGAACACCGGGCCGAGACGGGCGATGGGCAGGCCCCAGTCGCGCGCCAGCGCCGGCGCCGCGTAGCCCATGGCCTGCAGGTCGAACCCGTCCATCACCAGGCAGCCGCCCAGCACCGCGAACGCGCCCAGGTGGAAGCGCCCGAGGCGCCCCGCGTCCACGAGGTCGGTGACGTTCACGGTGCGTCCGGCGGGCGCGGCGGTCATCGGGCGGGGACCTCGCGGAGCAGCAGCCGGGAGAGCGCCGGCACCAGCGCCACCGCGGCGACCATGTTCCCGAGGAACATGAAGGTGAGCAGGACGCCCATGTCGGCCTGGAGGCGGAGCGGCGAGAACGCCCAGGTGACCACGCCCGCCGCGAGCGTCACCGCCACCAGCACCACCGGCCGCCCGGTGAAGCGCAGCGCGCGCCGGTGCGCCTCGCCGAGCGGCGCCCCCGCGCGCTGGTGCGCGAGCTGCACCGAGAGCAGGTAGAGCGCGAAGTCGGGGATGCCCACGCCGAGCGCGATGACCGGGAGCGTGGCGATGGTCATGCCGATGCCCAGCCACGCCATCACCGCCTGGCACAGCACCGCGGTGGTGGCGAGCGGCACCACCGTCACGACCACCGCCCGCCAGCTCCGGAACACGAGCAGGCAGAGCGCCACCACCGCCGCGAACACGCAGGCGGTCATGCGCGGCTGCGCCTCGCGGACCGCCAGGTTGGTGGCGGCCTCCACGCCCGCGTTCCCGGCCGCGAGCAGGAAGGCGCGGCCCGGCGCGGCGTGGTCGCGCGCGAACCCGTCCGCGGCCGCCACCACGCGGTCGAGCGTGTCGGCGCGGTGGTCGGAGAGGTACGCCAGCACCGGCATCACGGTGCACTCCGGGTCGAACAGGTCGGGGTTGCGCGTCCCCGCAGCCTCGGCCGCGCCGCCCAGGATGCGCGGGTCGCGCGAGAGCGTCAGCCACTTCGGGCTCCCCTCGAACGATCCCGCCGTGATCTGCCGGACCGCGTCGGCGAGCGAGGCGGTGGCCTGCACGCCCGGGACCTGCCGCAGCGCCCAGCCGAGGCGGTCGGCCTCGACGAGCGTCTCCCAGGAGGTGCAGCCCTCCGGCGGCGTCTCCACCATCACCGCGAACACGTCGCTCGACGCGCCGTAGTGGGCCGCGATGTAGGCGTCGTCCCGGTTGTAGCGGGCGTCGGCGCGCAGCTCCGGCGCGCCGGGCTGGGTCGAGCCGACCGGCACGCCGCGCCCGGCCGCGAGCCCGACGGCCACCAGCACGGCGCTCACCGCCAGGATCCCCGCCGCCCAGCGCGGCTCGGTGAAGCGGTCCACCAGCCGCCACGCGCCCCCGGGGCCCGCGCCGCCCGCCTCGCCGCGCAGGCTGCGCAGCGCGGCCGCGCCGCTCACGCCGGTGTACGAGAGCAGCACCGGCAGGAGCACGAGGTTCGTGACGATGAGCACGCCGACGCCCACGGTGGCGGTGAGGGCGAGCTGGCGGATGGCGGGGACGTCCACCAGCGCCAGCACCGAGAACCCGACCGCGTCGGTGAGGAGCGCGGTCAACCCGGCCAGGAACAGCCGGCGGAAGGTCCGGCGGGCGGCGAGCCGCCGGTCCGCGCCGCGCCCCACGTCCTGCAGCACGCCGTTCATCTTCTGCGTGCCGTGCGACACGCCCATCGCGAAGATGAGGAACGGCACCAGCACCGAGAACGGGTCGAGCGGCACGCCCAGCAGCGAGACGATGCCGAGCTGCCACACCAGCGCCACGCCCGAGCAGGCCAGCACGAGCGCGGTGCTCCGGACGCAGCGCGAGGAGAGCCACAGGATGGCGGCGGCGATGGCGGCGGCCACGCCGAACCAGGCGCCGACCGCGAGCGTGCCGTCCAGGATCGCGCCCACCCGCTTCGCGAACCCGACGATGCGCACGCGCACCGGCCCGTCGCCCGCCGGCCCCTCCAGGCGCAGCCGCAGCGCCTCCAGCTCCGCCGAGAGCGCGCGGTAGTCGAGCCCGGCGCCGGTGACCGGGTCGCGGTCGAGCAGCGGCACCTGCACCGCGCTGGACCGCTCGTCGAGCGCGACCAGCGTGCCGGCGAGCCCGGCCCGCCGGACGTTCCGCCGCAGCGCCGCGATGGCCTCGGGCGAGCCGTCGGCCGGATCCGGCATCACCGGGCCGCCCCGGAAGCCCTCCTCGGTCACCTCGGTCCACCGGACCGACGGCGTCCAGAGCGACTTCACCCAGGGGCGATCCACCCCCGGCATCAGGAACAGGGTGTCGCTCGCGTCGCGGAGCGCCTCGAGGTAGGCCGCGTCCCAGACGTCGCCGCGGGCGTTCTCCACCACCACGAGGAGGTTGTTGCCGAGGCCGCGCAGCCGGTCGGCGCGGGCGCGGGAGGCCTGCACGAACGGGTGCGAGCCGGGCGTGATCCGGTCCAGGTCGGCGCTCACCACGTGGCGGGTCGCGGCCGCGGTCCCGAGCGCGACCGTCACCAGCGCCGCGGCGACCACCAGCGCGGCGCGGTGGCCGAACACGAGCCGCTCGAGCCAGCTGCCGTCGGCGGGGTCGAACGGTTCGGGCGAGGCGTGCGGCGGC
>NZ_BAZG01000165.1 GCF_000964525.1 Anaeromyxobacter sp. PSR-1
CGGCCCGGAGGTGCGCGAGCTGGAGGTGGAGCTGCCCGGCCTCGACCCGTGGGCGCGCCCGCACGAGCTGGCCCGCGCGCTGGAGCCGCCCGGCGAGGCCGAGCGGCTGGGGAGCGGCTGCGGGCGGCGCTCGCGAACGGCGCGCGCGGCGCCGCGGCGGTGCTGCTCCCGCCGGTGCTGGGGCTCTCGCCCGCGGCGCACGTCCCGAGCGCGTGGCGGCCGCGGCGGGCGTGCCGGTGGCGGAGACGCTCTCCGACGTCCCGAGCGTCCCCGGGCTCCGGCTGCAGGCGGCGCTCGAGGCGCGGCTGGCGCGCGCCGGGGTGACGGTGGTGACCGGCGAGCTGCGGGCGGCGGGCGGCGCGCCGGGCGACCGGGTCGAGGTGGGCGACGCCGCGATCCTGGCGGGGAGCTGGGTGCTCGCCACCGGGCGGTTCGTGGGCGGCGGGCTGGTGCGGCACGGGGCGCTGGCGGAGCGGACCCTGGGCCTGCCGGTGGAGGCCGCCGAGGGGCACGACGCGGGGGTGCACCTCGCGGGACGGCCCGCCACCTCGCTCACCGTCCGCGACCGGCGCGCGCCCCAGCCGCTGCTCTCCGCCGGCCTGCGCGTGGATCCGTCGCTCCGACCGCTCGACGGGCGCGGCCGGCCGGTCCACCCGAGGCTGTTCGCGGCGGGCGCGCTGGTGGGCGGCCACGAGCACGCGAGCGACGGGACCGGCCTGGGCGTGGCCATCCTCACCGGCTGGCTGGCCGGGCGCGCCGCGGCGGCGCGGGGCTGAGCGCGGGGGACCCCACGTCACAGGTGCCGCCGGCGCGCCGGCTGCTACACTCGCCCCATGGCCTCGCCGCGCGCGCTCGCCTACCTCGCCTACCGCGCCCTCGTGGCGCACCCGCTGAAGCGGCTGCGCGCGCGCGGGCCCGGGCTGGAGCGGTTCCGGGCGGCGTACGTGTCCGAGGGGCTGCTCCCGACGCTCCTCCAGGATCGGGAGGTGGACGAGGCCGCCTCGGCCTGCATCTCCTGCGGCCTGTGCGAGCCCGCCTGCGACCTGGCGCGGGCCGCGCCGGCGGTGCGCGCGCTGGGGCTGCACGCCGCCTTCCGGCTCCACGGCCGGGCCGGGCCGGAGCTGGCCCTGTCCGCGGCGGCGCTCGAGGCCTGCGACGGCTGCGGCGCGTGCGAGGCGCGGTGCCCGACGGGCGTGCCCATCGCGCGCGTGGTCCGGGCGCTGCGGGCGAGGGCCGAGGCCGGCGCGACGCTGCGGGCCGCCCGGGGCGCGCAGGACGCCCGCACCGTGCCGGGTGGGGCGCCGCCGCCGGGGCGTACGCGCGCCGCGTGACGCGCGACGCCGCGCCGCGGCGGGCCGTCCCGGGATATGATCCCGAGCGGTGAAGCCCTTCCTGATCGTCAACCCAGCCAGCGCCTCCGGCCGCACCGGCCGCCACTTCGACCGGATCGCCCGCGCGGTGCGCGCCTCCATCGGCGACTTCGAGTGCGCCTTCACCAGGGTGCGCGGCGACGGCGTGCGGCTGGCTCGCGAGGCGCTCGCCTCGGGCGGCAAGCTGGTGGTGGCGGTGGGCGGCGACGGCACCGCCAGCGAGGTCATCGACGGGCTCACCGGCGAGACCGGCCCGCGCGATCCCGAGGCGCACTTCGGGTTCATCCCCCGCGGCACCGGCGGCGACCTGTGCCGCACGCTCGGCATCGACCCCGACGTGGACTCGGCGGCGCGCACGCTCGCCTCGCGCGACGTGGCGGTGCTCGACCTGGGGCGGCTGGAGCTGGCGGGCCCGGACGGCGCGCCGGTCACGCGCCACTTCGCCAACGTGGCCGGGTTCGGCGTGTCGGGCGAGGTGAGCGCGCTGGTGAACCGCGGGCTGAAGCTCCCCAGCGGGAAGCTGTCCTACATGCTCGCCTCCGCGCGCGCGCTGATGAGCTGGTCGGACCAGCCGGTGCGGTGGCGCGTGGACGGCGGACCGTGGCACGAGGAGCGGATCACCGCCATCTCGGTCTGCAACGGGCGCTACTTCGGGGGCGGCATGATGGTGGCGCCGGACGCGCGCATGGACGACGGCGTGTTCGACGTGGTGGTGTGGAAGGCGTTCGGCATGGGCGACTTCGTCGCGAAGCGCCCCATGCTCTACGACGGCACCCACGTGCGCCTCGAGAACACCCGCGTGCTGCGGGCGCGCACGCTGGAGGCCGAGCCGCTGGAGGGGGCGCGCGTGCGCATCGACTCCGACGGCGAGTCGCCGGGCCGCCTGCCGGCGCGGTTCACGATCCTCCCGGGTGCGCTCCGGATCCGCGTGGGGCGTTGACCTCGCCGCCGGCGCTCCACGGTCCTTACCCTCCAGCATCATGACGCTCGCCCTCGTCGCCGCGCTGCTCACCGCCGCAACCCCCGCGGGCGGGAAGGCCGCCGTCCCCGCCGTCCGCCACGCCGGGACCCCGGGGCCCGCGCCGCGCGCCATCCGCTCCGCGGAGGACCTGGCCGCGCTGTGCCGGGCGCTCACCCCGCCGGAGCGGCTCCGCCCGCGCGGCGACGCGGTGGAGCGGGGCGAGGCCGAGGCCCGCCACGACGCCGACCGCGACGCCGCCATCGTGGCGCGCTACGCCATCACGCTCCCCGCCGCCCGGCTGCCCTTCGCGCCGTACGACGCGAGCGAGCGGCGGCTCTCGCTGGCCGAGCCCGGCGTGCTGCCGGTGGCGGAGGGCGGGTCGCGGCTGTGGCCGAGCGAGGAGCGCGGGCTGCCGGTGGAGGCCGACGCGGGCGCCGCGCGCCGCGTGCTCGAGGCGCAGCGCGCCGGCCGGCTCGCGCTGGAACTGACCTTCGACCTCCCCGACGACGCGACCTGCGGCGCCGACCCGCGCGGCAAGACCTTCACGCTGCCGGTCGAGCCGGTGGAGTGGGCCTGGACCGACGGCGGCGCGGCGCTGGCCCGCGGCGGGGCCGGCGCGGATCGCCCGCTCGCGACCGCGGCGCAAGGCGCCACGCCCAGGGTGGACGTGGGCGAGCCCATCGCCGGCCCGTCGGACGCGAAGCGCGCGGTGCTGACCCGCGCCGGCGACCTGCAGGCCTGCTACGCGGAGGCGCTGCGCCGGGATCCGGCGGTGGACGGGGTGCTCGTGGTCGAGCTGGGCGGCGGCCGGATCGGCGTGGCCGCGGACTCCACCGGCACGCCGGAGCTGTCCACCTGCGTGCAGCGCGCGCTCGCCACGCTGGCGGCGCCGGGCGGCGGCCGCGTGGCGGTGCCCATCCGCTTCGAGCTGGTGGCGCCGGCGACGGCGGCGGCCGCCGGCACCGGCTCGGCGCCGGCGCGCTAGGTCACACGCAGCGCCAGTACGCGGTCGCGACCAGGGTCCGGCGCTCCTTCACCTCGGAGCGCTTCTTGAGGTCGGCGACGGCGCGGTCCTTCTCGGCGTAGCGCTGCGCCTCGACCGCGCGCAGGTCGTCCAGCTTGCGCCGGTACTCGCGCTCGGCCCGCTCCAGGAGCGCCCGGCGATCCCGCAGCGGCAGGTCGGAGCGGTCGCCCAGCGCGCCGCGCGCCCGGCCCCAGGCGGCGCGCGCGTCCTCGACCGCCTTGCGCGGCGCGGCGAGCGCGTCCTCCACGGCGCGGTCCCAGCGGTCGCGGGAGGCGTCGTAGGCGGCGCCGATCCGCTCCTGCAGGTCGGCGACCAGCGCCGCGTGGAACGCCTCCAGCGCCTGCTCCTGCGCCTCGCCGATCGACACGGTGGCGCCGCGCGGCCCCGCCTGCGTCTCCTCCGCCGGCAGCGCCGCGAACGCGTCGGCGTCCTCGGTGGAGAGCGCGTGGAACCGCTCGCCGTCGAACCAGAGGACCAGGTGGACGACCCGCTCCTCCGAGACGAGCGCGTCGAACGCGTACTTGTAGGCGAACCACCAGCCCTCGCGCCCGGCCAGCTTGCCCAGCGAGGCGGGCAGCAGGCGGTTCGGGAGCTCCAGGAACGAGACCGCGTCCTGCGGCCGGGCGCGGATCCGCTCCGCCGCCGCCTGGACCAGCTTCGCGCGGCGGGTGCGGCCGCGAGCGGGCTCCTCCGGCGGCGGCGCCGCCGACTCCTCCTCGAACGCGGCCGCGACCAGCGCCTCCTCGTCGGCCTCGCGCCGGGCCACCGCCTCCTTGGCGTTCTTCTCCGCCACCCGGAGCCGGCCGCGCACCTCGCCGTCGAACCGCTCGAACAGGAGCGCGCGGGCCGCCGCGAAGCGCGCCGAGATCCGGTCGTCCAGCTCGCCGCGCAGCTTCGAGAACGCGCGGTCGATCTCCTCGCCGGAGCGGCAGGACTGGTAGATGTCCAGCACCCGCTTCTCGAAGTCGATGCCGGTGCCGAGCGCGCCCAGGATCTCGTCGGACGAGCCGAACACGCCGTCGAACAGCGCCAGCTTCTGCGAGAGCAGGTCGAACAGGCGCGCGTCGGCCGCGTTGGAGCGGTTGAGGAAGTTCAGCACCAGCACGTCGCGCTGCTGGCCGTAGCGGTGGCAGCGGCCGATGCGCTGCTCGACGCGCTGCGGGTTCCAGGGCAGGTCGTAGTTGACCACCAGGTTGCAGAACTGGAGGTTGAGCCCCTCCGCGCCCGCCTCGGTCATCAGCAGGATCTGGGTGCGGTCTCGGAACTCCTCCACCAGCGCGGCGCGCTTCTCGGTGCCGCCCACGTCGCCGGAGAGGCAGGTGACGCTGTAGCCCTTCGACTCGAGCAGCCGCCGCAGGTAGTCCTGCGTGCGCCGGAACTCGGTGAACACCACCGCCTTCTCCGGCCACCCGCACGCCTTGGCCACGGTGAAGCAGCGGTCGAGCCCGCGCACCAGCGCATCGCCCTTCGCGTTGACCTTGATCTCGCGCGCCAGCCGCGCGCAGGCGCGCAGCTCGCCGAGCTCGTCGTTCATGCGGCGCAGGGCGAGCTGGCCCTTCGGCTTCTGCGGCGCGCCGTCCTCGTCGAACAGCTCCTCCACCTCCTCGGCGAAGCCGTCCATCTCCAGCAGGAGGTCGGCCTGGGCGGTGCACTCGACGCCGGCGATCTTCTGGTCGAGCGTGTCGGCGAGCCGGTCCAGCGTGGCCGCGAGCGCGAACGACGAGGACGCCAGGATCTTCCGGTACACCAGCACGAACAGCGCGCGCCGAGCCATGGGGATGGCATAGGCGTCCTCGCGCCGCAGGTACTCGGAGACGCGGTCGTACAGCTCCTGCTCCTGCGCGGTGGGGGCGAAGTCCTCCACGATGGAGCGGCGGGCGGTGTACTTGACGTACTCCTTCACCTGCCGGCGCAGGGTGCGCACCACCACCGGCGCCAGCCGCGCCTTCAGGTCGGCGGCCTTGTCCTCGGTGAGCTCGCCGGAGGCGTACTGGAGCCGGAACGTCTCCTCGTTGCCGAGCAGCGCGTCGTCGATGAACGCCGCCAGGCCGAGCAGCTCCATGAGGTCGTTCTGGAGCGGGGTGGCCGTCAGCAGGAGCTTGGGCGAGCGGCGCAGCGCGCGGCGCAGCGCCTGCCCGGTGCGGTGGTCCTTGCGGTAGGCGTTGCGCAGCCGGTGCGCCTCGTCGATGACCGCCACGTCCCAGTGGACACGCTCCACCTCGGCGGCGCGGAGCGCGGCGAACGGGTGCGAGCAGATGACGATCCCGCCGGTGTCGAACGGGTTGGTCTTCAGCCCCTGGCGCTCGCGCTCGCGGCAGGTGTCGCCGTCCACCACGTCCGCCTCGAGGCCGAACTTGGACCGCAGCTCCTCGCGCCACTGCGCGCGCAGCGAGGCCGGCACCAGGATGACGGCGCGCGGCTTCCCCTCGGCCGCGAGCTGCGCCAGCACCAGCCCCGCCTCGACCGTCTTCCCGAGGCCGACCTCGTCGGCCAGCACCGCGCCGCCGGTGGGGAGCGCGGCCAGCGCGAACGCGGCCGCCTCGATCTGGTGGGGGTTCAGGTCCACCGCGGAGTGGGCCAGCGCCGGGGCGAGCCGGGACGTGCCGCCCCCGCCGCGCGCGGTCAGCGCCTCCGCCGCAACCCGCTGGTGGAACCGCGTCAGCTGCGGCCGGGCCGAGCCCGCGCGCGACGCAACCTGAGACACCCCGCCCATCCGCACCGCCTCCCGCCACCCGGGGCGCCCACGCGCCCGCCCACGCCGCGGCGCGCGGAGGTTCCCGCCGCGCCGCCCGGTATCCCGCGATACCGGAGCGGCCACTGTACCAGCATCCGGATCCCGGCGGCAGCCGCTCGTGCGGCCGCGTCGGGGGCAGGCGTGTGCGCGCCGCCCCCACGCGCGCGACGGGGACGGGGCGGTCGGCGGCGCCCGCGGCGGCCGCGCCGGGCGGCGCGCCGCGGGCCCTGCCCGGTCAGCGGGCGAAGACGTCGGCGGCCGGCGTGACGCGGATGGCGTCCGGCCGGATGCCGAGCTTCATCGCGCCGATGACCCGGTCCTCCTCGAGGAGCGCGGCCGGCTTCTCGGCGTCGTACTTGACGGTGGAGACCCCGTCCGCGGCGAGCGCCGCCGCGAGCCCCTTCGCGTCCTTCGTGACGATCACGAACGAGAGGTCGGTGGCGGAGAGGTGGGTGCGGATGGCGCGGTTCACGTCCTCGCGGGTGAGCTTCGCGAGCCCGTCGCGCAGGTAGCGCGTGAACTCCGGGATGCCGTACCAGCGCGAGTCGAGCGCGTACCCGACCTGCTGCTCCTGCCGGGCGGTCATCACGTACACGTTCTTCATGAGGTAGGCCCGGGTGGCCTCGAAGTCTGCCTCGGAGAGCCCCTCGTCCACCAGCTTGCGCAGCTCGTGGAGCGCGATCCGGATCGCCATCTGCGCGTTCTGCGGCTGCACCGGCCGGATCCACACCTCGAACAGCTGCGCCCGCCGGGCCAGGTTCGGATCCGGGAAGAACTGGAACATGCCGCGCGGGAACGCCTCGACGTAGGCGTAGTCGCCGTAGTTCATCCCGCGCGTCTCGCGGATGCGCTGGTAGAGGTGCGAGGTGGACGAGCGGTGCTCGCCCAGCCAGGTCTTGGCGAGCCAGAGCGCCGGGAAGTCCGGGTGGCCGCGGGTCACCGCGATGGGCAGGCCGAAGGAGATGGCGGTGGCGCGCGTGTCCTTCTCGACGAGCTCCACCTCGATCCCCTTCGGCCGCCGCCCGGCCACGGCGGGCGCCGGCTCGGCCGGCGCGACCGGCAGCCGCCCCAGCTCCGCCTGGAGCCGCTCGAGGAACGCCTTCGGCGCGTCGCCGCCCACGCCGACCAGCACGTCCGGCCGCGCGTAGCGGGCCTTCACGAACGCCTTCACGTCGTCGAGCGTCACCGCCTGGATGCCCGCCACGGTGCCGATGGCGGGGTGGCCGTAGGGCGTGCCGGCGAAGACGTTCGCCTGCAGCCGCTCCTTGGCCAGCTCCTCGTCGTTCGACTCGCGCAGGTCCTGCACGAGCGCGTTCAGGTGCTCGTCCTTGATGCGCCGGAAGTCCTCCTCGCGGAAGCCGGGCTCGGTGAGCTGCGGCAGCGCCACGTCCGCGAACCGCCGCCAGCCGTCGGCGGGGAAGCGGCCGGTGAGGGTGGCCATCTCCTTGTCCACCTGCGCGTCCAGGCTGGCGGCGAGCGGGTACAGCGCCTCGCGGATCTCGTCGAGGCGCATGCGCTGCGAGCCCGCGGCGGCGAGCATGTCGGCGGCCAGCGCGGCCAGCCCCTCCTTGCCCTTCGGGTCCTTCGCGCTGCCGGCCGGGAACACGAGCTTCACCGTGACCACCGGGAGCTTCGAGGGGAGCAGCGTGACCGGCACGCCGGCCGGCGCGGGCGGCCGCGGCTCGAGCGACGCGAGCGCGGGCTGCGCCTTCACGGCGGCCGGGAGCGGGTCCTTCGCGAGCGTCGTCACCACCAGGCCCGCGTCGGTGAAGTAGCGGCGCGCCGCGGCGAGCAGGTCGGCGCCCTGGAGCGACGCGTAGGTGCGGAAGAGCTGGTTCGCCGTGGCGTAGGACCGCCGGAAGTGCGCGAAGCGCGCCACGATCCCCGCGATGGCGTCGGTGGAGTCGAGCCGGCGCACGAACGCGGCGCGGCCGTGGGACTTCTGGTCGGCGAGCTTCTTCGCGTCCGGCGCGGCGGCGCGGGCCTGCGCGAACGCCTTCAGGATCACGTCGCGGACGTACGGCGCGTCCTCCGCCTTCTTGAGCCGCGCGTAGACGGTGACCAGCCCCGGGTCCACGTTCGGCCCGGTGTCGGTGAACAGCGCGTCCACCTTCTGCTCGTCCACCACCAGCTTCCGGTACACGTCGGAGGTCTCGCCGAAGTGCAGGTCGAACAGGAGGTCCACCGCCGCCCAGTCCTTGCCCGTCTCGGAGAACGCGGGGCCGTGGAACGCCACGGTGACCCACGGCAGCGTCGGCGTGGTCCACGGCACGTGCGCGTAGACCGGCCCCTGCGGCGCGGGCTCGGCGGGGATCCGCGCCTGGAAGTCGCCGCGCTTCCAGCCGCCGAAGTACCGCTCGACGAGCGGGAACACCTGCTCCGGCTTCACGTCGCCGGCCACGATCACCGTCGCGTGCTCGGGCCGGTACCAGCGCGCGTAGAACGTGCGCGAGTAGTCGTACTGGTTGGGCATGTCCTCGATGTCGGCGAGGAAGCCCATGGTCGTGTGCTTGTACGTGTGCGCGCGGAACGCGGCGTCGCGCTGCACCTCCTCCAGCTTCACCAGCGGGTTGGAGGCGTTCTTGTTGTACTCGCCGAGGATGGCGCGCGACTCGGTCTTGAAGCCCTCCACCGAGTAGTCGAGGTGCTGGAAGCGGTCCGCCTCGATCTCGAGGACCTTCTCCAGGTCCTGCTTCGCGAAGGTGGTGTGGTAGTTGGTGAGGTCGTCGCTCGTGTACGCGTTCTGCCGCGCGCCGATCTGCGTGAGCACGGCCTGGTACGCGTCCGGCGGGTAGGCCTTCGTCCCGCGGAACATCATGTGCTCGAAGAAGTGCGCGAACCCGGTCTTGCCGGGCTCGACCTCGTTGCGCGAGCCGGTCTGGATCGGGATCTGGACCGACACGAGGTCCGGGAAGCCGGTCGGCACCACGATCACCTTCAGGCCGTTCGGGAGCGTCCGCTCGGCGGCGGGGAAGGGCAGCACGTCGCCCGCGCCGGCGCGCGGCGGCGCGGCGGAGGCGGGCGCGGCCAGGGCCAGGGCTGCGATGGCGGCGGCGAGGAGCAGCGGAGCAGGGGTCGGGCGCATGCGGCGATCTCCCTCGGGTGAACGGGAAGGGACGAAAGCACGGGGTGGGGCGACCGGCAAGCGGCGCCTCCCCCGGCGCCACGCCGTCCCTTCCCGGAGGCGCGGCGGACCGGTCCGTGACGCCCGCGGCCAGGAGGGGCGCGCGCCGTCGCGTCGAAATAGGCCCGGCCTCTCTCCGTAGGAAAGGCCAACGGAGGTTGGACATGAAGGCCCTCGCAATCGTCGCTCTCGCCATCGCCCTCGAAGCAGGCTTCCTCTTCACGCTCGCGGTCCCCACCGGCTCCGCCGACGTCGCCGCCTCGAACGGCCGCGGCGCCCAGGTCGAGCTGGCGCACGCCCCGGCGCCGGCGCCGGCCCGCTCGTAGCCCGCACGCGGCACCCCGCGGTGGACTACGATGCGGCATGGCCGAACGCCCCAGCCTGCTCCTCGCCGCCTTCCCGCCCGAGCTGGCGGGCCTCGACGCGGCGCCCCCGCCCGGCTGGATCGCGGGCGTCACCGGGGTGGGCGCCGTCGCCGCGGCGCTCGAGACGGCGCGGCTCGTCGCCCTGCACGCGCCGGCGCGCGTGCTGTTCGTCGGGACCTGCGGCGCCTACGACGCGCGGCTCGCGCCCGGCGACCTGCTCTCCGCGTCCGAGGCCGTCGCGACCTCGCTCGACGAGGTGGAGGGGCGGGCGTACCGGCCGGCGATCGAGCGGGTGCGCTGGCCGGCGGGCTGGGACCTGCCGTTCCCCGCGCACGCGGTGGCGGTGCCGCCCGCCATCACCCGCACCGCGGCGGGCG
>NZ_BAZG01000164.1 GCF_000964525.1 Anaeromyxobacter sp. PSR-1
CGGCGGCCAGCGCCGCGGCGAGCACGAGCGCGCGCCCGGCGCCGCGCGCGGCGCTACGGCTGCTGCTGCGGCGGGACCTCACCACCTCCGACGTCCTCCTCCGGCTCGTCGTCGAGATCGTCCGGCTCCTCGGCGCCGCTCATCGACGCCTCGATCGGCATCGCCTGGTCGGCGAGGTCGGGGAGCGCCTTCGTGAACTTCTCGTACTCCTTCTCGTCGACCTTGCCCTTGCGCAGGTAACGCTGCACCACGCGCTTGTCGACGAGCTTGTTCTCGAACGGGTCGGCCATGTCACTTCCTTGCTGTCTGGGCGGAGGCCGGAAAATAGGCCCCGCCTTGCGGCTGCGTCAAGCGCGTGTTACCGCTGTCGCCATGCCGGTTTCCGAGGCCTCTGTGAGCGCCGGGCGGCGCGCGCGGCTCGGCGGGCTCTACGTCATCGTGGGGGGTGCGGATCCGGTGGCGCAGGCGCGTGCCGCGATCGGCGGAGGCGCCCGCGCCGTCCAGGTGCGGATGAAGGACGCGCCCGCCGGCGCGGTGCTCGAGGCCACCCGCCGCATCGTGGCGCTCGCCGCGGGGCGGGCGCTCGTGCTCGTCAACGACCGCGCCGACCTGGCGCTCCTCGGCGGCGCCGACGGCGTCCACCTCGGGGACGACGACCTGCCGGTCCCGGAGGCTCGTCGGCTCGTCGGCCCCGACCTGCTGGTGGGCCGCACCACCCGGACGCTGGAGGAGGCCCGGGCCGCGCTCGCCGAGGGGGCCGATCACGTGGGCTACGGGCCCATCTTCGCCTCGCGCTCCAAGGCGCTGCCGGTGCCGCCGCGCGGGCTGGCGGCGCTCGCCGAGGTGGCGCGCGCGCTCCCCGCGCCGGTGGTGGCGATCGGCGGCATCGGGCTCGACGACGTCGCCGCGGTGGCGCGGGCCGGCGCGGCCTGCGCGGCGGTGATCGAGGCGGTGGTGGGCGCGGCCGATCCCGAGGCCGCCGCGGCGCGGATGCAGGCCGCCTTCGAGGCGGGGCGCGCCGCGCGGGGTGCGAACCCGTGAGCCCGCGGCCGCGGATCGGGATCACGCTCGACGCCGACGCGTCGGGCCGCCGCTACGAGCTGCCGCGCGGCTACGTGGAGGCGGTGCTGGACGCGGGCGGGCTGCCCATCCTCCTGCCGCACGCGGTGGACGTGGCCGGCGCGTACCTCTCGCTCCTCGACGGGCTGGTGGTGAGCGGCGGCGACTTCGACCTGCCGCCGGAGCTGTACGGCGAGGCGCGGCGCCCGGGCTGCGGCCCGTCGCGCCCCGAGCGCACCCGCTTCGAGAAGGACCTGCTCGAGGCCGCGCTCGCCGCGCGCCTGCCGGTGCTGGGCGTGTGCGGCGGCATGCAGCTCCTCGACGTGGTGCGGGGCGGCACGCTCTGGCAGGACCTGCCCGGCGAGGCCGGCCTCCAGGGGCACGAGCAGCCCGCGCCGAAGGACGTCCCCTCTCACGAGGTGACCATCGCGCCCGGCACGCAGCTCGCCGCGCTCTCCGGGGCTGGTCCGCTCATGGTGAACTCGACGCACCACCAGGCGGTGCGCGAGCCCGGGCCGGGCGTGCTCGTCTCGGCGCGCGCGCCCGACGGCGTGGTGGAGGCCATCGAGCTCCCCGACCTGCCGTTCGCGCTCGGCGTGCAGTGGCACCCGGAGGCGACGCGGGACGACCCGCGCCACGCCGCCATCTACCGGGGCCTGGTGGACGCGGCGCGGAGCCTGCGCCGGTGATCCCGCGGGTCCTGGTGGTGGCCGGCCTCGACCCGTCGGGCGGGGCGGGCCTGGCCGCCGACCTGGAGGCGCTCGCCGCCGTCCGGGCGCGCGGCTGGGCGGTCGCGACCGCGCTCACCGCGCAGGGCCCGCGCGGCGCGCGCGGCGTGGCGCCGACCACGGAGGCGTTCCTGCGGCTGCAGATCGACGCGCTGCTGGAGGGGCGCGAGCGGCCGCGCGCGGTGAAGACCGGCATGCTCGGGACCGCCGGGCTGGCCCGGGCGCTGGCGGCGCGGCTCGGGGAGCCGCCGCTCGCGCGCGTGCCGCTGGTGGTGGATCCGGTGCTGCTCGCCTCCTCCGGCGCCCCGCTCCTCGACGCGGGCGAGGCCTCGCCCGGCGAGGCGCTGGCGCCGCTGCTCGCGCGCGCGCGGCTCGCCACGCCCAACCTGCCCGAGCTCGCGGCGCTCACCGGCCTCGAGGTCGCGGACGACGAGGCGGCGGTCCGCGCGGCGCGGATGCTCCCCGCGCGCGCGGTGCTGGTGAAGGGCGGGCACCGCGGCGGCGCGCCGGTGGACCTGCTCGTGGAGGGGCGGCGGGTGACGCGGTTCACCGGGCGGCGGCGGGCCGGGACCGCGCGCGGCACGGGGTGCCGGCTCGCGTCGGCGATCGCGGGGCTGCTCGCGGGAGGCGCGTCGCTGGAGGAGGCGGTGCGCGGCGGGAAGCGGGTGGTGGAGCGGTACCTGGATCGGGTGCGCTGAGGGCGGGCGGGGCGCGGGGCGTCGGGGGTTGAGGGAGGGGGCGCGGCGCGGGGAAGACTCGCCGCTCGCGGTGAGCTCGTCGAGCCGCGAGCTGGACGCGGGGTGCGATGAACGGGGGGTGACGCCGGTCGCGTCGTGGAGTGGGGCAGGCGACGGTGGTGGCGGCGGGTGGGGCGGGCGTTGCTCGGGCTTTGAGGGGGCGAGGGCGGTCGGGGGCGGGACCGCGCTACCGGAACCGCGGCTGCGGGGATCGGCTCGCGAGAGGCTCGTGGGTGGGGCGGGGACGCGGGGGCGGGCGCGCGGGAACCAGTCAAGACATCGCTGACGGTCGCGCGTAGGGGTTCGAGTCACGGTGAACGCAGCTGAGGTCCGCGCAAGCGGAGCCCTCACCCCTGCGCCCCGCGCTCCACCCGCGGGCCTCTCGCAAGCCGATCCCACCGGCCCGGGTTCCGGTCACGCGGGCCCGGCCCCCGACCGCCGCCGCACCCTCGAAGCCTGGTGCAGTACCAGCACATCACTGACTGAAGTCGTCTCGGGACATCGCTGACAGGGGTGGCTGCTCGACCCTCACGCGGCCCCGAAGGCGCAGCGAGTCACGAGCGAAAAGCCTCGAACCGCGAGCTGGGCGCGGGAGCGAGCCTGGGCCGCCGAGGGGTGGCGTGCGGGCGCGGGGCGCTGCGCGGAACGCTCGCTTGCGGCCCACACGGTCAGTGGATCTCGGCATCACGCTGCGTTAATATCTGCCCAATCATGCGCGGCTCGCGTCAGCTCCGGTTCCGGCTTCCTCCTCCTCGCACCCACGGCGGCCGGCGGGCGGGCGCGGGGCGAAAGCCGAAGGGCGCGCGGGCGGGGGTGTCTCACCACGGGCGGCCCGCGGTCACCGCCTCCACGCCGGCGCACGTCACCTTGCGTGTGCTCCCGCACGTCTGGAACCTGCGCAGCCAGCGCTCGCTCCGCGTCGTCGAGGCGGCGCTCGAGGCGGCCGCGGCGGCCTGCGCCGCCTTCCGCGTGGTCCACTTCGCGCTCGAGGGCAACCACCTCCACCTCCTCGTCGAGGCAGACGGGCAGCGCGCGCTCTCCTCGGGGATGCAGGGGCTGTGTATCCGCCTCGCGAAAGGGCTGAACCGGATGATGGGGCGGCGCGGGAAGGTCTTCGCGGACCGCTACCACGCGCGCGTGCTGGGCACGCCGTCCGAGGTCCGCAACGCGCTCGCCTACGTGCTGCTCAACCACCGCAGCCACCTCGCGCGGCTGGGGAAGCCGGCGGGGCGCGGGGGCGTGGACCGGTTCTCCTCGGGGCGGTGGTTCGACGGGTGGCGCGGGGGCGGACCTGGGGTGCCGGACGGCGCGCGGCGGGTCACGGCGGCGCCGCGCACGTGGCTGCTCCGCACGGGCTGGCGGCGTGGTTCGACGGGCTCACCCCGAGCGGCTCGGGGACCGATCTCGCTCGACGAGGTTCCGCCCGCGGTCGGGGGCTGACAGGCGCTGACGGGCGCGCGCCTACTGCTGGGGCCGGCGGTCCATCTCGGCGAAGTAGGTCGTGCTCTTGAAGAACACCAGGTCGATGGTGCAGGTGGGGCCCTGACGCTGCTTCGCCACGATGAGCTGCACGGGGAGCGTGTCGCCGCTGGCGGTGCCCTGCTGGACGTCCTTGTTGTCCTCCTCGGCCCGGTGCAGGAACATGACGATGTCGGCGTCCTGCTCGATGGCGCCGGACTCGCGGAGGTCGGACAGCATGGGGGGCTCGCCCTTGCGCTTCTCGACGCTGCGGTTGAGCTGCGAGAGCGCCACGATGGGGCACTCGAGCTCCTTGGCCAGCGACTTGAGCGAGCGGCTGATGGTGGCGATCTCCTGCTCGCGCGACTGGTTGGACCGGTCGCTGGGCGCGTGCATGAGCTGCAGGTAGTCGATCATCACGAGATCGAGCCCGCCGTTCTCGCGCTTCAGCTTGCGGCACTTCGAGCGCAGCTCCACGGGCGTCAGCACGAAGTTGTCGTCGAGCCACAGGTTGGCGGCGCCGATGCGGTCGGCCTGGGTGGCGAGCTTGTCCCAGTCGTGCCGGGAGAGCTGGCCCTGCGAGAGCTTGCGCCAGTCGAGCTTGCCCTCGGACGCGAGCATGCGGAGCGCGAGCTGGTCGGAGGGCATCTCGAGCGAGAAGAACGCCACCTTGCGCTGCGCCTTGGTGGCGGCGTGGGTGGCGATGTTCAGCGCGAACGCGGTCTTGCCGACCGAGGGGCGGGCGGCGAGCACGGTCAGCGTGCCGGGCTGCAGCCCGAGCGTGTTCCGGTCGAGCGTCTGGATGCCGGTGGGCACGCCGGTGATGGGCGACAGGCCGGCCTGCACCCGCTTCTGCACCGCCTCGAGGTTCTCGAGGGCGCGCAGCACCGGCTCGGAGATCTTCTTCAGCGTGTCGACGCTGGTGCCCTGGGCCGCGCCGAACACCTCCTGCTGCGCGGCGTCCAGGAAGTGCTGGACGTTCGCCCCGGCCTCGTACCCGCGCTCCACCAGCCGCTGCGCGGTGAGCATCATCACCCGCAGCCGGGCCAGGTCCTGCACGGTGCGCGCGTAGTGGCCCACGTTGGACGCGGTGCCGATGGCGCGCGCCAGCGTGAGCGGGAGCTCGTGCGGCACCGCCGAGCCGAGCAGCCCCTTCGCGTCGAGCCGCTGCTGGACCAGGATGGGATCGAGCGTCTTCGACTCGCGGGCCAGCTCCTCGCACGCGCCGTACACGTGCTGGTGCGCGAGCAGGTAGAAGTCGCCGGCCCGGAGCAGCGCGGCCACCTGGTCGAAGGCGGTCTCCTCCACCAGGATCGCGCCCAGCACCGCCTGCTCGGCCTCGAGGCTGTGGGGGAGATCGCGCGCGGAGCGCAGGGGGGAGACGCCGGCCTCGGCGACGCGGCGGGCAGGATCCGATTCGGCCATCAGGCGGCGCAGCCTACCAGCCGACTGTGACCCGAGCACTGTCGATGTTCGGTGGACAACCGCCCAAAACGCATGGAAAAACAGCGTGGAAACGCTGTGGACGGCCTGTGGATGGGCGGTGGACGGCCGGCCCGCCCCGCCGGTGTGCCCTGCGCGGGTGAGGTGGGAGGCGGCTCGGGCGCGCCCGCGTCCCGCGGCCGCGGTACAACCACCCCATGCGATCCCTCCGGCTCCTCGCCCTCACCTCGATCGTGGCGCTCTCCGGCTGCGCCGCCCTCAACCAGCTCGCCGCCTCGGCCTTCGAGAAGCCGAAGCTCACCTTCCGCTCCGCCACGCTGCAGTCGCTCGATCTCGAGGGCGCCACGCTCGGCTTCCTGTTCGACCTCGAGAACCCGAACGGCTTCGGCCTCACGCTGGCGCGCCTCGGCTACGGCGTCGAGGTGGAGGGGACGCGCATCGCCGCCGGCGACATGCCGGGCGGCCTGAAGATCCCGGCCGCGGGCAAGGCGCCGGTCACGTTCCCGGTGCGGGTGCGCTTCAAGGACGTGCCGGGCATCGTGTCGCTGCTCGGGCGCCAGCAGGAGTCCATCCGCTACAAGCTGGGCGGCACGGTCGGGGTCTCCACGCCGGTGGGCGTGGTGGACCTGCCCATCTCCCACGAGGACAGCCTGAAGCTGCCGCGCCTCCCCGGCTTCACGCTGGAGGGGCTGTCGGTCCGCTCGGTGTCGCTCTCCGACCTCGCGCTCGACGTGAAGCTGCGGGTGAAGAACCCGAACGCGTTCGCCATCCCCTCCGGCACGCTCGACTCGGCGGTCTCGCTGGCCGGCAGCCAGGTCGGGCGGATCGACGGGCGCGCCCTGGCCGCGGTCCCCGCGCAGGGCAGCACGGTCCTCACGATCCCGCTCAAGGTGGACCTGGTCCGCGCCGGCCGGGCCGCCAGCGAGCTGATGCGCGGGGCGCCGGTGGACGTGGGGATGCGCGGCACCGCCGACCTGGGCGGCCTGCCGGTGCCGCTCGACGTGGGCGGGCGCGTCCCGGTCGCGAGGTGAACGAAAGGAGACGCCCGGCGGGGAGACCGTCCGCCGGGCGCCTCGGGGCCGGCATGGGAGGGGAGGAGCCGGCCTGTCTCCACCCTGATGCCCCGCGGGCGTGCCAGCAAGCCCCCGCCCGAACGTTCCGCGCGTGCGGGTGCGGTGGCCCGCCACGGGAACTTCCCGCGGCCGGGCGGCCCCCCCGCCCGCGGGGCGCGGGCGCGCTCAGCGCACGGTGAAGGCCACCTCCGCGCCCGCGGCGAAGCTGAAGAACTCGCCCGAGATGCCCGCGCCGGTGACGTTCTTCACGAGCGCGACGTCCTGGCCGGCCGCCGCGTAGGGCCCGCACAGCGCCATCACCGCCGCGGTGTACGCGCCGGGCGCGAGCGGCTCGCCGGTGGCGAGCGAGCGGACGTCGAAGGCCCGGTCGCTGCCCCAGTGGAAGTCGCCGTCCCAGGGCTCGGCGGAGGCGGTGACCGCGGCCCAGTAGAGCGGCGCGTAGTCGGGATCGGCGGTGCCGGCCTCGACGGCGGCATCACTCCAGGCGGCGCGCAGCCCGGCGGCGTCCACGGTGGCGCCCTCGGTCGGCGACGTGAACGTCGGCTCGCCCACGAGGTAGGTGAACCCGGTGCCGTCCACCGCGCCGTCGCCGTTCGCGTCCACCGCGATGCCGTAGCGCCGGCCCGGCTGCGCGGCGAAGGACGCGGCGTACACGCCGGTCTGCGCCGCCGCCAGCGGGAGCACGTGCGCGCCGTCCGGGCCGGTCACGGTGATCACCGCGCCGTCGGTCGGCAGCGGGTCCACGAGCTCGCCGTCCGGCCCGGGCAGCCCCTCGCTCACCAGCGCCGCGGCGCCGTTCGCGTCCACCCACGCGACGACCTCGTAGGCGACCTTGCTCAGCAGGCCCACCCGCACCACCAGCGGATCGGCGGGCGTGCCGACGCCGGCGGCGGCGGCCTGCATCTCGCCGGCCGCGCCGGCGAGCGAGGCGCCCCCGGAGCAGGAGCGCGCCACCAGCCCGGTGAGCGGCAGGTCGTCCACCTTGCCGAACTCGATGTACTTCGCGCCCGGCATGCCGGTGAGCGAGCCGTCGAGGTCGAACCCGGTCTGGTAGGCGACCACGCTCGAGGCGCCGTCGCGGAGCGCCACCACCTGGAAGTTCCCGTTCGCGTCGGTGTACGCCGTCGTCCCGGGGAACGCCTCGACGCGTGCGTTGGGGAGCGGCCGCCCGTCCACCGCCGACACCACCCGCCCGTACAGGTCGGCGCACTCGTTCCCCTCCGGCGCGGCCCCGTACCAGGAGAAGTGGCGGATGGAGGCGCGCAGCACCGGCGTCTCGCCGTCCACCGTGGAGACCGCCACCGTGCCCTCCACGAAGTCCTCCCAGGCGCCGGTGGCCGGATCGTAGGAGTAGCAGTGGATCACCGTCCCCAGCGGGTAGCGGGGACGGAGAGCCGGCGGGATGGGCAGCTCGACCACCGCGCTCGCCGAGGGCTTCAGGTTCACGCGGCGGCCGGAAGGCTCGTAGATGCTGAACTCGGCGAAGGTCACCGGCGCGAGCACCGTGCCGCCGGCGCTCCCGGCCACCAGCTCGCCGGGGAGCACCGCGGTCTCCTTGCTGGGATCGACCGGCGTGATGGTCACCTCCAGCTCGGTGGCGTCGGTGTCGAGGCTGCCGGCCGGGAGGATCACCGCGTACGGGCCGGCCTCGGTCACCTCGGAGAACGTCCGGGCGGTGGACGGATCGTACGGCTGCCGCGCGCCCTCGCGCTTCAGCGTGGCGAGCACCGCCTCGGAGCGGTCGCCGGAGCGCGCGCCGGCGTAGCTCGGCGCGTAGCCGGGCCGGGTGAACGTGAGCCGCACGTCGCCGGCGGCGAGGCCGGCCAAGGTGAACTCGCCGGCCGCGTCGGTGACCGCGGTGCGGCCGCCGGCGGCGACGGTCACGCCGGCGAGGCGCGCGCCGCTGGCGGCGTCGGTGACCGCGCCGAGGACGGTGTTTCCGCCGCCGGTCGGCGGGGGCGGGGGCGGGGTCGCGCCGCCGCCGCCTCCACCGCCGCCGCCGCAGGCCGCGAGCGCGGCGCCGAGGAGGAGCGCGGGGAGGGCGGGGAGGGCGGGCGCGGCGCGCGCGCCAGCCCGGGAGGTCGAGGTCGGGTGCATCGGGGCTCCTGTCGGAACGGGTTCAGGGTGCGGGGGGAAGCGGGGCGGGGCCGGGCACCACGGCGACCGCGAAGGAGAGGCCGTCCACCGGGAGGGCGCGCGCGACGGCGAGCGTCTCGACGTCCACCGCGAGGACGTGCCCCTCGGTGCCGGACGACACCACCCAGGCGACGCGGCCGTCCGGCGAGAGCGCGGCGTGGCTCGGGTTGGCGTAGGGGCGCGCGGCGGAGCGGAGCCGCTCGGTGCGGACCTCGCCGGTGTCGAGGTCGAGGCGCGAGAGGGAGTCCGAGTAGTAGTCGAGCGCCAGCACCCGGCGACCGCCGGGCAGCGGCAGCAGGCCCATGGGCCCCGGCGCGGCGGTGAAGGCCGGGCCGGCGCCGGCGCCCGCGGCGACGGGCGTGACGGTGTCGGAGGCGAAGTCGGAGACGAGCACGAGCCCCCGCTCCGGCACGGCGAGCAGCGCCACCGGATCCGGGCCCACCGCCACGTCGCCGAGCGGCGCGAGGGTGACGGCGTCGAGGCGGCGGATCACCGCGGGCGCGCTCGAGGGCGGCTTCGGCCGGAGCGCCACCAGCACCTCGCCGCCGAGCTGCGCGAGCGCCACCGCCTCGCGCGCCTCGCCGGCGGGCTCGAGCGCCACCCGCCGGCGGATGGCGCCGCTCGCGAGGTCGAGCTCCGTGAGCGCGCCGGAGCGGACGTGGGCCACGAGGAGGCGCCCGCCCGGGAGCGCCAGCATGGCGATGGGCCGCTCGCCCACGTAGCGCGGCGCCGGCCCACCGGGCGCGCCGTGGCAGACGGCGCAGCTCGTGGCCGCGGCGGCCTCCGCGGTGGCGTGGCCGGCGATGGGCGTGCCGTCCGCCCGCGCCGGAGGGAGCGGGGCGGTGAGGAAGGTCCGGGTGACGCGCGCCGCGGCGGGGTCCAGCTCCGCCACCGCCTGCGAGCCGGTGAGGACGACGAGGAGCCGGTCGCCCACCGGCAGGAGCTGGTGCGGCAGCTGGCCGACCGGGATCCGGCGCACCGTCTCGCCGCGCTCCGGATCGACCACCGCCACGCTGCCGCTCGCCGCCTGGCTCACGTACAGGTGGTGGCGCGCGCCCGGCGCCTCGGGCGCGGGCGCGCAGGCGAGCGCGAGCGCCGCAGCCGCGGCGCGTGAACCCTTCGTGAGCACGTCTCCCCCCTCCGTCGCCGCCGCGCCGGGCGCGGCGAGCGGCGCAGGATGCGCGCGGCGGGCGCGGCGGGGGCGGTCCTTCTCGGGGGAGCGGGCGCGCGGGACGGGCGGCCTGCGCGCGGGGACAGGCGCCGCGGCGGCTAGAGCGCGAGCCGCAGGAGCGGCGTCGCCACCAGCACGCCCAGGCCGGCGACGATCATCACCACCCCGGCCACCGCGCCCTC
>NZ_BAZG01000163.1 GCF_000964525.1 Anaeromyxobacter sp. PSR-1
ATTGGGGCATGCGAGCGCGACGAGCGTTCCCTGCGCACGCGAGGATGAACCGGCCAACACCGACGTCGTGCGCGAGCTGGCCGCCCGTTCCCCGCGCACGCGCCGACGAACCACGGCGCCCTCGCGGGCAGATGCGTGCGCGCCCCGCCCGCGAGCTCACGTCGACGCCGGGGCGCGATGCGGCGGCCGACCACCCGCACACGCGCGTCCCCGCGACGGCTCTCCGTCCCATCCCGCGCGCACGAGCGGGGCGCCACGCACGCCCTCGCCCCGCCGCCACATCTTCGCCCGTACACCCAAGCGAGCCGCGAGGGCCGTCCTCGGCCATGTCACACCGCGCGCTCCCCGCTCGTCTTGGGAGTAAATCGACGGAATGGGAGACCGCACATGCTGAAGTGGCTGATCCGCAGGCAGCTGGCCGCGTTCGAGAAGCAGTACGACTACGACGCCGGCTACGTCCGTGAGCTGCTCGACACCGACCTCAAGGCGTTCCGCATGTTCATGACGGCGGCGAAGCTCGGGTACTACAAGCGCGACGTCCCGGAGGCGGTGCACTTCTGCGTCGGGATCGTGGTCACGGCGAGCGAGGACTGCGGGCCGTGCACGCAGCTCGGGGTCTCGATGGCGCTCGAGCGCGGGGTCCCGGCGGACGTGCTCCAGGCGGTGCTCTCGAACGACCTGGCGCGGATGCCGGAGGACGTGCGGCTGGGCGTCCGCTACGCGCGCGCGGTGCTCGCGCACGCGCCGGAGGCGGACGGGCTGCGCGAGGAGATCGTGGGGCGCTGGGGTCCGCGCGCGCTCATCGCGCTGGCGTTCGCGATCAACGCGGGCCGGCTCTACCCGACCCTCAAGTACGCGATGGGCCACGGCAAGGCCTGCCAGCGCGTGCACGTGGGCGACCTCCCGGTCGCGGTGGTGCGGGGGGCGGCGGCGTGACGGACGCGGCCAGGGACTTCGAGCCGCACCGGGCCGATCTGGTGCAGGTCGCCTACCGGATGCTCGGCTCGGTGGCCGAGGCGGAGGACATCGTCCAGGACGCGTTCCTGCGCTGGAACGGCGCGGCGCGCGAGGGGGTCGAGTCGCCGCGCGCGTTCCTCATCCGCACGGTCACGCGGCTCTGCCTGGACCGGCTGAACTCCGCGCGCGCGCGGCGGGAGGAGTACGTCGGGACGTGGCTCCCGGAGCCGCTCGTCGAGCAGGAGGGCACGGGGCTGGCGCACGACCTCTCGCTCGCGCTGCTCGTCACGCTGCAGCGCCTCTCGCCGCTGGAGCGCGCCGCGTTCCTGCTCCACGACGTCTTCGACATGGGGTTCGCGGACGTCGCGGGCGTGCTGGAGCGCTCCGAGGCCGCGGTCCGCCAGCTCGCGGCGCGCGCGCGGGGGCACGTGCGCGAGGCGCGACCGCGCTTCCGCGCGTCCGACGAGGAGGCGCGGCGGCTCGCCGACGCGTTCCAGGCGGCGCTGACCAGCGGCGATCTCGGGACGCTCTCGAAGCTCCTCGCCGAGGACGCCGTGTTCTACGCGGACGGCGGCGGCAAGCGCGCGGCGGTGCTCCAGCCGATCGAGGGCCGGGCCGCCATCGTGGGGTTCTTCGAGAAGGTCTTGAAGAGCCCCGCCTTCCCCCCTGCGTCGGCGTACCAGCCCGCCTGGATCAACGGCATGCCGGGCTTCCTCGTGCACGGTCCCGACGGCGTCGAGACCGTGGCGATCGAGATCGGCGACGGGCTCGTGGTGGGGATCTACGCTGTCCGGAACCCGGACAAGCTTCGCCACCTCTCGTAGCGCGCCTGCGGGCTCGCAGCGGGTTGTGCTCGTCCTGGCTGCGCCGGCTCGAGCGGGGGCCGCGCGGCGGGAGGCGCGCGCCCCGCAACGGTCACGAGATCGCGCCGGCGCCGTCGTCGAGCGCGCGGGACGCGCCGGACAGGGCGACGCAGGACTGGCAGGTCACCTGGCGCGGGTGCTTGGTGGACCGGCGATCGGGGCCCTCCGCCCCGCAGGCGATCGCGTGCGTGCGCGTGTCGTAGAAGTGGACGAGCGAGGCGGGGGTCTGCGTCGGGGCGTCCATGGGCTCTCTCCGGACCGGCCGGGCGGGAGCGGGGGTGCTCCGGCGCAGGCTGCGGTCGCGCAGAATGTGGGCACGGGCCGGCGGCCGTGCGCGCGCAGCCCCGGATCGTGGCCGCGCGCACCGTGGACCGACCGCTTCCTCCGGCGCCTACGTCTTCGTCAGGCGCATCACGGATACGACCGTCTTCCCCTTGTCGCCGAGCAACGGGTTCCCGGCGAGCGTCTCGATGGTCAGGCCGTGCTCGGGCATCGGGGGATCGCCCTCCAGCGGGATCATGTACTTCTCCCGACCCCACTCGGTGGCCTTCTTGCCGGTCTTCTGCTCGTAGAACGCGACCACCTTGGCCGGCGCGTCGTCGGTGAAGAACACCCAGATCTTCTGGTCGGGGCCCGACATCCCGCCCGAGATGTCGCCGTCGAAGCGCGCCCCGGGATAGACGGGGACGCCGAGCTCCGCCGCGCTGGGCGGCGGCACCGCCGGCTTCCGCTTCCGCTCTCGCGCCTTCTGGCTCGGCGGCGCGAACGGGTCTTGCTGCGCGGAGACCACCAGCGCCGCGGGGACGAGCACCGCCGCCACCAGCAGGTGCCTGATCGTCATCGTTCCCTCCACGTCCGATCACGGGCGAGACGACGGTGCGACGCGCCGAGGTGAGGGTCCGCCCGGGCGCCACTCTACACGGCGCCCATGCGCCGGGGCCGCGAGCGAATGCACTCGGCCGGTCAGCCTAGCGCGCGCGAGGCCCCCGGCGCGCTTCGCGACCCCGCGGCGGGACCTTGACCGAAGGTGCGCCCCCGTTAGTCGACGGGGATGATCGTCGAGTACATCCGCTACGAGATCGCCGAGGAGGCGCCGTTCCTGGAGGGATACGAGCGCGCGCGGCGCGCGCTGGACGCCTCGCCGCACTGCCTGGCGTACGAGCTGGCCCGCTGCACCGAGGCGGCCTCGAGCTTCGTGCTCCGCATCGAGTGGGACTCGGCCGAGGGGCACCTCCAGGGCTTCCGCGGCTCGCCGCTGTTCCGCTCCTTCCTCGAGCCGATCCGCGCGTTCGTGCCCTGCATCCGCGAGATGCGGCACTACGCGGTCACGCCCATCGCGGCGCGGAAGGCGTGAGCGGGTCGAGGCCCCCGCGCGCGGCGGAGACGCCGCTCGCACGCTCCTTCGGGGTTTCACGGTGCGTGTCAGAGGCGCGTGCGACAGTTCGCGCATGGACGCCGCTCCCATCGCCGGCCTCGGGGCCGCGGACCTGCCGGGCACCGCCGGGGCGGAGCACGCGTTCCTGCCGCTCCGCGAGCTGCTCCCGTACAGCCGCGCGGAGCTGGATCGCTGGTTCCGCGGCGGCGAGCCGGAGGCGGACGACTGCGAGCAGATCCTGGCCTGGGCGTCGCGGGGGCACGGCGCGATCGACGTCGCGATCGCGGAGGGGCTGGCGGCGCTCCGCCGGGGCGACCGGCTCGCGGCGCTGGGCTACCACCTCGACGACTACGCGCGCGAGGTCCTCGGGATCGGGAAGCGCGCGGCGGAGGGCCTGGCGCGACTCGGGGACGGGCTCGGCGCGCGCGCGCGCCTGCACGAGGCGCTGCGGGCGGGGCGGGTCGGGCTCCGCGCGGCGGAGACCGTGCTCGCGGTGGCGACGGGGGCGGAGGCGTTCTGGGTGGAGCGCGCGGCCCGGCAGACGGTGCGGGAGCTGGAGGAGGCGGTCCGGCGGGCGGGGCGTACGGGCGACGACGCCGACGAGGAGGCGTGGGTGACGCTGCGCACGCAGCTGCCCGAGCATGAGCGGCTCGTCGTGGACGCCGCGCTGGAGGCGGCGGGGCGGAGCCTGCCGGGCTCGACCCGGGCCGAGCGGCTCGAGGCGCTGGCGCAGGAGTACCTGGCGGAGTTCTCGACCGACGGCGATCGCGACGGCGCGCGCCCGCTGGGGCCGGAGTTCCTGCGGCCGGTTCAGGGCGACCGGGCGCGCCGGGCCGCGCTCGAGGCGGAGCCGGAGCGCTGGCCGCTGCTCGCGCCGGTCGCGGACTGGCCGGCGCCGGAGGTGCGCTTCGACGAGGGCGCGACCGCGCAGGAGATCGACCGGACGCTCCGCGAGCTCGCCGCGGCACGGGCCACGCTGGAGGAGGTCATGGGTGCGTGCGCGTACGCGGTCCGCCGGAGCGGCATGCACCTGCGCCTCGGGTTCGCGAGCTTCCGCCACTACGTCGAGGAGCGGCTGCGGCTGCCGCCGCGCGCGGTGGAGCAGCGGGCCGAGCACGAGGAGCGGCTGGCGCGGTCGGCGGGGCTCCGCGAGGCGCGCCGGCAGGGGGTCTCCTACGAGCGGCGCCGGATCCTGGCGCGGCTGCCGGAGGGCGAGATCGCGGCCTGGATCCCGCGGGCGAAGGCCATGACCTGCGTCGCGCTCCGGCGCGCGGTCGAGGGCGAGCGGGAGCGGCAGCTGCGTGCGCAGCGGAAGGTCTCGGTCCCGCTGCCCCGCCGGGTTGCCGTGCTCCTCGCCGCCGCCCTCGAGACGGTCCGCAAGCGCGTGGGGCGCCTCGTGCCCGCGGGATCGTGCCTCGCCGTCCTGGCCGCGCACTTCCTCACGCAGTGGGAGCACGTGCTGAGGCGCCCGCCGAGTCGCTCGGAGCGCGTGCGGGAGCGCGACCTGGGCTGGTGCCAGGTGCCGGGCTGCAGCCACCGCGCCGCCCATTCGCACCACGTGCTGTTCCGCTCGCACGGCGGCGGGGACGAGGCGGAGAACCAGGTGGCGCTCTGCGCCTTCCACCACCTCCGCTGCGTCCACGGCGGCCACCTGACCGTCTTCGGGCGCGCGCCGGACGGGCTCACCTGGCTGCTGGACGGCGCGCCGTTCACCGGCAGGGGCGCGTAGCGGCGCCGCTCGGCGAGGACCGGCGCGTGGCGGCGCGCCGCCCTAGTCGTCGGACTCGCCGATCCGGATCTCCCTCGCGTGGATCACCTCGGCGTCGATCCAGTCGGCGTTGACCTCCTTCGCGTAGATCACGTCGGCCTCGAGCTCGTCGGCCTCGATGCGGCCGCCGCCGTGCTTGCGCATGCCGCGCTTCCACTCGTCGTCCCGCACCATGCGACCGATGCGGCCCTCGTACGCGCGGACCTCCTTCGCGTAGATGACGCGGGCGCGCACGTACCCGGCGTTCAGCGCCTTGGCGCGGACCACGTTCGCGGGGGCGTAGCGCGGCGGGGGCGGGGGCGGCGCGGGACGGTACTCGGGCGGCGGCGGCGCGGGGCGGTACTGCGGCGGCGGAGGAGGCGGCGGCGGCGCGGCCTCCACGGGCTGCCAGTTCCGGTACCGGCCGGGCGCGAGCGTCACGAGCACGCGCGGCACCGCGCGCGGATCGACCATCACGAACGCGGCGCGCGGCGACTGCGCGCGGTACCAGCGGGCGTCGCGGCGCAGCCAGTACCAGCCGCCCTGGTGGAACACCTCGTCCTGGTACTCGGGCACCACCTGGACGCCGGGCTGGATCACCACCAGGCGCGGGGCGATGGGCAGGTCGATGCGGAGCTGGGCGCTGACCTGCGCGCGGGCCGGCTGCGGAAGCAGGGGCAGGGCGAAGGCGAGCGCCAGGACGAGGCGGATGGGGTTCATGGCGGCGCACTGTAGCCGTGTCCCGCGTCCACGGGAACGGGGCGGGCGGGGCCGTGCTTCACGGCGGGTGCCGAGAGGTGCGCGGCCGGTGGCGCGTGTGCGAGGCCGGTCGCGCCGCGGCGAGACCGGCCTCGGAGTCGCGCGGCGCCGCCCCTACGTGGTTGCGCCGTCCACCACGATCTTCCCGACGTGCTCGCCGGCCCGGAGCGCGGCGAGCGCCTCGTCCGCGCGCTCGAAGGGATACGTCCGCGCGATGGCGGGCCGCAGGCGGTGCAGCCCCACCAGCCGGTCGAGCGCCTCGAACATCTCGCGGCTGCCCACGCTGATGGCCTGAATCCGCGCCCGCCGCTGGATGACCGGCACCACCTCGAGCTGCGCGGTCGTCCCGCCCAGCAGGCCCACCAGGCTGACCTGGCCGCCGAAGCGCAGCGCGTTCACCGACCGGCGCAGGTCCCCGCCGGCCACGTCCACCACCACGTCCGCGCCGGTCCCCTCGGTCAGCGCGAGCACCCGCTCGTCCCACGCGGGCGTGGCCGAGGTGTCGATGGCCTCGTGCGCGCCGAGCGCGCGGGCGCGCTCCAGCTTCGCGGCGCTGCGGGACGTGACGAGGACGCGCGCGCCGGCGGCCCGGGCGAGCTGGATCGCGAACGCGGCCACGCCGCCGGTGCCCTGCACCACCACCACGCTGCCGGGGCCGACCTGCGCCTCGGTGAAGAGCGCCTGCCAGGCGGTCACGCCGGCGATGGGGAGCGTGGAGGCCTCGCCGAAGGTGAGGTGCTCGGGGTAGCGCACCACGCCCTCGGCGTCGGCGATGGCGTACTCGGCCAGCACGCCCTGGCGCGGGCCGCCGAGCGTGCGGGTGCCCAGCGCCGCCCGGTCCGGCCCGCCGCCGATCCAGGCCCCCTGGTAGAACGCGAGCGCCACGCGGTCGCCGGCGCGAACCCGGGTGACCCCCTCGCCCACCGCCACCACCTCGCCCGCGGCGTCCGAGCCGGGGGTCAGCGGGAGCGGCTGATCGGGGAAGTAGAACCCCTCCACCACGCCCAGGTCGCGGTAGTTGAGCGAGGCGGCGCGCACGCGCACCAGCACCTCGCCCGCCCGCGGCCGCGGCGTCTCGCGCTCGGCCAGCCGCAGCGCGTCCAGCCCGAACTTCCCGTCGATGATCCACGCCTTCATGTCGTCTCCTTCGTCCGCGGCGCGTCGTGGCCGCGGGCGAGGGAGCATGCGATTCGTGCCGCCCGCGCGCGACGGCCGGCGCACGAAGGGCACTCGTGCTAGATCCGCACGAATCATGCTCTCGCTCGCCTCGCTCCAGCTGTTCGCGGCCACGGTGGACGCCGGCAGCTTCGCCGCCGCCGCCCGCCGGCTGCGGCTCTCGCCGTCGGCCGTTAGCCGCCGCGTGGCGCAGCTCGAGCGCGCCCTGGGCGTGCCGCTGCTCGCGCGCACCACCCGCGCGCTCTCGCTGACGGACGATGGGCGCGCGTTCCACGACCGCTGCCAGCGCATCCTGGAGGAGCTCCGGGAGGCGGAGGACGCGATCGCGCGGAGCGCCGCCCGTCCCTCGGGGCTCCTGCGGGTGGACGCGCCGGTCGCGCTCGGACGCACCGTGATCGCCCCCACCCTGCCGCGGCTGCTGGAGCGGCACCCGGACCTGCGCATCGCGCTCACGCTGCGCAACACGTTCGTGGATCCGGTGGCGGAGGGGATCGACGTGACCGTGCGCATGGGGCGGCTGTCCGACTCGACGCTCATCGCGCGCCGGCTGGGCGAGCGCCGGATCCTGGCGTGCGCCGCGCCCGCCTACCTGCGCCGCCGCGGCCGGCCGCGCGCGCCGCGCGACCTCGCCCGGCACGCCTGCCTGGGCTACCTGCACCAGGGGCGACCGGACCCGTTCCGCTTCGTCACCGGGGAGGGGACCTTCGACGTGGAGGTGGACGGGCCGTTCCACTCGGACGACGCCGAGGCGCTGCGCGACGCGGCCATCGCCGGGAAGGGCATCGTGGCGCTGTTCGACTTCGTGGTGGCGGGCGCGCTCGCGAGCGGCGCGCTGGTGCAGGTGCTCGAGAGCCATCCGCTGGAGGCGCGCCCCATGCACGCCCTGTACGCGCCGAACCGCCACCTCCTGCCGAAGGTCCGGGTGTTCCTCGATCACCTGTCGGAGGTGCTCGAGGGCAAGCGCCCGCGCGCGGGCCGGCGCCCGGCCGCGGGCTGAGTGCGGCTCAGCCGGCGCCGGGCGGCGCGCCGGCGGGCGCGTCCGCGACGGACGGCTTCCCGAACTCGCGCCGGTACATGTTGAGGACGGTCACGAGGAACGTCGCGACGAGCGGCCCGAGGATGAGGCCGATCCCGCCGAACACGGCGAGGCCGCCGATGAGCGCGAAGAACACCACGCCGCCGTGCAGCTCCATCCCGCCCTTGAGCAGGTACGGCCGGGCCACGTTGTCCACCAGCGACACCACCACCCCGCCCCAGATCGCGAGGAAGATCCCGGAGACCGTGTGGCCGGTGGCGAGCTGCAGCACCGCGATGGCGAGCACCATGGCGGTCGCGCCCACCGCGGGGATGAGCGCCACCACCAGCGTGAGCACGGAGAGGAACACGGGGTTGGGCGCGCGCGCGATGAGGTAGCCGGCGAGCGCGGCGGAGGTCTGGATCCCGGCGGTCGCGGCGGTGGCGACGAGCACCGACAGGCTGGTGCGCCGGAACTCCTCGACGAGCGAGAGGAACTGGCCGGCGCGGAGCGGCACGCGCCCGTCCACCCACGCCACCAGCCGCTGCCCGTCCACCAGGAAGAAGAACAGCGCGATGAGCATCATCGCGGCCTGGAGCACGAAGGTGCCGGTCGCGGCCAGCACCCCGCCCACCGCGGCGGCGGCCTGGCCGCCCTGGCCGGCGAGCTGCTGGAGCTGCCGCTGCGGGTCGCCGAGCGCGGCCACCGCGCGGTGCGCCAGCGCCTCGACCGGCCCGGGCAGGCGGCTCACCAGCCCCCACACGCCCTCGCTCTGCAGCGCGCTCCGGATCCACTGGATCCCGTCGATCGCCTCCGAGACCAGCACCGTGCCGAGCGCCGCCACCGGCACCACCAGCGCCACGAGCACGCCCACGGTGAGCAGCCCGGCCGCGAGCGAGCGCCGCCCGCGCAGCCGCCCCGAGAGCCACTCCATCCAGCGCCGCAGCGCGGCGGTGAGCACGGCCGCGAGGAAGAGCGCCACCCAGAACGGCTTCACCAGCCAGCCGGCGAGGAGCACCGCGAGCACCACCAGCACGAGCAGCAGGCGACGGGCGTGCAGGTCGCTGTCGGGCGTTGCGGTCACCGGCTCCCCCTGGGCGCTCAGAAGTTCGCGAACACGTGCTGCGGCGGGATGCCGGCGCCCGCGAGGACCCGGCGCACGTCGTCCACCATGGCGGTCATCCCGCTCACGAACGCGACGGTCTCCTCCGGCGGCGTGCCGCCGAACGCGAGCGCGCGCGCCACCTCCTGCACCCGGCCGCGCACGCCGGGCCAGGCGTCGTCCTCGCCGGACGGGCAGAGCACGAGCCGCACGCCGCCGCGCTCCCAGGCGAGGTGCTCGGCGCGGTAGGCGAACTCGGCGCCGTGGCGCTGGCCGTAGAAGAGCGTCACGCGGCGGAACGCGTCGCGGTGCGCGAGCACGTGCTGCACCACCGCGCGGATCGGGGCGATGCCGGAGCCGGCCGCGAACAGGAGCACGTCGCGCCCGGCGGCCTCCTCGACCGGGAACCCCTTCCCGAACGGCTCGGTGATGGCGAGCGTCGCGCCGGGCGCGGCCGCGGCGATGGCGGCGTCGGCCACCTTGCCGCCCCGCTTCACGAGCAGGTCCACCACCGCGTCGGGCGACGGCGCGCTCGCCAGCGCGAAGAAGCCCTCGCCGGCCGTCGTCCGGACCTTCACCACCTGTCCGGGCGCGCGATGGGCGCGCGCCAGCGCGGGGGGCAGCGCCAGGCGGAGGCCGCGGAACGGCGCCGTCTCGTCCCAGGCGGCGAGGACGGACACCTCGGTGTAGATGGTCGGGCCGAGCATTCGCGCGAAACCTATACCGAAGCGGCGTCACGGCGCGCTCCGCCGCGCCGCTCGGCCGGGGCGTGCGGCCAGCCGGCCGCGCCCGCCGCAGGGAGGTCCGTGCGCCGCAGGCAGCCCTGCCGCAGCGACNCCAGCGGGTAGAACGTGCCGCGCCACACCACGCCCCGCGCCACGCGGCCGCGGCGGCGCTGGCGAGCAGCACCGCCCCGAGCAGCACGGTGCAGGGCGGCATGAGCAGCCCCTCGGCGCCGACGCCGCCCGCCACCCGGCGGGCGGTGACGCCGAGCACGCCGGCGGACAGGGCGAGGGCGAGCGCGCCGAGCGCCCG
>NZ_BAZG01000162.1 GCF_000964525.1 Anaeromyxobacter sp. PSR-1
GGTCGAGGGCTGCCCGGCGCTCGGCGCGGAGGAGTGCCTGGACTCCGCCGAGGCCTGGCTGAAGGGCCCGCAGGCGGTGATCGACGACGGCTCGGATCCGGCGCTGCTCGACCTCGCCTGCCGGCGGAAGGTCCCGGACGCTTGCGCGTGGCTGGGGCGGATGGTGCAGGAGGGCCGGCGGGTGCCGGCCGACGGCCCGCGCGCGGCCGAGCTGTACCGGCGCGCCTGCGAGGCGGGCCGCGCGAGCGCCTGCTCCGACCTGGGCGTGCTCTACCGGTTCGGCGCCGGCGTCCCGCGCGACGAGGCGCGCGCCGGGGCGCTGTTCGCCGGCGCCTGCGAGCAGGGCGTCGAGCGCGCCTGCGCGCTGCGCGACGATCCGTCCCGGCCGATCGACTGATCGCCGGGGATCAGCTCGCGAGCGCGAGCGGGCCGGGCGCGTCGCCCAGCGCCGCGACCTCGATCGGGCCCGCGGCCTCGAGGCCCTCGGCCCGCAGCTCGGCGCGGAACAGCTCCTCCGCCTCGCGCGCGTCCCAGGCGCGGACGTGCGCCACGCGCCGGCCCTCGGGCGACGCGATGGTGCAGCGGTAGAACGACTCCCGGTGGGCGTTCATGGCGGTCCTCGGTTCGGAGGGCGCGCGGTCCGGTGACGGCCCGGTGGCGCCGCGGCGAAAGGTAGCGCCCGCGACATGGCGCCACGGTGCCGGGATCGTGTCGTTCTCGTGACGACCGGCGCCGCCCGCTCCCTCAGGCGGCCGGCAGGGCGGGCGGGTCGTCGGGCCGGAGCGGGCGGCCCAGGGCCCGCGCCACCGCGTCGAGCAGCGGGTGCTCCTCGACCGGCTTCGCGACGAACGCGTCGGCGCCGGCCTGCAGGAGCGCGCGGGCCGCGCCGTCGTGCCCGGAGATCCCCACCACCGCCAGGTTGCGCAGGCGGCGCTCGCGCGAGCGGCGCAGCAGCCGCACCAGCTCGGAGCCGAGCATGCCCGGCATGACCTCGTCCACGATCACGAGCTCGGGCGGATCCGCGAGCGCGAGCGCCAGCGCCGCCTCGCCCGAGTCGGCGTCGATGGGCGTGTAGCCCGCCCCCTCGAGGATGAGGCCGATCAGCTTGCGGATGAGGTGGTTGTCGTCCACCACCAGGATCCGGATGGGCGCCATGGTTGGACCTCGCGCCAAGGCTAAGGGCCCACCCTGACACGGGCCAGCCCGGCAGTTGACGCCTGTCGAGACCGCCCCATCAGAGAACGCCTCTCGGTGAGCGACACCCCGGTCACCACGCGCGTGCGCTCAGCGGCCGTGGTGCTGCGAGACGTCGGCGGAGGCGTCGGCCTGCGCCCACATGGAGCGCGGCGTGCGGGCCTGCTCCATGATGGCGATGCCGATCGCGCAGGCCAGGAACACGGCCAGGGCGAGCATCCACGGCCGGAACTCGAGCAGATCCCGGGGCTGCACGGGACGGCGCCCCCGGCTCTCGTCTTCCCACGGCCACATCATGCCCCGTAAGTAGACCGCGATTCTCGCGAGATGCAACCCCTAGCTCGGGATGACGAGCGGGCGTTCAGGGGATCCCCCGGTTGGGCGGGGAACCTCCGGCCCGCCACCTCCGGCCGGGCGGCTACACTGTTCCGCCCATGATCCCCCTGCTCGTCGCGCTCGCCCTGTCGGCGGCCCCCTCCCAGCCCCGGACCCTCCGCCTCGACCTCTTCCACACCGGCACCGCCACCGAGGAGCGCTTCGCGGTGGACCGGGTGGTGCTCGAGCCGTTGCCGTTCCCGGGCAACCCGGCGCGCCCGGTGGACGACACCAACCTCGGCAAGTACTTCTTCGAGGTCCGCGACCTCGCCACCAACCGCGTCGTCTACTCCCGCGGCTACGCCTCCATCTACGGCGAGTGGGAGACCACCGAGGACGCGCGCAAGGTGAGCCGCACCTTCTCCGAGTCGCTCCGCTTCCCGGCGCCGGACGCGCCGGTGCAGGTGGTGGTGAAGAAGCGCGGCGCGGGGAACGCGTTCCAGGAGGTCTGGTCCACGGTGGTCGATCCGAAGGACCGCTTCGTGGATCCGTCGCGGCCGCCCACGCCCGGCCCGGTGATCGAGCTCCTGAAGAGCGGCGACCCCGCCCACAAGCTCGACCTGCTGCTGCTCGGCGACGGCTACACCGAGGCGGAGCGCGGCAAGTTCGAGAAGGACGCGCGCCGGCTGGTGGCGGAGCTGTTCGCGCACGAGCCGTTCCGCTCGCGGAAGGCCGACTTCAACGTGTGGGGCATCTGCCCGCCCGCCGAGGAGAAGGGCGTCTCCCGCCCGCTCACCGGCGTGCACCGCCGCACGCGCGTGGGCTCGACCTACGACGCGTTCGGCTCGGAGCGCTACCTGCTCACGTTCGAGAACCGCTCCATGCGCGACGTGGCGTCGTTCGCGCCGTACGACGCGCTCGCCATCCTCGCGAACGGCGAGACCTACGGCGGCGGCGGCATCTTCAACCTCTACGCCACGGTCGCCGCCGACAACCGCTGGGCCGGCTACATCTTCGTGCACGAGCTGGGGCACCACCTGGCCGCGCTCGCCGACGAGTACTTCACCTCGGACACCGCCTACCTCTCGCCCGAGGGCCGGCCGGAGCCGTGGGAGCCGAACGTGACCGCGGACCCCAAGGCCCCGAAGTGGGGCGACCTCGTCGCCGCCGGCACGCCGCTCCCCACGCCCTGGCCGAAGGACGTGTTCACCAAGCGCGCGAACGAGTTCCAGGACCGCCGCAAGCGCATCCGCGCGCAGAACCGGCCCGAGGCCGAGATGGACGCGCTGTTCCTGGCGCAGCAGAAGGAGGAGACCGCGCTGCTCGGCGACGCCCGGTTCTCGAAGGCGGTCGGCGCGTTCGAGGGCGCGAACTACGAGGCCACCGGCTACTTCCGGCCGCAGATGGACTGCGTGATGTTCACGCGGGACCCCGTGCCGTTCTGCGCCGTCTGCCAGCGGTCGATCGGCCGCGTCATCGACCTGTACACTGCGCGGTGAGCCTCCCGGCGGGGGCGCGCACCGCCCCCGCCGCCCCCGACCCGGAGTCGTTTCGTCCTGACCCAGAGTCGTTTGCCGAGGGCCGTTCGGTCCCCGTCAGGGGGATACCGTTCCGGACGTGCTGCAACGCGTTATGATTCTAAAGTCAGCGACGGCGCCATCCCCCCCCCCCGCGCCGGCCCGGAGACCGCCATGGTGGACAAGAAGACCGCGAGCTTCATGCGCTCGCTCGCGCTGGGCGACATCGAGGAGGAGATCCTCCTGCCCTACCCCGAGCCGCGCCGCGCCGAGAAGGAGACCCTGGAGGCCATCCAGCAGACCCTCAAGTCGATGCTGGGCGGGCGCGGCGCCGACTTCCGCGCCTGGGACCGGGCCGGCGAGATGCCGCCCGGGTTCGTGCAGGAGCTGAAGGACGCCGGGCTGTTCAGCCTGGTGGTCCCGGAGCACCACGGCGGCATGGGGCTCGGCGCCACGGCGTACGCGCGCGTCATCCAGGAGCTGGGGCGCTACGACGCATCGGTCGCGGTGACGGTCGGCGCGCACAGCTCCATCGGCATGCGCGGCCTGCTCCTGTTCGGCACCGAGGAGCAGAAGGCGCGCTTCCTGCCGCGCCTCGCCACCGGCGAGCTCATCGCCGCCTTCTGCCTCACCGAGCCGGGCGCCGGCTCCGACGCGGCCAGCATCAAGACCACCGCGGTGCGCGACGGCGACGACTGGGTCCTGAACGGCGAGAAGCTCTGGATCACGAACGGCGGCATCGCCGACTTCTTCACCGTCTTCGCGAAGACCTCGCTGGAGGGGCGCGGCCACATCACCGCGTTCATCGTCACCCGCGACCTGAAGGGCGTCTCGACCGGCCCGCACGAGGACAAGATGGGCATCCGCGCCTCGTCCACCACCACGGTGGTGCTCGAGGACGTGCGCGTCCCCGCGGCGAACGTGCTCGGCGAGGAGGGCAAGGGCTTCAAGGTCGCGATGAAGATCCTGAACGCCGGCCGCACCGGCCTGGGCGGCGGCTCGGTGGGCGGGATGAAGCGGCTCATCGAGCTGTCGGTGGCGCAGGCGAAGGAGCGCAAGCAGTTCGGCCAGCCCATCGCCAGCTTCGGGCTCGTCCAGCAGAAGATCGGGCAGATGGTGATCGACTGCTACGCGGCCGAGAGCGTGGTGAACATGGTGGCGGGGCTGGTGGACCGCGGCTTCGAGGAGACGCAGGTCGAGGCGGCCATCTCGAAGGTGCTCGCCAGCGAGAGCGTGTGGCGCACCGCCGACGAGGCGCTGCAGATCGCGGCGGGCTCCGGGTACATGCGCGAGATGCCGTACGAGATGGCGCTCCGCGACACCCGCATCAACCGCATCTTCGAGGGCACCAACGAGATCCTCCGGCTGTTCATCGCGCTCACCGCGGTGAACGACCTGGGCCAGGAGCTGGCCGACGTGGCGGAGTCGATGAAGGGCGTGCTCGCCGATCCGATCAAGGGCTTCGGCGTGATGTCCGACTACGCGAAGCGCCGCGCCGCGCTCGCCACCGGGCTGCGCCGCAAGAAGGGCAAGTGGACCATGCTCCACCCCGCGCTGGCCGAGGACGCGGCGGTGTTCGAGGGCGCGGCCACCGACCTCGCCATCGCCGCCGACAAGCTGCTGCGCAGGTACGGCAAGAAGATCGTGGGCGCGCAGCTCCTCACCAAGCGGCTCGCCGACGCGATGATCGACCTGTTCACGCTCGCCTGCATGCTGGCGCGCGTGTCGACGCGCCTCGAGGACCACGGCGAGGCGGCCACCGTCGAGGAGCGGCGCATCCTCACGGTGTTCGCGCGCCAGGCGCGGCGGCGCGTGGAGGCCGGGCTCGCCGGCCTCGAGCAGAACGAGGACGGCGCGCTGCAGGCGGTCGCGGCGCACGCGCTCGAGACCGGCCGGTACGGCTGGGACAACCTCTAGCGCGGAGCGCGGAGCACCCGCGCGCTCCCCGGGGACGGTGGAGCGCGCGGGCCTGGTTCGCGCGGTCGAGGAGCCCCGCGGGTGCGGCGGCCTACGCCGCGTGCAGGAAGGCGAACACGACCTTGCGCCAGCCCTCCTCGCCGAGCGCGGCGGGGAGCGGCTCGACGAGCGCGCCGCCGTCGGCCGCGGCGAGGCCCAGCTCGGACTCGACGAAGCGCGAGAGGCGGGTGCGCTCGGCCGCGAGCCAGCCGCCGGCCTCGCGGTCCTGCGGCAGGCGCATGTAGGCGGCGTCCGCGGGCGCGAGCGTGAACAGCCAGCCGCCGCCGTACGGCTCGCGGTGCACCAGGCCCGGGTCGCGGCGCACGGCCGGGTTCACGCGCATGACCTTGCCGTCCACCGGCGCGCCCATGCGCACGGTCCGGCCGCCGGCGCGGAGCACGACGATGGGGTCGCCGCGGTGGACATCCATGCCGGGCCGCGGCAGCTCGACCGAGGTCACCGACGGCAGGATGTGCCGCGCGAGGTCATCGACACCGACCGTGAACTCGCCGGTGCGGCGCCCCGGCGCGAGCCAGGTGTGGTTGGGCGCGAAGTAGGCCCCGGGCCGCCAGGCGAGCCCGTCCGCCATGGGCACCGCGCGTGCGCGCCGCTGCCGCACCGTGTGGATCGCGACGCCGAGGAGCACCGCGGGGATCGCGAGCGCGAGCCCGCCCGCGATGCTGAGCGCGAGGCGTCCACCCATGCCGACCAGGAGCGAGCCGGCGGCTTCCAGGATCTCCATCAAGGTCGTCATCTCCGCTGCCGCCTTTCCGGCGGGAGGGTCCCCCCGAGCCTGCGGAGCCGCTCCGCCGAGAGGACTCATCGCAAGGGGCAGGCCAGCTCGGGACCCCAGCGGTTTCGCGCCCCTGCGATTCCCCGCGGCCGGCTGCCGCGTCGAGAAGCTCACCACACGCTGGGTGCGGCACGCGCGAACCGGCCGCGATCACTGCGCTTCGTTCCCGCGTCGAGTTCCTCCACAGGTGCTGCGATCCTCACCTGCGCCGGGCGCCGGTGGAGCGTCGTCGAGGCCTCCCGGCGAGCCGCGGTGGCCCCCCGCGGCGCCGCCCCACCGGATGCGGCCGGCGAGGCTTGCCCCCGCCGCCCGTGCCGCCAAGCTTCCGGTGCGGAGGTTCCACGGATGCTCCGCCACGCCCTCGCGATCCCGCTCGCGGCCGCCCTCGCGCTGCCGGCCCGCGCCGAAGACCCCGCGCCGCCGGTGGAGGGACGGCTCGACGCCGGCGCCGCGCAGGTCGAGATCCTCGGCCGGCCGGTCCGGGTCGGCGAGCGCATCGAGCTCCCCGAGGGCTACCTGATCGTGGAGGAGCAGGGCACCGAGGACGGGCGGGTGGGCTCGTTCAGCGTGGTCCCGGCGGAGTCGTTCCAGCCGGTCGCGACGCTGGCGATGGCCGCGGACGAGGGCGCCGGGCGAGGCACGGCCTCCGACGCCGCGCCCGGCTCGGCGCCGCCCGCGCCCGCCGTGCTCCCCGCCGGCGCGCGCGCTGCGGCGCCGTGCCGCGCCGAGCGCGCCGCCTACCTGCGCGAGCTGTGGAAGACCTCGGGCATCGACGTGAAGGACCCCGACGCCCTGCTGGCCGGGCTGGAGGCGGGCGAGGCCGGCCCCGCCACCGGCTACTACTGGTTCGCGCTCGCGACCGACCCGTTCCGCCCGCTGGCCTGGTCGTCCGACCTGCGCGAGCGCGCCGAGACGCTGGCGCGCTGCGTCCGCGGTCGCTGAGCCCCGACACTACCCCCCGGCGAGGGCGCGCCCCTCGTCGTGCCGCGGCTCCGGCGGCGACGCGTCGCGCTCGCCCCCCTCCGCGCCGACCGGCAGCTCCAGCCGGAACACCGCGCCGCCGCCCGCCGGCGCCTCCACCGACACGCGGCCGCCGTGCGCCTCGGCGATGCTGCGGGTGATGTAGAGCCCGAGGCCGAGGCCCCCGGTCCCCGCGCTCCGCTCGCCCTGCTCGAACAGCTCGAAGATGCGCGCGCGGTCCGCCTCCGAGATGCCGCGCCCGGCGTCCGCCACCGCCACCTCGACCGAGCCGCCGCGCCGGGAGACCCGCAGCGCCACCGGCCCGGACGCGCCGTGCTTCACCGCGTTCGAGAGCAGGTTGGTGATGACCTGGTCCACGCGCCCGCGGTCCCACACGCCGTGCAGCGACTCCGGCGCCTCCACCGTGAACGCGCGCCCCTGCAGCGCGAGCACGTCCTCGAAGCGCCCGGCCACGTCGCGCGCGATCTCGACGAGGTCGCAGGGGGCGCGCTCCAGCGCCAGGCGCCCGCTCCGGATCCGGGCGAGGTCGAACAGGCTGTTCACCAGGCCGCCGAGCCGCTCCACCTGCTTCACCGCGCCGCGCACGCGGCGCTGCAGCTCCTCGCGCGAGCCGGGCGGCACCGGGATGCGCCCGGTGTCGAGCAGCTGGTTCAGCACGCGCGCCTGCAGCAGCAGCGCGGCGAGCGGGGTGCGCAGCTCGTGCGAGGCGATGGAGAGGAACCGCTCGCGCAGCTCCACCGCGTCCTGCGCGCGCCGGTAGAGCAGCGCGTTCTCCACCGCCTGCGCGACGCGCCGGCCCAGCTCGGCGACGAGCTCGAGGTCCCGGGCGCGCGCCGGGCGCGCGGTGAACAGGCGCATCGTGCCGAGCCGCTGGTCGTGGGCGGTGAGCGCCACCTGCACGATCTCCGCCGCCTCCAGCGCGTCGAGATCGCGCGCCAGCTCCTCGCCGTCCGACTCGAGGAGGCCGGACGGATCCTGGATCACCTCGGTGCCGCGCTCCGGCCCGCGGCCGAGCGCCGGGTGGCGGGCCACGCGCTCCAGCGCCTCGCGCGCCTCCGGTCGCACGTGGGCGACCGCGCGCACCGGCGGGCCGCGCGGGTCGACCACCACCTCCACCGCGCAGCCCTCGCCGAGCGCGGGCACCGCCACCGCCGCGGCGCGCGCCACCGTGTCCTGGCAGTCGAGCGAGGTGGACAGCTCGGCGGTCGCCCGCGACAGGAGCTCCAGCGCGGCCCGCCCCTCCACCACCTCCGTCACCTCGACCGAGAAGCCGCGCAGCTCGAGGCCGCCGCCGTCCTCGCCCGGCAGGAGCCGCGCCGCGGTCTCGAACCACGCCTCGGTGCCGTCGGCGCGCACGAAGCGGTGCTGCAGCGTGGCGCCGGGGCCGCCGGCGGTGATGGCGCGGAGCGACGCCAGCACGCGGTCGCGGTCGGCCGGGTGCAGCGCCGCCGGGAACATGCCCGCGTCCGCGGTCCACCGCTCCATCGGGTGGCCCAGGATCGCCTCGGCGCTCGGGCTCACGAAGCGGCACACCAGCGTGTCGGGGTCGATCACCCAGACCAGCGCGTGGGTGATCCCCTCGACCAGCGTGCGGTAGCGCTTCTGCGCCGCCTCCTGCCGGCGCAGGCTCTGCAGCTCGAACTGCGCCAGCGCCAGCGCGTGCTCGCGCCGCTCGTGCGCGCGGAGCTGCTCCGCCTGCGCCAGGATCTGCCGCTGCGCCCGGTGCAGCGCCACGAACGCCGCCACCTTGGAGCGCAGCAGCTCCGGGGTCACCGGCTTGAACAGGTAGTCGACCGCGCCCGCCTCGTAGCCGCTCAGCACGCGGCGCTCGTCGGCGCCGTACGCGGTGATGAAGACGATGGGGATGTTCCGCGTGCGCGGGTTCTGCCGCACCAGCCGCGCGGTCTCGTACCCGTCCATCTCCGGCATGTTGACGTCGAGCAGGATGAGCGCGCACTCGTCGCGCAGGAGGAACCGGAGCGCCTCCGCGCCGGATCCGGCCTTCACCAGCTCGTACCCCAACCCGGCCAGCGCCGACTCGAGCGCAAGCAGGTTCGCCGGCCGGTCGTCGACGAGCAGGATCTTCGCGGCTTCGACACCGTCCATGGACGCTCCGGGGGTACCGCCGAAATGCGTCCATGATCCGTTCGACCCCCCGCATGCGTAACGCCCCCGGTGCGGCCCCTTCCCGCCAGGGTTCACTCGCACTGTCCGTCAACGACCTCCCCGCGAGGGGAGTGGAGGAAAGCGCTCCAGATGGAGAAATCGTACCCCTCTTCCCGTCCTTCTCCCCGAGGAACGCCCATGACGAGCCGCACCCGCGCGAAGCCCCACGTCGGTGCTCCCCCTCCCCCGCCCGCGCCCCCAGCTCGTACCGCCCGCGCCGGCGCCGGCCGCTCGCCCGGTGGGCCGAGGCGCGGCAACGGGGCCGAGGTGGTCGCGGAGCGCACCTCGACACCTCCGCCGGGCTCGCACGCGCGCTTGCAGGCCCTCGGCCCCGAGGACCGCGAGGAGCTCGCCCAGCTGGTCGAGGTGCTGAAGGCGGCCAAGGCCGGCGACTTCTCGGTCCGGCTGCCCTACCGCCGCGACGGCCTGCTGAGCCAGGCCGGCGAGCTGCTGAACGATCTGATCGCGCTGAACGAGCACGCCGCCGACGAGCTGGTGCGCGTGGGCCGCGTGGTCGGGGAGGAGGGGCGCTCGACCGAGCGCGCCTCGGTGGGCCCGGCGCGCGGCGCCTGGGCGGCGAGCGTCGGCGCGGTGAACCAGCTCATCTCCGACCTGGTCGCGCCGACGAACGAGGTGGCCCGCGTGCTCACCGCGGTGGCGACCGGCGACCTCTCGCAGAAGGTCGCGCTCGACCTGGGCGGCCGGCCGGTGCGCGGCGAGTTCCTGCGGATCGCGACCAGCGTGAACGCGCTCGTGGACCAGCTGAGCGCGGTGTCCGCCGAGGTCCGGCGCGTCGTGCGCGAGGTCGGCAGCGAGGGCAAGCTGGGCGGCCAGGCCTCGCTGAAGGGGCTCACCGGCACGTGGAAGGACCTCACCGACGACGTGAACGGCCTCTCGGCCAACCTCACCGCGCAGCTCCGCAACATCGCCAAGGTCACGACCGCCGTCGCGAAGGGCGACCTCTCGCAGAAGATCACCGTGGACGCGCGCGGCGAGATCCTCGAGCTGCGCGACACCATCAACACCATGGTGGACCAGCTCTCCTCGTTCGCGGCCGAGGTGACCCGCGTCGCGAAGGAGGTCGGCAACGAGGGCAAGCTGGGCGGCCAGGCC
>NZ_BAZG01000161.1 GCF_000964525.1 Anaeromyxobacter sp. PSR-1
CGTGCCGGCGGTGTCCGCCACGAGGCGCTCCAGCGCCTTCACCGCGTCGGCCGCCGGCGCCTCGCCGGCCAGGGCCAGCTTGGCGAGGCCGTAGGCGGCGCGCGGGTGGGTGGGCGAGGCGGTCAGCGCGGCCGCGTACGCGGCGCGGGCGGTGGCCGCGTCCCCTCGGGCCCGGCGCGCCACGTCGCCGTGCAGGGCGAGGCCGGCCGGCAGCGTGCGATCGGCGGCGGCGGCCTGGGCGGCGTCGGCCGCGGCCGCGAGCGAGCCGGCCGCGAGCGCGATGCGCGCCTGCAGCGCGTCGGCGAAGCGCGAGCCCTGCGCCGCGGCGGCCGCGGCGGTGGCGTCGCCGAGGCTGCGCCGCGACAGCGCGAGCGTCCCGCTCGCCAGGCTGGCCCAGCGCGGCACCTCGGCGGCGCGGCCGGGCTCGACCAGGAGCGCCTCGGCCTGCGCGCCGGCGGCCTCGTCGCGGTAGTCCACGTGCAGCGCCGCGAGCGCGTACGCGCGGAGGCTGCCGGCGTCCAGCGGGTCGAGCGCGGCGAGCGGCTCCAGCAGGTCCGCCGCCTCGCGGTATCCCGCCGCGGTGTCGAGGCGGATCAGCTCCTCGGCGCGCTGCATCCCGGCCTGGAGCGCCTGCCGGCGGTGGTGCGCGCGGTAGGCGAGCAGCGCGGCCCCGAGGAGCAGGACCACGCCCGCGCCGGCGAGGAGCGTCACCCGGGACCGGCGGGGCGGCCGCGAGGCGCCGGGCGAGGGGGCGCGGGGGCGCGCCGGACCGTCGCCGTCGAGGTCGGCGGGCGGGGCGTAGGAGTCGTCGTCGATCTCGACGAAGCCGTCCTCGGACGGCGCCGCGGCAGGGTCGGGCAGGGGGGGCTTTCGCATCGGCAGGTCGGGGGCGGGGGGCACGGCGAGGGTACTGCCCGCCCATGCCCCGGGTCAAAAGACCGACGCAAAAAAGGCGAGCCCGCACCGGATGGACCGGTGCGGGCTCGCGAAAGCTCTCGAGACGTCGGCGGCGAGGGCCGCGGCTGCTAGATGCCCTTCTCCTCGCGCTCGTCCTCCCGCGCGACGCCGGACAGCACGTCGTTGACGGACGGGAAGCGCATGATCTCGCCGCGGGCGATGCGCCAGGCCTGCTGGACGATCCACGAGAGCGACCGATCCTGCCGGTTCGCTTCCGCCTGGATCTCGTTCAGCATGTCCTCGGGGAAGTACAGGGACTGCTTGCGCTTGTCGGTGCCGGCCATCACTGCTCCATGCTGTGGGGCAAACGACGGCGTTGTACGCTGGGATCGCTCCGTCGGTCAAGCTTTCATCCACCCGACGGGGCGCACCCACCGTGAGGCTGGCGCGACGGGGTCTCGCTCGCCCGATGCGCGGCGAGGCGGGCGCGAGCGCAGGAAATCCCCGCGCGGATGCTGGGAACGGAGGCGTGGTGATGGGCCGGGTCGGGCGGCACGAAAGAAGAGAGCCGGCATCGCTGCCGGCTCTCCGTGGGCCCAGAGGGGGAGGGGGGGACCCCTAGGCCCAGCGCCACAAACTTGTCCCATCCTGCGCGGTCGTCAACACCGGCGACCCAACATCGCATTCCACAACGGATCCCACAACTTGCCGCTGCGACGGGGAAGGCGGCAGGCTGCGCGCTCCAGCCACTCGAACCCGTCGGCCGGCGATCGCATTCCCGGCGCGGTTCGGGGCTCGGTGCGCGCCCGACCCGCGCGCCTCCGCGCCGGGGCCGAGGAGCCCCGCCTGCATGCCATCCCCTGACCTCCACCCGTACCCCGCCGCCGTCCTCGAGACCGCCCGTCGCCGGCGCCTGTTCGGCCCCGCGGACCGCGTGCTCGTCGCGCTCTCCGGCGGCGCCGACTCGACCGCGCTGCTCGCCGCGCTGGCCGCGCTGCGCGACGCGGGGGCGCTCGCGGAGGTGCGGGCGCTCTACCTGGACCACGGCCTGCGGGCGGGCAGCGAGCCCGAGGCGGCCTCGGCCCGGGCCGCGTGCGCACGGCTCGGCGTGCCGCTCGAGGAGCGGCGCCTCGCGGTGGGCGCCGGCAACGTGCAGGCCGAGGCGCGGCGGGTGCGCTACGCGGCGCTCCGCGAGGCGGCCGCCCGCGCCGGCTCGACGCGGATCGCCACCGGCCACACGCTCGGCGATCAGGCCGAGACCGTGCTGCTGCGCCTGCTCCGCGGCGCCGGCGCGCGCGGGCTCGGGGCCATCCCGCCGCGGCGCGGGGTGGTGATCCGGCCGCTCATCGACCGCACGCGCGCGGAGGGGGACGCCTACCTGCGGGCGCTCGGGCTGGGCTGGGCCGACGATCCCACGAACGCCGCCCCCCGCTACGCGCGGAACCGGCTGCGGCTCGAGCTCTGGCCGCTCCTGCGGGCGGTGGCTCCCGCGGCGGACCGCGCCCTGGCCCGCGCCGCCGACCTGGCCCGCGAGGACGAGCGCGCGCTCGACCGGCGGGCGCGCGCGGTCGCCGGCGACGGCGCCGCCGTGGACGTGGCGGCGCTCCGCGGCGAGCCGCTCGCGGTCCGGCGCCGGGTGGTGCGGCGGCTCTGGCGCGCGGCGACCGGCAGCGGAAGGGCGCTCGAGGCGCACCACGTGGCGGCGGTGCTGGCGCTGCTCCGTCGCGGGCGGCCCCGCGAGATCGCGCTGCCGGGCGGGCGGCGGGCGCGGTGCCGCTACGGGCGGCTGGAGCTGCTCGAGGGCCCGGCGGCGCCGGCCCCGGAGGTCGCGCCGGTGGACGTCCCGGGGCCGGGGCGGTACGCGCTCCCGGGGCTGCGGATCGTCGTGGAGGTCGGCGCGGCCCGGCCGGACGCGGTGCCCTGGCCGCTCACGCTCCGCACCCGCCGCCCGGGGGATCGCTTCCGGCCGGACGGCGGGCCGGGCGGGACGAAGCTGAAGCGCTGGCTCATCGACCGGAAGGTGCCGCGCGAGGCGCGCGACCGGCTGGTGCTCCTCGCCGCACCCGGGGACGCCATCCTGGCGGTTCCGGAGCTGGGCGCCGTCGCGGAAGGGCTGGGCCCTTCGGGCGCCGGGCTGCGCGTGCGCATTTCGGCCGCGCCGGGGACGGACGGCTCGTACTGCAAAGGGGGTGAGGGCCTGTTATAACGGGCACCTGGCCCGGGCGTCGCCTGGCCGGGCGCCTGGCGGCGCGGGGCGCGGTGCGGAAGAGTCGGACCTCGCCGTCGGTTCCGGTCGATCGACGCTCCACCGAAGGGGAAATCGAGCCTTGCGACAGTCCTACAAGACCGCCCTGCTCTGGGTCTTCCTGATCGTGATGTTCATCGCGCTCTGGAAGCTGTTCGAGCAGCGGGGGCGCGAAGCGAAGTCCTACAACTGGTCGCAGTTCATGTCGAAGGTCGAGGCGGGCGAGGTGAAGGAGGTCACCGTCAAGGACCTCGACTACTTCGGCCACCTGCGCGACGGCTCCGACTTCGTGACCACCGGGCCCATCGACGCCTCCGCGACCATCGCGGAGAAGCTCCGCGAGAAGGGCGTCAACCTCACCTACCAGAAGCCCGAGCAGAACTCGCTCTGGGTGACGGTGGTGCTGCAGTACCTGCCGCTCGTCTTCGTGTTCCTGCTCATCTTCTTCTTCATGCGCCAGCTGCAGTCCGGCGGCGGGAAGGCGATGAGCTTCGGGAAGTCGCGCGCGAAGCTGATGACCGAGCACCACAACAAGATCACGTTCGCGGACGTGGCCGGCATCGACGAGTCGCGCGACGAGCTCGAGGAGATCATCTCCTTCCTGAAGGACCCGAAGAAGTTCACGCGCCTCGGCGGCCGCATCCCGAAGGGCGTGCTGCTCATGGGCCCGCCGGGCACCGGCAAGACGCTGCTGGCCCGCGCCGTGGCCGGCGAGGCGGGCGTCCCGTTCTTCTCCATCTCCGGCTCGGACTTCGTGGAGATGTTCGTGGGCGTCGGCGCGAGCCGCGTGCGCGACCTGTTCGAGCAGGGCAAGAAGAACGCCCCCTGCATCATCTTCATCGACGAGATCGACGCCGTCGGCCGCCACCGCGGCGCCGGCCTGGGCGGCGGCCACGACGAGCGCGAGCAGACGCTGAACCAGCTGCTCGTGGAGATGGACGGCTTCGAGTCGAACGAGGGCGTCATCCTCATCGCCGCCACCAACCGGCCCGACGTGCTCGACCCGGCGCTGCTGCGCCCGGGCCGCTTCGACCGCCGCATCGTGGTGCCGCGCCCCGACCTCAACGGCCGGCTCGGCATCCTCAAGGTGCACACCAAGAAGACCCCGCTCGACGCGCAGGTGGACCTCACCCAGATCGCGCGCGGGACCCCGGGCTTCTCCGGCGCCGACATCGAGAACCTCGTCAACGAGGCGGCGCTCTACGCCGCGCGGCGCAACAAGGAGAAGCTGGCCATCGAGGACTTCGAGTTCGCGAAGGACAAGGTGATCATGGGCACCGAGCGGCGCTCGATGATCATCTCCGAGAAGGAGAAGCGCACCACCGCCATCCACGAGGCGGGGCACGCGCTGGTCGCGAAGATCCTCCCGGGCACCGACCCGGTGCACAAGGTGACCATCATCCCCCGCGGCCGCGCGCTGGGCCTGACGCAGCAGCTCCCGCAGGAGGACCGGCTCAACCTCAACCAGGAGTTCGCGCTCAACCAGGTGGCGATCCTGATGGGCGGCCGGCTCGCCGAGGAGATCACCTTCGGCCAGAAGACCACCGGCGCCGGCAACGACATCGAGGTCGCGACCAACCTGGCCCGCTCCATGGTGTGCGAGTGGGGCATGAGCGAGAAGATGGGCCCGCTCGCCTTCGGCAAGAAGGAGGGCGAGGTCTTCCTCGGCCGCGAGATGGCGACCGCGCACAACTACTCCGAGCAGACCGCGCGCGACATCGACGCCGAGGTGCACCGGATCGTCACCGAGCAGTACGAGCGGGCGAAGAAGGTGCTGCTCGAGAACCAGCCGCTGCTGAACGCCATCGCCGACGCGCTCATCGAGTACGAGACGCTCGACGCCGCCGACATCGACGTGCTCATGGGCGGCGGCACCATCAGCCGGCCCCCGCCGGCGAAGCCCATGGTGCCGACGGCCGCCGAGAAGGGCGGCAAGCGCGGCGGGCTGCTGGACGCGGTGGGCGGCATGCCCGCGGCGGGCAAGGCCTGAGCGGCGCGGCGCCCGCCCCGGCGGGCGCCGGCCGGAGACGACCTCGCGATGCGGATGCGGATCGGGGCCAGGCTCTTCGACGGGCCTGGCCCCTTCGTCATGGGGGTCGTGAACGCGACCCCGGACTCGTTCTCGGACGGCGGCCGCTTCCTCGAGCGCGACGCGGCGGTGGCGCACGCGCTGCGGCTCGCGGACGAGGGGGCCGACCTGGTGGACGTGGGCGGCGAGTCCACCCGCCCCGGCGCGCCGCCGGTGGCGGCCGAGGAGGAGCTGCGGCGGGTGGTGCCGGTGATCGCCGCGCTGCGCGCCCGAGGGTTCACGCTCCCGATCTCGGTGGACACCTGGAAGGCCCGGGTGGCGCGGGAGGCGCTCGCGGCCGGCGCGGACCTGGTGAACGACGTGACCGGCCTCGCCGACCCGGACATGGGCGGCGTGGTCGCGGCGGCGGGCGTGCCGGTGGTGCTGCAGCACATGCGCGGCACCTTCGCCGACATGGCCTCGCGCGCGGCGTACGGCGACGTGGTCGCGGAGGTCGGCGCCGAGCTGCGCGCCGCGCTGGCCCGGGCCGAGGCGGCCGGGATCCCGCGCGACCGCGTGGTGCTCGACCCCGGCATCGGCTTCGCGAAGGACGCCCGGCACAGCCTGGAGCTGCTGGCGCGGATCGGCGAGCTCCGGACGCCCGGGTGCCCGCTGCTGGTGGGGCCCTCGCGCAAGAGCTTCATCGGGAAGATCACCGGGGCGCCCGCGGCGGAGCGCCTGCCCGGCACGCTCGCGGCGGTGACCGCGTGCGTGCTGGCCGGCGTCGAGCTGGTGCGCGTCCACGACGTCGCGGCCGCCCGGCAGGCGGCCGACGTCGCCGCCGCGATCCGCGGAGCGGCGCGCGCGGCCGGTCCGCTGTAGACTGCCGCGCCGGAGAAGCCCGTTGCAGCGGATCCTCGTCTACCTCATCGGCCCCGACGTCACCCTCGGCGACCTCGCGCTCGCGCTGGTGGACATCGGCCTCGTCGCGTACCTCGTCTACCGCGTGCTCCGCGTCATCCGCGGCACGCGCGCGGTGGCCGTGCTGTTCGGGCTCTTCCTGCTCGGCGTCGGGTACCTCGGCGCGCAGGCCGCCGGGCTGGAGACGCTGAGCTGGGTGCTCGGCCACTTCCTCAGCTACTCCTTCATCTTCGGCGTGATCGTCCTGTTCCAGTCGGACATCCGCCGCGCGCTGGCCGAGCTGGGCCGCTCCTCGCGCCTGCTCGCCGCGCTCTCGCGCGACGACCTCGCCACCCAGCGCGGCGCGGTGGACGCGGTGGTGAAGGCCGCCGGGGAGCTGGCCCGGCGCCGGCACGGCGCGCTCATCGTGCTGGAGCGCTCGGCCGACCTCTCCGACGTCATCGACTCCGGGCTGCGCGTGGACGCGGCGGTCACCTCCGAGCTGCTCCTGTCCATCTTCCTGCCGGCCGGGCCCATCCACGACGGCGCCGCGGTGATCCAGGGCGCGCGCCTCGCCGCCGCCGGCTGCCTGCTGCCGCTCTCCGCCGCCGAGGCGCCGCAGGAGCTGGGCACGCGCCACCGCGCGGCGCTGGGCCTCGCCGAGGAGGTGGACGCGGCGGTGGTGGTCGTCTCGGAGGAGCGCGGCGAGGTCTCGGTCGCGCTCGAGGGCACGCTGCACCGCGCGCTCGACGAGAAAGCGCTCCGGACGCTGCTCTATTCACTGTTCGTCACCAAGGGGCGCGGCACCGGCGGCCCCGCCGGGCGCCCCGCGCCCGCGAGCGGCCCCCACCCGGCCGGGCAGGGAGCGCCCCGTGCGGCGATCTGACCTCGCGCTCGCGCTGCTCGCGGTGGCGGCGGCGGTCGCCCTGTTCCTCGTGGTCCGCGGGGAGCGCCGGGTCACCGCGACCTACGCGGTCCCGGTCGTGGCCACGCTGCCGAAGGACCTGGCCCCGGAGCCGGCGCTCCCGTCCGAGGTGAGCGTGGCCATCTCGGGCCCGTGGGCCCGCCTGCGCACCCTCGACCCGTCCGCGCTCGCGCTCCGCGCCGAGCTGTCGCGCACCGGTCCCGGGGTGGCCACCTGGTACCTCCGCTCCGAGGCGCTCCACCTTCCGCGCGGGCTCCGCGTGGACGCGATCCACCCTGCGCAAGGCTCCGTCGAGCTCCACCGCGCGCCGGTTGAAGGCGCACCCACCCACCCATAGGTTGACGCGATGACCACCCCCGCGACCCGCACCCGCCCCGCCGCCGACGGCGCCCCACCCCGCGCGCCCCGCCCCGCCGGCGCCCGCAACGGCGTCCACGCGCCGCCCGCCGCCCGGCCCGCGCCGGTGGCGCGCCGGCTGTTCGGCACCGACGGGGTGCGCGGGGTCGCGAACGTGCACCCCATGACCGCCGAGATGGCGCTCCAGCTCGGGCGCGCGCTCGCCTACATCGTGCGGAGCGGGCCGCACCGGCACCGGATCGTGATCGGGAAGGACACCCGGCTCTCCGGCTACATGCTCGAGCAGGCCATCGCCTCGGGCATCTGCTCGATGGGCGTGGACGTGATGCTGTGCGGCCCGCTGCCCACGCCCGGCATCGCCTTCGTGACCCACTCGATGCGCGCCGACGCGGGCGTGGTGATCAGCGCCAGCCACAACCCGTACCAGGACAACGGCATCAAGTTCTTCTCGCGGGACGGGTTCAAGCTCCCGGACGAGCTGGAGCTGCAGATCGAGCGCCTCGTGCTGGACGCGGGCGAGGACGACGCCGGCGCCGAGGAGTTCCGCGCGCTCCGCCCCACCGCCACGCGGATCGGCAAGGCGAAGCGCATCGACGACGCCATCGGCCGCTACGCGCAGTTCCTGAAGACCATCTTCCCGAAGGAGCTGACGCTGGACGGGCTGACGGTGGTGGTGGACTGCGCCCACGGCGCCGCCTACCACGTCGCGCCGGCGGTGTTCGAGGAGCTGGGCGCGAAGGTCATCCCGCTCAACGTGAAGCCGGACGGCAAGAACATCAACGACGCCTGCGGCGCCGTGCACCCCGAGTCGATGGCGAGGGCGGTGAAGCGCCACGGCGCGGACCTCGGGCTGGCGCTCGACGGCGACGCCGACCGCGTGATCCTGGCCGACGAGCACGGCAACGTGGTGGACGGCGACGCCATCATGGCGCTGGTGGGGCGCGACCTGCTCGCCCGCAGGGCGCTCGCCAAGAAGACCGTGGTGGCCACCGTCATGTCCAACCTGGGCCTGGAGCGGGCGCTCGCGCCGCTCGGCGGCAAGGTGGTGCGGACCGCGGTGGGCGACCGCTACGTGGTGGAGGAGATGCGCCGGAGCGGCTACTCGTTCGGCGGCGAGCAGTCCGGGCACCTGGTGTTCCTCGACCACGTCACCACCGGCGACGGCGTCGCGGCGGGGCTGAACGTGCTCGCGGTGATGGTGCGCGAGGGCAAGCCGCTCTCCGAGCTGGCCCGCTGCTTCGAGCCGTTCCCGCAGGCGCTCGTCAACGTGGAGGTGCGCGAGAAGCGGCCCGTCGCCGAGCTGCCCGGGGTGGCGAAGGCCATCGCCGCCGCGGAGAAGGCGCTCGGGGCCGAGGGGCGGGTGCTGGTCCGGGCCTCCGGCACGGAGAACAAGGTGCGCGTGCTGGTGGAGGGGCCGGACGGGAAGCGCGCCCGGGCGCTCGCCGACGGCATCGCCGCCGAGCTGCGCCAGGCCATCGGCTAGGCGCGGCGGGCCCGCCGCCGGGGCGGCCCACGAACGTCCGGCGGCGGGGCGGGTTCCGCGGTAGACTCCGGCCGCCATGCCCGCACGCCTCGGAGTCAACGTCGATCACGTCGCGACGCTGCGCCAGTCGCGCCGCACCCAGTACCCGGACCCGGTCGCCGCGGCGGTGCTCGCCGAGATGGGCGGCGCCGACCAGATCACCATCCACCTGCGCGAGGACCGCCGGCACATCCAGGAGCGCGATCTCCAGGTGCTGCGGAAGACCGTCTCGAGCCGGCTCAACCTCGAGATGGCCGCCACGCAGGACATGGTGAAGATCGCCTACGGGGTGAAGCCGGACATCGCCACGCTGGTGCCGGAGCGCCGCGAGGAGCTCACCACCGAGGGCGGCCTGGACGTGGTGGGCGGCCGCGAGCACGTGCGCAAGGTCGTGAAGACGCTGCGCGACGCCGAGATCGAGGTCTCGCTGTTCATCGACCCGGACGTCGACCAGGTGAAGGCGGCCCACCGCGCCGAGGCGGAGGTGGTGGAGCTGCACACCGGCCGCTACTGCGACGCGCGGCTCGCCTCCGACCGCCGGCGCGAGCTCTCGCGCGTCATCGACGCCTGCAAGGCGGCCGCGAAGCTGGGGCTGCGGGTGGCGGCGGGCCACGGGCTGAACTACCAGAACGTGCTGCCGGTGGCCGCCATCCCGGAGATCGAGGAGCTGAACATCGGCCACTCGATCGTGGCGCGGGCGGTGCTGGTGGGGTTCGAGCGCGCGGTGCGCGAGATGCGCGAGCTGCTGCGCGAGGCGCGCCCGTAGCGCGGGGCGCCGCCCGGCGAGGGAGGAGCGGGCGTGATCCTGGGGCTCGGCCTGGACGTGGTGGAGGTGGCCCGGATCCAGCGGATCCTGGCCGGCCCGCCGGCGCGCGCGGAGCGGTTCCTGGCGCGGGTGTTCGCGCCGGCGGAGCGCGCCTACTGCGACGCGCGGCAGGACCGCGCCACCCGCTACGCCGCGCGCTTCGCCGCGAAGGAGGCGGCGGTGAAGGCGCTCGGCACGCCGGAGGGCGTGCGCTGGCTGGACCTGGTGGTCGAGCGCGGGACCGGCGCGCCGGCGCTGGCGCTGGACGGCGTCGCGGCCGAGGCGGCGCGGCGCATGGGCGTCGCGCGCGTGCACCTCACGCTCACGCACGACGGCGGCGTGGCGGTCGCGGCGGTGATCCTGGAGGGAGCCGGGCCATGAGGCTGGTGGGCGCGGCGGAGATGCGCGCGATCGACCGGGCCGCCATCGACGGGCTGGGGATCCCCTCGCTCGAGCTGATGGAGCGGGCCGG
>NZ_BAZG01000160.1 GCF_000964525.1 Anaeromyxobacter sp. PSR-1
CCTCGGCGAGCGCGGCCCAGGCGAGCGACGCCCCCAGGCCGACGCCGACCGGCATGGGCCGCAGGTACGCGCCGAGGCCGGCGCGCTTCTGGAGGCGCTGGGCCAGCGTCTCGAGGTCGGCCGCCGGGTAGGCGCAGCGCGCCTCGCGCACCGAGCGCAGGTACGCGGGGAGGTCCACCGTCGCGACCAGCGCGCCGCGCGCGGCGAGCGCCCGCGCCAGGGCGTCGAGCGCGGCGTCGCGGCCGCCCGCGCCGGAGACGAGCAGGATCGCCCGCTGCGGCGCGCCGGGCGGCGCGGCGACGGGCACGGCGCCGAGCCCGGGGACGTCGAGCGTGGCGGGGACGGCGGCGAGGGCCAGCGCCAGCGCGGCAGGGATCATCGGGTCACCACGCCCTTCAGGCCGCGCGACACGAGCGCGGCCAGGTTCGCGAGGATCGCGGGCAGGCGGAGCCCGCCCGGCGCGGCCAGCCAGCGCGGCCGCCACTCCGGCGCGAACTTCTCCTTGTACGCGCGGAGCCCCTGGAAGTTGTAGAAGTTCTCGCCGTGGCGGTAGAGCCGGGCGCCCATCCGCGTCCACAGGGGCGCGAGCTGGCGCGGCTCGAACCCGGAGAACGGGGCCATGCCGAGGTTGAACGCGCGGTAGCCCTCGGCCCTTCCCCACAGCATGAGCGAGGTGAACAGGTAGTCCATGGTCGAGCGCGGCGCGGACGGGTGGTAGCGCATCAGGTCCACCGACAGCTCCACGCGGGCGGCGCTGGCCCACACGTTCGCGAAGCCCACGATCTTGCCATCGAGGCGCACCAGCGCGACCGGCCCCTCCGCCAGGTAGCGCGGATCGAACGACCCGAGCGAGAAGCCCTTCTCGCGCACGCCCTTCTCGGTCAGCCACGCGTCCGAGACCGCGGCGAGGTCCGGGAGGAGCCCGGGCACCGCCGGCGCGGGCGCGACCTCGAAGGAGAGGCCGTCGCGCTCCGCCCGGGCGTGCGCCTGCCGCAGGCCGCGGCGCGCGCTCCCGTCCAGCGAGAACCCCTCGAGCGGCACCACCGCCTCCTCGCCCAGCTTCAGCAGCGAGAGGCCCAGGTCGAGGTAGCGCGGCAGCGCGGCCGGCCCGACCTGGTAGAAGCAGGCCCACCCGCCGTGCCGGTCGGACAGCTCGCGGAAGCGCCAGGCCAGCTCGGTGGCGGCGGGATCCGGGCCGACCGGATCGCCCATGGCCACCCAGCTTCGGCCCTCCACCGCGTACATGAGGAACGCGGCGTCGCCTTCGGCGAAGAGCAGGCACTTGTCGCCGGTGAGCGCGAGGTGCGCGTAGGACTCCGGCGCGCGGTCCACCAGCGGGCGCACCCGGTCCAGCTCCGCCGCGCCCGTGCGCGGGGGCTCCGGCGGCGCGGGGCGGAGCAGCGTCGCCACCCCGAACAGCACCAGCAGCGAGACCCCCGCCACCGAGGCGCGCAGGAACCGCGGCGCGTCGCCGTGGAACGCGAACGTGAACCACAGGTCCCGCGACCACTCCACGTGGCGATACGAGAGCACGCCGATCGCGATCGAGCCGGCCACCAGCAGCGCCACCCCGAGCGCCCAGCCGGCGGAGGGGACGCCCTCGAGCATCGAGCTGCGCCGGTAGAACTGGCGGTGGAAGGGGGCGATGGCCGCGAGCAGCGCGACGAGCAGCGTCGCCTCCTCCCAGTCGAGCCCCTTCGCGAGCGACGCCACCGCGCCGGCGGCGAGCAGGCCGATGGCCACGGCCCAGGCCGCGTCGATGCGGCGGACCAGCGCGCGGGCGAGGAGGAGCAGCGCCGTCCCGACCAGGCTGCCGACGAGGTGCGACGCCTCCAGCACCGGCAGCGGCAGCGCGCGGCGGAGCAGGTGGAGCCGCTCCGCCTCCGCCGGGGTGGCGCCGGAGACGAGCAGCACCGTGCCGGCGAGCAGGGCGGCGCCGCCGGCCAGCCACGGCACCACCGGGGCGAACGAGGCGTGCGCGCCGCGCAGGACCCGCCCCAGCCAGGCCCGCCGCAGCAGCAGCTCGTGCGTCGCGAGCAGGGCGAACGCCAGCAGGAACGGCGCCACGTAGTAGACCAGCCGGAACGCGACCAGGCTCGACACCACCGCCGGCGCCGGCACCGCGGGCGTGAGCGCGGCGAGCACGATCGACTCGAACACGCCCAGGCCGCCCGGCACCTGCGAGGCCAGGCCCACCACCTGCGCGGCCACGAACAGCCCGAGCAGCTGCACGAACCCGAGCGGCGAGCCGGCGGGGAGCAGCACGTGCAGCACCAGTGCCGCCAGCGCCCAGTCGGCGGCCGAGACGGCGATCTGCGCAAGCGTCAGCGGCAGCGAGGGCAGCGCGAAGCGGACGCCCTTCACCGACAGCGTCGTGCCGCGGGCGGAGGCGACCACGTACGACGCGGTGACCGCCAGCGCGGCCGCGCCCAGCGCGTGGGCCGCCCACCCCGGGAGCGGCACGGGCAGGCCGGACAGCAGCGCCACGCCGGCGATGGGCAGGAGGCCGGCCCAGAGCTGCGCGGCGGTGAACGCCACCACGCGCGTGATCTCCAGCGCGGACAGCCCCCACTGCGAGTAGAGGCGGAAGCGCACCGAGCCGGAGGAGAGCAGCGCGAAGCCGACGTTGTTCCCGAACGCGTAGGAGACGAACGAGGTGAACACCACCCGCGTGTACGGCAGGCGGCGCCCCGCGTAGCGCAGCGCCAGCACGTCGTAGGCGGAGAGCAGCAGGTAGTCGAGCGCGGTGAGCCCCGCGGCCAGCGCGAGCAGGGCGGCCGGCAGCGCCGACAGCTCGCGCTCGACCTGGTGCAGGTGGAGGCCGCGCAGCTCGGCGTGGAGCGTCCAGGCGGCCGCGCCGAGCAGGGCGACGGGGAGGAGCACCAGCGCGGCGCGGCGGAGCCATGTCACCCTCCAATGAGAGTCCCGATTCCGGGCCGCGGTCCACCTCCGCGACGGGGCGTGCGGCGCTGCGCGCGGCGCCCGCGTTCACGCAAGGTGATCTGCGGATCGGCTCGGGGCGGAACCGCGGCGCGGCCCGGGGCGCGGTCAGCTCCCGGAGCAGGCCGCCCGGCAGCCACCGGCCGCCGCGGCGAGCACCGGGAGCGCCGTCCGCGGCGGCGCGTCGGGGGGCCTGCACTCGTCGAGCACGACCGGGAGCCGGCCCGCGATGTGGAGCGCGAGCGCGTCCGCGACCCGGCCCGGCGGCGCCCGGTACACCGGGATGCGCCGGCGGCCGCGGATCTTCTCCAGCGCGTGCGCGCCGATCCCGCCGACGAGGAACACGTCGATGTCCTCGTTCACCAGCGCGCGGCACGGATCGCAGGGGTGCTCGCTCGGCGCGTTCGGGAGGACCCGGTGCGCGAGCGTGGCGGCGTCCACGAGCAGGAACGCGGGCGCGCGGCCGAAGTGGCGCGACACCGGGCTGAGGAGGCCGCGGTTCTCTTCGATGGGGATGCAGAGGGTGGCGGACATGCGGGGCTCCTTGCGTGTGGCGCACCGTCGCTCGTCGGTCGGCCGCCGGACGCTGGCCGCTGCCCGCAAGCCCGGCGCGCCGCGCGGACCGACGGAGACCCCCGGCCATGAGAACCCGTTCGCCCCCTCGTGGGTTCACCGGAACGCGCCCCGCGACAAAGTGTCGCGGCACGCGGAGGCGCACCGGACGTGGAGCGCTCCGGTCCACGAAACGCGCGGCCGGGGGCCGCGCCCGCCTACCGCTCGTCGAGGAACGCCTCGATCATCGGCACGAGCCAGCCCGGGCGCCCGCGCACCACGCCGTCGTGATCGGTGCCGGGGAGCACCGCCAGCCGCGCGTCCGGGAGCAGCCGCGCCAGCGCCACCGCGTGCCCGGGCAGCACGGCGTCGCGGTCCCCGGCCACGACCAGCACCGGGACCGAGATCGACCGCACCTCGGCGTCCGTCCAGTCGCGGAACTCCAGCATGCGGCGCGCCGACTTGGCGTGGAAGGACGGGAGCTGCTCGGGGTGCGGCGCGACCGCGAGGTAGGCCTGCCGCAGCTCGGCGGGCATGTCCTCGAGGTGCCCGCGGCGGATCGCCTCCCAGGCCTGCGGCGCCAGCCCGTCGCGCCGGACCAGGGTCGAGGCCACCACCAGCCGCCGCACCAGCGCGGGGTGACGGACGGCGACCTGGAGCGCGATGGTCCCGCCGTTGCTGAAGCCGAAGAGGTCGGCCCGGGCGACGCCCAGGTGCCGGAGCAGCGCCGCGGTGTCGTCGGCCGACTGCTCGAACGTGAACGGGCGGTCCGGGAGGTCGGCGGTGCGGCCGTGGCCCTGCTGCTCGAACGCGATCACGCGCCGGTGGCGCGCCAGCGCCGGGATCAGCCGGGCGAAGGTGGTGTCGAGGGTGGAGCCGCCGCCGTGGAGCAGCACGAGCGGCGGCTCCTTCGCGCCGGCGGGGCCATGGAGCTCGTAGTACATGCGCAGGCCGTTCACCGGCGCGTAGCCGCGCTGGACGGCGTCGGCGGGGGCGCGCGCCGGGGCGCCGGAGGGGGCGGCGGCGAGCAGCGCGGCCGCGACGGCGGGGGCGAGGGCGGTCATGGGCGGGCTCCCCTCACCAGTAGCGGTAGCCGTTGATGCGATAGGGGAGGCCGAGCTCGCCGCACACCTCGGCGAGGACGTCCGGCGTGTAGAAGTAGTTGCGCACGCGCGAGAGCCGGTCGCCGGACGTCTCGACGCGGGTGAGCGCGCGGACCGCCTCGCCGTCGGCGTGCGCGTACCAGTGCACGATGATCGGCTCGCCGCGGTGCAGCCGCACCTCGCAGCGCGGGCGGTCGGGGAGGGCGCCCAGGCGGTAGCGCGGGTCGATGCCGGTGGTCTGGCCGTCCACCCCGGCGAGGCGCCGGCTGCCGTACATCATGCCCTGGAACACGCCCTTGCGCGCGGCGTCCCGGCCGTACTCGGCGTGCACGCGCACCACCTCCACGCTGGCGGTGTCGAGCAGGAGCGCGACGAGGCGCTCGAGGTCCCCGGCGTTGAACGCCTGGCAGAACGCGTCGAGCACCGGCGCGCTCGGTGGGGCGGCGACCGCCTCGTCCGGCTCGGCCAGCTTCCCGCGGCCGCGGTGCAGCGCCGCCTTCACCGCGCCGACGGTGGTGGAGAGCGCCTCGGCGATCTCCTCCAGCGTCAGGTCGAACGCCTCCTTCAGCACCACCGCGGCGCGCTCCTGGGGCGACAGCCGGCCGATGAGCGTGCCGGCCGCCTCGCGCGACGCCCTCGGCTCGGGCGCGGTCGCGCCCTCCGGCACCTCCCCGGCGTCCTCGCGCGTGCGCCGGAGCCGGTCGATCCACAGGTTCGACGCCACCCGGAACAGCCAGGCGCGCGGGTTGTCCGGCGGGCCGTCCATGCAGCCGAGCGTCACGAACGCCCGCGCCATCGCGTCCTGCACCAGGTCGTCGGCGTCCCAGGGGCTGCGCGCCAGGCTGCGGCAGTACCGGTACAGCTCCGGGCGCAGCGGCTCGTAGGTGTCGAGGAAGCGGTGCCAGGACGCCTGGACGGCGCCGGCGAGGGAAGGGGTCGGCTCTGGAGGCGTGGTCATGCGGTGGAGACGGATGGATGCCACCGCGGGATACGGGCGGCACGCCTTCACGCCGCGAGCGCTCCAACCGGGTGCCGAAGCGCGCCCACGCCGGCGGGGAGCGGGGTGCCGGGCACCGCCCGCGCCGGGAGGGCGCGCGGGCGGTGCCGGGAGCGGCTCACTTCGCGGCGCCGGTGGCCTTCAGCACCTTGTTCCAGCGCGCCACCTCGCTCTCGACCAGCTTCTGCAGCCCCTCCGGCGTGCGCGCAGCGGTGTTGGAGAGGTCGCCGCCGAGCTCGAGCAGCCGCTTGCGCGTGGCCGCGTCGTCGAGCGCCGCGAGCAGCGCCTGGGAGAGCCGCTTCACCACCGCGGGCGGCGTCCCCTTGGGCGCGAACACGGCGTTCCACGCGGTCACCTGGAACTCGGGCAGCCCGCCTTCCTTGGTGGTGGGCACGTCGGGCAGCGCCGGCGAGCGCTCGGGCAGCGCCACCGCGTACGCCTTGATGGTGCCGGCCTGGATCTGCGGGACCAGGTTCACGATCTGGTCGCACATGTAGTCCACCTGGCCGGCCACCAGGTCGTTCAGGGCCGGCCCGGTGCCGCGGTACACGACGCGCGTCGGCTTCGCGCCGAGCAGCGAGTTGAACAGCGAGCAGGTGGTGAACGAGACCGAGCCCACGCCGGCGTGCGCCTCGTTCAGCTTCTCCGAGTCCGCCTTCACCTTGGCGACGAACTCCTTGAAGTCCTTGGCCGGGAAGTCCTTGCGCGCGACCACCACGATGGGCGTGCCGGCGGCGAGGCCGATGGGCGCGAAGTCCTTGCGCGGATCGTACTTCAGGTCCGGGTACACGGCCGGCGCGGCGCCGTGCGTGCCCATGTGGCCCATCATGATGGTGTAGCCGTCCGGCGCGGCCTGCGAGGCGCGCAGGATGCCGGTGGTGCCGCCGGCGCCGGCCACGTTCTCGATCACCACCTGCTGGCCGAGCGTGCGCGACATGTGCTCGGCCACGATGCGCGCCACCACGTCGGTGGGGCCGCCCGCGGCGAACGGGACGATCATGGTGATGGGGCGCTCCGGGTAGGCGGCGCGGGCCGGGGCCGCCGCGAGCGCGAGGGCCGCGAGGACCGGGGCGGCGAGCCGGGCGGCGGTTCGGGTCATCCGATGCGTTCTCATTCGACGAACACCTCCTTGCGGCGCGTGCGCACCGCGGGCAGCACTGCGAGGACCAGCACGACGGCGGCGAGCGCGAGGAACGCCGCGCTGATGGGACGCTGCACGAACGACGCGGCGCTGCCGCGCGAGATGGCGAGCGCGCGCCGCAGGTTCTCCTCCATGAGCCGGCCGAGCACGAAGCCGAGCAGCAGCGGCGCGGTCTCGAGGTCCAGCCGCACGAACGCGTAGCCGGCGAGCGCGAAGCCGGCGGTGAGGAGCACGTCGGCGGCGGAGTTGTTCACCGAGTAGATCCCGATGCAGGAGAAGACCAGGATGGCGGGGAACATGAGGCGGTAGGGGACCTTCAGGAACCGGACCCACACGCCCACCAGCGGCAGGTTGATGACGAGCAGCATCAGGTTCCCGATCCACATGCTGGCGATGACGCCCCAGAACAGCTGCGGGCTGCGCGTCATCACCAGCGGGCCGGGCACGATGCCGTGGATGGTCATGGCGCCGACCATGAGCGCCATCACCGCGTTGGGCGGGATGCCCAGCGAGAGCAGCGGGATGAAGGACGTCTGCGCGCCGGCGTTGTTGGCCGACTCCGGGCCGGCCACGCCCTCGATGGCGCCGCGGCCGAAGCGGCGCGGGTCGCGGGCGAGCCGCTTCTCCACCGTGTAGGACGCGAACGGCCCGAGCACCGCGCCGTTGCCGGGCAGGATGCCCAGGATCGCGCCGAGGAGGCTGCCGCGGACGATGGGCAGGGCCGAGCGCCGCAGGTCCTCGCCGGTCGGGAGCAGGCGGCCGATGGGCCGGCGCACCACGTCGCGCTGCTCGGTGAGGTCGAGGTTGCGCAGCACCTCGGCGAACCCGAACACGCCCATGGCCAGCACCGCGAAGTCGATCCCGTCGGCGAGCGGCGCCCAGCCGAACGTCATGCGCTCCGCGCCGGTCTCGAGGTCGGTGCCCACGGTGGAGAGCAGCAGGCCGAGCAGGATCATCACCAGCGCGCGCGGCACCGAGCCCCGCGCCAGCACCACCGCGAACGCCAGGCCCGCCAGCATGAGCGAGAAGTACTCGGCCGGCCCGAACAGGAGCGCCACGCGCGTGAGCGGCGCGGCGAGCGCGGCCACCACCAGCGTGGCCACGCAGCCGGCGAAGAACGAGCCGATGGCGGCGATGCCGAGCGCGGCCCCGGCGCGCCCCTGCTTCGCCATCTCGTGCCCGTCGAGCGTGGTGACGACCGCCGTCACCTCGCCCGGGATGTTCACCAGGATGGCGGTGGTCGAGCCGCCGTACTGCGCGCCGTAGTAGATGCCGGCGAGCAGGATGATCGCGCCGGTGGGCTCCACGCCGTAGGTGATGGGCAGGAGCATGGTGATGGTGGCGATGGGGCCGACGCCGGGGAGGACGCCCACCAGCGTGCCGATGAGGCAGCCGACGAGCGCCAGCCCGAGGTTCTGGACCGTGAACGCGACCGAGAAGCCGAGCGCGAGGTGCGAGAGCAGGTCGCTCATGGCGGCGGGCTAGAGGCGGAACCCGGGGAGGATGAGTACCGGGATGGGCAGGCCGAGCGCGAAGCGGAACAGCCCGGCGCAGGCGACGGTCGTCACCACCGCGAAGATCGCCAGCTCCCTCCAGCGCACCTCCGGCGACGCCGCGCCGCCGAGCAGCATCACGAGCGGCCCGGCCAGCGCGAGCCCGACCGTCCGGATGGTGAGCGCGAACGCGACCACCGCGAGCGAGATGAACACCGGGCCGCGCAGGGGCCACCGGCCGATCGGCTCGCCGTCCTTCAGGAACGCGGCCGCGATCAGCGCCAGCCCGGCGAGGCCCAGGATGGCCGCGATGGCGCGCGGGAGCATGCCCGGGCCCATGGCGCGGAGCCGGCCCGGATCCAGGTCGCCGGTGGCGAGCAGGGCCACCGCCGCGATCCCGGCGACGAGCAGGCCCGCCGCGAGATCGCGGGGCGCGCGGACGCGGGGCCCGTGGCGGGGGGGAGCGAGCTGCCCCGTGTCCTCTTCCAAGCGGCCTCCGGTGCCGCGGCCCGACCCGGGCGAGGGCGGGACGGCGTGCAGGGGTAAACGGATGGTTCGATGATGCTGAACGCCGCGGCCGGGCGCGCCGTCCCGCGTGGGGCCCGTGGCGCGCGACGCCCGCGACGCAGCGGGTCAACGCGCGCCGGTCCGGGTCAGATCAGCAGGCCGGGGGCGGCGAGCAGGGCCACGCCGAACGCGACCAGCAGGAGGCCGCTCACCGCCTTCAGCGCCCGCGCCCCCCGCTCCCCGAGCCGGGCCCGCGGCGCGAACGCCGCCCACGCCGCCACGATGGCGCCGAGCGGGATCACGTAGAAGGCGTTGTACGCCGCGATCCAGCCGAGCCGCTGCCACGGCGCGAGCTCGGGGCGCAGCGAGAGGACCCGCGTGTACAGGGCCGGCAGCCCCACCGTGCAGCCCAGCTCGACCAGGTTCGCGAGCAGCGCCAGCGCCAGCACGCCCAGCAGCGCGGCCGGGAGCCGCGTCGCGCCGGCGATCCGGCGCATGCGCCGGTAGAGGGCGGGCTTGGCGCGGTCCGGGATGGTGAGCGACGGGCCGCGGCGGAACAGGAACAGCTCCTTCACGTTGACGAGCCCCATCGCCACGAGCGCGATCCCGAGCACCACCGTCACCCGCCTCGAGCCGCCGAGCGCGGCGAACAGGCCGGACCACGCGGTCATGAACGCGAAGTACACCACGCCGGACACGAGCACGAACGCGCCGCCGAACGCGAGCGCGCGCCGGCGCGAGCGGACGTTCGCGAGCAGCCCGAGCAGCACCACCAGGACCCACATCGCGCACGGGTTGAGGCCGTCGAGCAGGCCGACCACCGCGGTGAGCGCCGCGAGCGGGATCCGCCGCGCCTCGCGCGGCCCGAGCAGCGGGAGGTCCACCACCGCCGCGGCCGGCTCACGGTCCGTGAGCGCGCCGAGGGCGAGCGCCTCCACCTCCGCCTCGCTCCGCCCCCGCGCGAACCCGAGGACGTACCGGTCCCCGGCGACGAACAGCGGGATCCCGGGCGGCGAGATCCCGAGCCGCTCGACCTCGGCGCGGAAGCGCGCGCGGCCGGCCGCGTCCTGGCGGACCTCGTATCGCGCGACGACCAGCGACGGGTGGGCGCGGGCGAGCGCGTCCAGGTACGGCAGCGCCTCCTCGCAGTGCGGGCAGCCGACGCCCCAGTAGACGGCCAGCGCCGGCGCGGCGGCGGGCGGCGACGAGGCGGGCGCCGCGACGGGCGGCGACGAGGCCGGCGCCGCCGATGCCGGCGGGCAGGGCTCGGCGGAGGCGTCCGGCCCGCAGGCGGGCGCGCCGGCTTCCTCGGCGCGTGCGGCGACCGGCGCGAGGAGCGCGGCCGCGACGGCGATCGGCAGGAGCGACGCGAGCGGTGGGCGCGGGACCACGGCGGGCCTCCGCACCATCAGAGCACCGT
>NZ_BAZG01000159.1 GCF_000964525.1 Anaeromyxobacter sp. PSR-1
TGGCCGGCGCCGCCCTCGTCCAGCTCGGCGATCACCTCGCCGATCGCGACGGTGTCGCCGGCCTGCCGGAGCACCTTGCGCAGCACGCCGGCGACGGGCGCCGGGACCGCCACGGTGGCCTTCTCGCTCTCCACCTCCACGACGGGCTCGTCGGCCTGGACCGGCTCGCCCTCCTTCTTGAGCCACGTGCCGATGGTGGCCGTCTGCACGGATTCGCCGATGTTCGGGACCTTGAGCTGGATGGACATGGTGTTCTTCCGGGAGGATCAGTGCTCGTGCGCGGCGGCGCGCGTGTCGGTGCGGTGGATGCGGGAGACGGGCTCCCCGAGCGCCTCGAGCACGAGCTGCTGCTGCTCCAGCTTGTGCCGCGTGGCGGAGCCGGACGCCGGGCTGGCCGACGGCGGGCGGGAGACGAGGTCGAGGCGCGTGGGCAGCCGCGGCGAGAGGTGCAGGTCCACGTAGTCCCAGGCGCCCATGTTGGACGGCTCCTCCTGCGCCCAGACCATCTCGGCGCCGGGCCGGAACGCGGCGATGGCGTCGAGGATCTCGTCCGCGTGCAGCGGGTAGAGCTGCTCCAGCCGGATCAGCGCCACGTGACGGGCGCCCTGCGCCTCGCGGGCGGCGGCGAGGTCGTAGTAGAGCTTGCCCGAGCACAGCACCACGCGGGTGATCTCGCTCGGGTCTGCGACGGGATCGGCGACGATCGGCCGGAAGCGCGCCTCCACGAGCTCGCCGAGCGGCGACACGACCTTCGGGTGCCGCAGCAGGCTCTTCGGCGACATGACCACCAGCGGCTTGCGCCAGGGCGAGTAGACCTGGCGCCGCAGCGCGTGGAAGTACTGCGCCGGCGTGGTGACGTTCACCACGTACCAGTTGTCGTCCACCGACAGCTCCAGGAACCGCTCCAGCCGCGCCGAGGAGTGCTCCGGCCCCTGCCCCTCCATGCCGTGGGGCAGCAGCAGCGCGAGGCCGGAGAGCCGGTTCCACTTCGCCTCGCCGGACGAGAGGAACTGGTCGATGATCACCTGCGCGGCGTTCACGAAGTCGCCGAACTGCGCCTCCCAGATGGTGAGCGCGTCGGGCATCTCCAGGCTGTAGCCGTACTCGTAGCCGAGCGCGGCGGCCTCGGAGAGGAGGCTGTCGCGGATCTCCACCGCGCCCTGCCCCTCGCGCAGGTGCGCGAGCGGCGAGTAGGGCGTGCCGGTCTGGTGGTCGTAGAGCACCGCGTGGCGGTGGCTGAACGTGCCGCGGCGGCTGTCCTGGCCGACCAGCCGCACGCGGCGGCCCTCCAGCGCCAGCGTCGCGAGCGCGAGCGCCTCGGCGGTGGCCCAGTCGAGCGGCCGCTCGCCGCGGCCCATCTCGGCGCGCGCCTCGAGGACCTTGGCGAGCTTGGGGTGCACGTGGAAGCCCTGCGGCACCTGGGTGATCCCGGCGGCCGCCTGGGCGAGCACCGCGGGGGCCACGCCGGTCTCCGGCTCCGGGCCGGTGATCGCGCCGCCCTTGATGCCGGCCCAGAAGCCGCCCGCCTCCTGCGCGCCCGGCTGCACCGCGATCTGCGCCGAGGCCTGGTACGCCTCGTCGAGGCGGGCGCGGTACTCGGCGGCCATCGCGTCCACCTCGGCCCGCGTCGCCGTGCCCTCGCGCTCCAGCGCCTCGGCGTAGAGCTGCCGGAGCGTGGGCCGCTTCGAGATGGCGCGGTACATCACCGGCTGCGTGAACGACGGCTCGTCGCCCTCGTTGTGCCCGTGGCGGCGGTAGGCCCACAGGTCGATGACCACGTCGCGGTGGAAGCGCTGGCGGAAGTCGGCGGCGAGCAGCACCGCCTGCGCCACGGCCTCCAGGTCCTCCCCGTTCACGTGGATGATGGGGATCTGGAGCATCCGGGCCGGGCCGGTGCAGTAGGTGGTGGAGCGCGCGTCGCGCGGCGAGGTGGTGAAGCCCACCTGGTTGTTCACGATGACGTGGATGGTGCCGCCCACGCCGTACGCCTCGAGCTGCGACATGTTGAGCGCCTCGGCCACGATGCCCTGGCCGGCGAACGCCGCGTCGCCGTGCACCAGCACCGGCAGCGAGCGGACGCGCTCGAAGTCGTGGTAGCGGTCCTGCTTGGCGCGCACCCGCCCCTGCACCACGGTGTCGATCCACTCGAGGTGGCTCGGGTTGAAGGCGAGCGACAGGTGGACCAGCACGCCGTCCGGCGTCTCGCGATCGGTCGAGTGGCCGAGGTGGTACTTCACGTCGCCGCCGGTCGCGTTGACGATGGCGTTGTCGCGGAACTCGGCGAAGATCTGGCGCAGCGGCTTGCCGACCACGTTCGCGAGCACGTTCAGGCGCCCGCGGTGCGCCATGCCGATCACCACGTTGCGGACGCCGTGGCCGACGGCCCGGTCCACCAGGAACTCGAGCAGCGCCACGAACCCCTCGGCGCCCTCCACGCTGAAGCGCTTCGCCCCGAGGAACTTCGTCCCCAGGAACTGCTCCAGGCTCTCCGCCTCCACGATCTTGCGGAGGAGCAGCTTCTTCACGTCCGGCGCGAGCGAGAGCCGGTTCTTCGTGCGCTCCATCCGCTGCTCGAGCCAGCCGCGCAGGTCCTGGTCGTGCATGTGGGCGAGCTCGACGCCCAGCGTCCGGCAGTAGGTCTCCTCCAGCCTCGCCACCAGGTCGCGCAGCGTGCGGTCGCCGCGGCCGTCCGCGTCGGCGCAGGGCCGGTCGAGGTCGGCGGGCCCGAGGTCGAACGCCTCGAGCGCGAACGGCTCGGCGGGGCGGACCAGGCCGAGCGGATCGAGCCTGGCGCGGAGGTGACCGTACTCGCGGTACGCCTGCACCAGCCGGTCCACCTTCGCCTGGAAGGCCGCGTCGCCGCCCGCGCCGGCCGCGGGCTGCGGGCCGGCGGCGCCGTCGGGCCGGCGCCGGGGGAAGGACGCGGGCGCCGGGGCGGCGCCCGGGGCGGCGGGCAAGCCCTCGAAATACCTGCGCCACGATCCGTCCACCGACCTGGGATCGGCGAGCCACGCGTAGTAGAGGTCTTCGACGAAGGAGAGGCTGGGCGCGCTGGGCAGCGCCTGGGGTTCCGGCGGCGATGACATGGCGCGCTCTTCATAATCCAGACACCCCCCGCCTGGCCGCTCAACCGCACGCGATCCGATGACGCGCACCGATCCGACCGCCGCGGCGCCTCCCCGGGAGCTGGTGTGGCGGGATGCCACCGGGGAGCACAGGGCGCGCTGGGCCTCCGGCTCGGCGCCGCCGCCCGCCCGGCTCGGCCCGGCCGGCGACGCCACCCGCGCTGGCGAGGCGCTGGCCCGGGCACGTCGCGGCGAGGGGCTGGTCTACGCCGGCGACTACCACAACGCCCGGCAGCTCCTCGCGGCCATGGGGCGGCGCCTGGAGCACCCTGCGCCGAAGGGCGCAGGCCTGGCGGGCGCTTACCGCGCCGCGCGGGAGCGGATGCGGCTCGAGCACGAGGTGCTGGCGCGGCTGCTCGTGCCGGTCGAGCCCGGGTGGCGCATCGCGCTGCGGCGGGCGCCGGAGGTGGCCGCCGCCTGCACCGAGGCCCTCGGCCCGCCGCCGGACGGGCCCGCGCTGCTGCCGCTCCGCGAGCTGCTCGGGCTGGTCGCCGCGCACGAGTGGCGACGCCGCGGCGTCGAGGTCCCCGCGCTCGGGGCGCGGGTGCACCCGTTTCACGGCGTGTACGCGCCCATCCGGGGCGAGTACGTGGACCTGGTCGCCGCCGCGGCCGCGGAGCGCTCGCTCGAGGGCACGCGCGCCTTCGACCTCGGGACCGGCACCGGGGTGCTCGCGCTGGTGCTGGCGCGGGCGGGCGCCCGGGTGATCGCGACCGACCTCGAGCCGCGCGCGGTGGCCTGCGCCCGCGAGAACGCGGCCCGGCTCGGCCTGGCCGGCCGGGTCGAGGTGGTGGAGGCGGACCTGTTCCCGGAGGGCGTGGCGGACGTGATCGTGTGCAACCCGCCGTGGATCCCGGGCGCCGCGCACGGCCCGCTCGAGCGGGCGGTCTACGATCCGGGCGGCGCGTTCCTGGAGCGGCTGGTGCGCGGGCTGCCCGCGCACCTCGCCCCGGGCGGCGAGGCGTGGATCGTCCTCTCCGACCTGGCCGAGCGGCTCGGGCTCCGGCCGGCGGGCGAGGTGGCGCGGCTGGCGGGGGCGGCGGGGCTGGAGGTGGCGGACGTCCGCGAGGCGCGCCCCTCGCACCCCCGTGCGCGCGACCGCGCCGATCCGCTGCACGCGGCGCGCGCCGCCGAGGTGACGCGGCTCTTCCGGCTCCGGCGCCGTCGATAGAGGCCCCCTCCTCCCGCTCCCTGGTGCGGGAGGAGGGGGAGCGGCGGACGCACCCGCGCGGCCCGCCCGCCGCCAACCTGCTACGCCGGCGCGCCGGGCGCGACCGCCGCCCCGGCCGCCGCCGGCTGCACCATCGGTGACACCGGCGGCGCGCGACGGAGCACGAGCGGCGCCGGGCGGACGGGCACGGCGTCGAGGCGGCGGAGCACCTCGTCCACCGTCCGGCGCGGCGTGGGCCGCACCTCCGGACCGTAGCCCAGCCGCAGCAGGAGCTGCGGCATGCCCGGATCGCCGACCGCCTCGCGGAGCGGCCCGCGCAGCCCGTCCTGCTCGACCGGCTGGTTGAAGTAGGCGACGGTGAGCCCGGCCGCGGTGGCGCGCAGCAGGATGCGCTGGAGCGCGATCCCGGCGACCATCCACTCGGCGAGGCCGTCGTGCGCGGTGGAGAGGACGAGCAGGGCCTTGGAGGCGAGCGTGCGGCGCCGGTCGCGCTCGGCCTCGGCGCGGGCCGGGTTGGAGAGCCGGGCCACGAGCGGCTGCAGGCGCGCCGCGGCGTCGCTCATCCCCACCGCGTACGCGGGCATCCCGTCGCGGCGGCCGCTGCCGCTCGGGTGGATCCAGCCGGCCAGCTCGGCGCGGAACCGCGGGTTGGCCCACTGCCGGCGATCGCCCTCGGCCACCAGCTCGGCCACGGCGCGGCGCTGGTGCGCCTCCACCGGCCGCAGCCAGGCGCCCTCCGCGCGCGCCTCGCGCAGCAGCCGGGTGACCAGCCCCTCCGGCGGCTCGCGGCCGTCGAGCGGCAGCCGGTTGGTGCGGCGGCGCGGGATGGCCTGGAACAGCTCCTCGTCCTCGGGCGAGAGCGCGCGGTGCTCCTCGAGGCGCACGCGCGCCACCAGCCCGTCGCGGCGGTGCGTGCCGATGATCTCCGCCGAGGTCGCGTGGCCGAAGTGCGCCGCGGCGAGGCGCAGGTTCGCGAGCGCCGCGCCGCAGGCCATCACCAGCTCCCGGCCGTCCGGGTCCACCTCCGGGAGCGCGCGCGCGCCGTCGGCGTGGAGGCCGACCTCGTCGCCGCGCACCTCGAACCACCACGGCTGCGTGTTGTGCCGCGAGGGCGCGAGCACGGCGTACGCGAGGAGGAAGCGCAGCCGCTCGGTCGGCCCGCCCCATGACGGGAAACCCCGCGGGTCCGGCGCGGGGAGCGCCTGCGCATCGACGAACATGGGTCCCTCCCGGAACTCGGGCACACGGCGCAGCGGCGCTGCGGGAGCGTTTCAGGTAAACCTCTTCTCCGCGCGCGGGGAGTCCCCGCCCGGGCGAACCTCGATCGCCTGCGCGGCCGCGCGCGTGCGCGGTCACCGAGTCGAGCGGCGGCGGCCCCGGCGCGGCCACCCCGGGGAGGGAAGGCCACCTGTACGACACAGCCGTCGAGATCCTGATCGTCCTGGCCCTGGTCGTCGCGAACGGCGTGTTCGCCGGCGCGGAGATCGCGGTCATCGCGATGCGCAAGACGCGGCTCGCGCAGCTCGTCGAGCAGGGCCGCGCCGCCGCCGGGGCGGTGCTGCGGCTGCGCGACGCACCCGAGCGCTTCCTCGCCACGGTGCAGGTCGGCATCACCGTCATCGGCGCCAGCGCCGCGGCGTTCGGCGGCGCGTCGATCGCAGGCCGCCTCGCCCCGGTCCTCGAGCGGATCCCGCCGCTCGCGCCGTACGCGCACCAGCTCTCGCTGGCGCTCGTGGTCGCGCTCGTGTCCTTCCTCTCGCTGGTCCTCGGCGAGCTGGTGCCGAAGTCGCTCGCCCTCCGCGCGCCCGAGCGCTACGCGCTGCTGGTCGGCCGGCCCCTGCTCGGCCTCTCGCACCTGGTCCGCCCCGTCGTGTGGCTGCTGACCGCCTCGTCCAACCTGCTGCTGCGCCCGTTCGGCGACCGCACCACCTTCGCCGAGGCGCGCCTCTCCGCCGAGGAGCTGGAGCAGCTCGTGGACGAGGCCGGCCGCGCCGGCGCGCTCGACGCGCCCACCGCGGAGATCGCCTCGCGCGCGCTCGCGTTCCGCGACCTCACCGCCGGCGACGTGATGGTCCCGCGCAGCCGGGTGAAGGCGCTCCCCGCCGACGCGACCCAGGACGACCTGAAGCGGCTGCTGCTCGAGGAGGGCCGGGCGCGCATGCCGGTCTACGACGGCACGCTCGACGACGTGATCGGCTACGTGATGGCGAAGGACCTCGCCGCCATCGCCTGGGAGCGCGAGCTCATCGTGCTCGCCGACCTGGTGCGGCCGGTGCACTTCGTGCCGGAGGGCGCCAAGGCGGTGCACGTGCTGCGCGACATGCAGCGGCGGCGCTCGCAGATCGCGGTGGTGGTGGACGAGCACGGGGGCATGGCCGGGATCCTCACGCTGGAGGACCTGGTGGAGGAGCTGGTCGGCGACATCCTGGGCGAGGCCGAGGAGCCGCAGCCGCTCTTCGAGGTCGAGCCCGGCGGCGCCGCGGTGGTGCGCGGCGACGCGCCCATCCGCGAGGTGAACCGCGCGCTCCACCTCGACCTGCCCGAGGGCGAGGGCTACACCACCGTCGCCGGGCTGGTCATCGCCGTGGCCGGCGCGATGCCGGAGCGCGGCGCGCGCCTGCGGCTCGCCGACGGCACGGAGGCCGAGGTGGTGGAGGCCACGCCGCGCGTGGTGCGGCGGGTGCGGCTCGTGCCGCCGCCGCCCGGCGAGGCGAGCGCGGGCGCCGGCGAGGGCGACGGGGCGGCCGGGCCGGAGGCCTGACCGGGAGCGCGAAGCGGGCCGCCGGGGCGCCGCCGCGCGCTAGCTCGCCAGCGCCGACAGCTCGGGCGTGTCCGGCCGCAGCCTTCCGGTGGCGAGGGCCCAGCGGTAGGTGTCGCGGACCATCTCCTCGAACGGGCGGACGCGGTAGCCCAGCTCGCGCTCGGCCTTCGCCGACGACGCGAACGTGTACAGCGCGCTGGCGCGGACCAGGCCGCGGCTGGTCCTCGGCCGCCGGCCGGCGGCGCGCGCCGCCAGCTCCTGCGCCGCGGCGAACGCGAGCGCCAGCGGCACCGGGACGCGGCGCGGGGGCGGGACGCCGGCGACGGCGCAGGCGCGGCGGATCATCTCCGACATGGCGAGGTTGTGGCCCGCGAGCACGTAGGCCTCGCCGGCGCGCCCGCGCTCCAGCGCGGCCACGTGGCCGTCGGCCACGTCGCGGACGTCGCAGAAGGACGCGCCGCCCTCGACGTAGGCGGGGATGCGGCGCCGCGCGAACGCGAGCAGGATGGACGCGGAGGAGCCGTGCACGTCGCCCGGCCCGAGCACGTAGGCCGGGCGCACCACCACGAGCGGCAGGCCGCGCGCGGCGAGCGCCCGGGGCCGCCCGCTCGCCCCGGAGCTTCGAGACGAAGTAGGGCATCCCGAGCGCCTCGGCGTTGCCGGCGGTGGCCTCGTCGGCCACCTCGGGCGCGGCGGTGCCGCCCATCACCGCGGTGGACGAGGTGAGCACCGCGCGCGCCACCCCCGCCTCCAGCGCCGCGCCCAGCACCGCCTCGACCGCGCGCACGTTGACGGCCTCGAGGGCCGCCTCCAGCCCCGGCCCGAAGCCCACCACGCCCGCCGAGTGGACCACCGCGTCGCGGCCCGCCAGCGCCGCGCGCAGCGCCGCCCGGTCGTCCAGCTCGCCGCGGGCCACCTCCGCGCCGGCGGCCTCCAGCGCCGCCGCGTCGCTGGTGGCGCGCGCGTACAGCCGCACCGAGTGCCCGCGCGCGAGCAGGGCGCGCGCCACCGCGCCGCCCACCAGGCCCGTACCGCCGGTGACGAGGACGTTCACCGGGCCGGTCTACCCCGGCGCCGCGGCCGCGACAAGGATCCGCCCGGTCACGGGCGCCGCGCGTGGCGGGCCACGGTCTCGAGGAGCGCGTCCAGCTCGAACGGCTTCGTGAGGTACCCGTCCGCCACCGGCACCGGGAGCTGCTCGGACGGAAGCGCGGCGGTCATGAGCACCACCGGCAGGTCCCGCAGCGCCGGGTCGGCGCGGAGGGTCTCCAGGAACTGCGCGCCGTTCATCACCGGCATCACGAGGTCGAGCACCACGAGATGCGGCCGCGGGGACCGGCGCAGCCACTCCAGGCCGGCCACGCCGTTCTCCACCATCGCGACCGCGTAGCCCTCGGCGTCGAGGCACTCGGCCACGCTCTCGCGGATCGCGTCGTCGTCCTCGACGAGCAGGATGCTGCGACCGTTCACGGGATCCCCCACACCGGTCGTTCTAGCACCCCGGCCGCCGCCGCGGCAGCGCCCGGCCTGCTCCGCCCCGCCTGTGCCCGCGCGGGGACTAGATGGTGAGCGACGAGGGCGCCTGGAAGACGGGCGGCGCCGGCGTCGCCGGGACCGGCGGGTGGCCCGGCGGGAGGCGCCGGTCCGGCGGCTCCAGCGCCGGCGCCGGGCGGGAGGCGTCCCCCGACGCGCAGCCGTACGCCTCGCGCACGTGCGCCACGAGCGCGTCGAGGTGCGCGATCGCCCCGCCGCGGCCGCCGCGGAGCGCGTGGCGCAGCTCGGCCGCGAGCTGCGGATCCTCGAGCATCTTGGCGGAGGTCATGTTCTCGCAGACGTAGTCCGGCGTGAGGCACGCGCGCGCCATGGCGACGTGCCAGTCCGCCCAGCTGTGCGGCTCGCAGTCGCCGCCGCGCACCCGCCCCAGCACCGGCAGCGCGAGGGCCCCGAGGACCGCCAGCCCGGCGAACGCGACCACGCTCGCCCGCGCGGTGCGGGCGAGCCGGGACGGCCGCCGCGCCCGCGGCGCGGCGATCCCGCAGTTCGGGCAGGCGCTCGCGCCGGCGTCGAGGGTCGAGGCGCACAGCGTGCAGGTCTTCATCGGAGCCTCCGCGGCGGGCGGTCGCACCCGCTTCCTCCGATGTAAGCAATGCCCGGCGGCGCCGCCGTGGACGCCCGCCCCCCCGTCGGGCAATTGCCGGGCGCGCCCGCCCAACCGCCCTGCGGCGTTGGGGGCAGCGTCCCGGTCCCGGGGCGCGCCCGCGCGTCCGCCCCCGGCCTCAAGGCCGGAAGCGGCGCTCGATCCGCGAGCGCAGCAGCTCGAGGAGCTCCTCGGCGGTCATGCCCGCGCCCGCGGCGACCGCGAGGCGGAGCGGCCCGCGCCCGCGCACCCGCGCGCCCTTGCCGAGCGGCCCGTCCTCGCCCCGCACCTCGACCGCCTCCGGCGCGAGGTCCACCTCGCAGGGCGCCAGGTACAGCTCGGCGAAGCGGCGCCGCAGCCGCTCGGCGGTGAGGGCGTCCGCCTCCTCCGGCAGCAGCTGGAAGCCGATGGCGGTGCCGGCGAGCGCGGCGGTGACCTCCGCCACCAGGCCGAGCCGGAGCGCGTGCGGGGCGAGCGCCTCGAGCCCGTCCACCTCGCCGTAGCGCCAGTAGCTCCGCAGCACCGCGCCGCACGCGGCGCAGGCGATCCCGTGCAGCGCGTCCAGGCCGCGGGTCCGGTACAGGTGGCGCGCCGGCCCGCGCGCGCGGCAGCGCGGGCAGGCCTCCTCCGGCCCGAGCGCGGCGAGCACCGCCCGCGCCACCTCCGCCACCGCCGGCCGGTCGAGCGCGATGCGGACGCCCGCCGCGAGGTCCGCCGCGGCGAGCTGCACGCCCGCGTGGATCTCGCCCCCGCCCTCGCGCGCGCCCACCACGAGGTGGGCCGGGAGCCGGGCGAGCATCCGCGCCAGGTCCGGCGCCCCGGCCCAGCCCGCGCGCAGCGCGTCCCAGCGCGCCTCCAGCGCCTCCGCGGTCGCGATCGCCTCGGGGACGCGCCGGCCGCCCTCCTCGGCGAAGAACGCGAGGCAGGTGAGGGCCACCTCCCACGGCGCCCCCGCGGGCCGCGTCCTCCAGCGACCGCGCC
>NZ_BAZG01000158.1 GCF_000964525.1 Anaeromyxobacter sp. PSR-1
CGGGCTCGCCCGCGCCGCCGCCCGCACCCGGACCACGCTGGAGCCGCGCGCGGCCGAGCTCCCGCGCCTGTGGGCGCTCGCCGGGGCGCTCTCCCCGACCGCGGCGGTGGCGGATCGCATCGAGCGCGCCATCGAGCCGGACGGCTCCATCTCCGACCGGGCCAGCCCGGCGCTGGCCGCGGCGCGGGAGCGCGCCCGCGGGCTGCACCGCGCGCTCAAGGCCCAGGTCGAGGCGCTGCTCGACGACGGCGACATGCAGCGCCACCTGCGCGACCGGTACTTCACCATCCGCAACGACCGCTACGTGCTCCCGGTGCTGGCGAGCGCGCGCGGGCAGGTCCCGGGCATCGTCCACAACGCCTCGCAGTCCGGCCAGACGCTGTTCGTGGAGCCGGACTCGATGGTGGAGCTCGGCAACGAGCTGTCCATCGCGAACGCCATGGCGGCCGAGGAGGAGCAGCGCATCCTGCGCGAGCTGTCGCAGGCGCTCACCGCCGGCGCCGGCGCGCTGGCGCGCGACCTCCAGCTGCTGGCCGGCCTCGACCTGCTCGAGGCGGAGGCGCGGCTCGCCTCGGACCTCGACGCGCACGCGCCCGAGGTGGGCCCGGAGCCGGCCGGCTTCGAGCTGCTCTCGCTCCGCCACCCCCTGCTCGTGCTGCAGGCCAAGAAGGTGGTGGCGAGCCACGTGCGCCTCTCGCCCCCGCAGCGCGCGCTCATCGTGTCCGGCCCGAACGGCGGCGGGAAGACGGTGGCCATCACGGCGGTGGGCCTCTCCGCGCTCATGCTGCGGGCCGGCCTGCCGGTGGCCGCCGCGGAGGGCTCGCGCCTCCCGTTCTACCTGGAGGTGAAGGCGGCGGTGGACGAGCGCGGCGACCTCACCAAGGACCTGTCCACGTTCACCGCGCACCTCGCCGCGGTGAAGGACATGCTGGCCGGCGCGGTGCCGGGCTCGCTCATCCTGGTGGACGAGATCGCCGCCGACACCGATCCGCGCGAGGGCGCCGCGCTCGCCGCGGCGATCCTGGAGGCGCTGGTGGAGCGCGGGGCCACCGTGCTCGTCACCACCCACCTCGACGAGCTGAAGGCGCTCGCGCTCACCGACGCGCGCTACGGCAACGCCCGCGTCGGCTTCGACGCGGAGCGGCTGGTGCCGACGTACCAGGTGCACCTCGGCGCGCCGGGCAGCTCGTCGGCCATCGAGGTCGCGGCGCGGGTCGGGCTGCCGGCCGCGGTGGTGGAGCGGGCGCGCGCGGCGCGGCACGGCCAGGGCGGCGCGCTGGGCGAGGCGCTCCGCGCGCTCGACGAGGAGCGCGGCCGGCTCGCGGCCGAGCGGCGCGGCGCGGAGGAGGCGCGCGAGGCGGCCCGCAAGGCCGAGGAGCGCGCGCGGGCGGCGGAGGAGGCGGCGCGCCGGGCGGAGCGCGACGCGGGCGCGCGCATGGGCGCGGCCCTGGCCGAGGAGCTCGAGGCGGCGCGCGCCGAGGTGGCCGACCTCATGGCCGAGCTGCAGGCCCGGCCGAGCGTGAAGAAGGCGGCCGAGTCGAAGGCGCGGCTCGACGCGTGGCACGCCACCGTCTCGCAGGCCGCCGAGGCGACGCGCGCCCGCGCCGAGGCGGGCCCGGAGGCGCTGCCCGGCGGCGAGCTGAAGCCGGGCGCGCGCGTGCGGATCCTGTCGCTCGGGCAGGAGGGCGAGGTGGTGGAGGTGGACGGCAAGGACGCGCTGGTGCGGGCCGGGCCGCTCAAGATCCGCCGGCCGGTGAAGGACCTGCTCGCGCTCGCCGGCAAGGCGCGCGACGCGGGGCTGGCGCGCACGCGCGGCGAGAAGCTCGCGGCGGCGAGCGCGGCGCGGCCGGACGCGCCGGTGAGCGCCGAGCGCCGCCTCGACGCGCGCGGCCTGCGCGTGGAGGAGCTGCTGCGCGAGGTCGATCGCTTCCTCGACCGCATGTACTCCGACGGTGAAGCCGAGTGCGTGGTGCTGCACGGCCACGGCACCGGCGCGCTCAAGCAGGCGCTCCGCGATCACCTTGCCGCATCCCCTTACGTGGGAGCCTTCCGTGCCGGCGACCGGCACGAGGGTGGCGATGCGGTGACGGTGATCGCCCTCCGCCGTTAGCGGGGGCCGTCTTTCTGCAAAATCCGGCACTTGACGAAGTGCGGCACGAACGCGCAGTGCCTGCGCGGGTGCAAGATTTGCCGACCGGGACAACAATTCTGCGCTCGGCTGTCTGTCTGATGTGGTAGGAAATTCCCACCCGTCCGGGCTGCAACTCGATTCGTCCGGACACACCCGCGCTCCGATTTCTGGAGGAACTGCATGAAGGCTCTGAAGAAGCTGTTCGTGGCAGCCCTCGCCCTGTCGCTGCCTCTGGCGACGCTCGCTCAGGCGACCGAGGCCGCAAAGCCTGCGGAGGCCGCCCCGGCGGCTGCGCCTGCCCCGGCCGCGAAGCCCGCCGAGGAGACCATCAAGGTCACGCCGTACGGCTTCGTGCTCCTCAACGCGTACTGGGACGGCAACACGCTCGTGAACAAGGACTACCCGGGCCAGGCGCAGCGGGCCGGGATCAACGAGGGCGGCGCCTTCCTCATGAGCGCGCGCCAGTCGCGCGTCGGCATGCGACTCGCCGTCTCCGGTGACAACTGGACCGGCGCCGCGCTCACCGGCGTGGTCGAGTTCGACTTCAAGGGGGGTCACGCCGGCGTGGCGCCGCAGACGAGCACCACCTGGTACAACGGCCTGATGCGGCTCCGCCTGGCGGCGATGACCGCGACCTGGAAGACGCCGTACGGCAACTGGTCGGTCCTCGCCGGCCAGGAGTACGGCCTGGTGAACCCGCTGTTCGCCGAGTCGCTGGCGTGGGTCGCCGACCCGCTGTTCTGGCAGGCCGGCAACATCTGGCGCCGCTCGCCGCAGATCCGGCTGGCGTACAACGGCCAGTTCGACGCGGTGGGCCTGAGCCTCGCCGCCGCCATGCTGTCGCCCGCCGACGCCGGCACCCCGGTGGACAACGGCTACGGCAACCGCTCCCGCACCCCGAACTTCGAGGCCCGCGGCGCCGTCAGCGTGAAGGCGGCCCCGGACATCAGCGGCACGGTCGGCGTCGGCTACCACATGCAGACCCGCCGCTACAACTACGGCACGCCGGACCAGAAGGACGTGGACGGCTGGATGCTCGGCGTGGACGCCGACCTCAACCTGACCCAGTTCCTCCAGGTGAAGGGCGAGTACTACACGGGCGAGGGCGCCGACGACACCTACAACACCATCGGCGCGCCGACGGTCCAGGTGGACCCGCCGTACGCCAAGGTGAAGGGTGACGGCTTCTGGGCGCAGGGCATCCTGAAGCCCCTCCCGCAGCTGTGGCTGACCATCGGCTACGGCCAGTCGAAGATGGACGACGGCGACCTGCTCGGGTTCGTCGCCGCGGGCAACCAGGCGGCCACCCGCTACGAGAACACCCAGCTGGCCGGTGGCGTGCTCGTGAACGCGGGCAAGTTCTGGCGGTTCGGCGTGGAGGCGATGCAGGTCGAGACCAAGTACCTGGTCGGCGCCGATCAGAAGGCGACCCAGATCGCGGTCTCCTCGCAGCTGAAGTTCTAGCTTCTCCTCGAGGGGCGCCCGGGCGACGCCCGGGCGCCCTTCGTGTTTTCAGCGCACCCTTCACCAAGGAGCGAATCATGACGAAGAAGCTCGCGATGGCCGTGGCCGCGCTCGCCCTCGCGCTGCCCGGCACCGGCAGCGCGCAGGTGAAGATCGGCTTCATCAACTCCATCACCGGCCCCGAGGCGCCCATCGGCGAGAACCTCACCAACGGCGTGGACATGGCCGTCGAGGATCTCAAGAAGCAGGGCGTGAACGTGGCGCTGGTGAAGCAGGACGACACCGGCAAGCCGCAGGTGGCGATGAGCGCCATGGAGCAGCTCGCCACCGGCGACGAGGTCGCCGCCGTGGTCGGGCCCTACACCTCCGCCACCGCGAACGCCGTCGCGAAGCTGGCCCAGCAGTACAAGGTGCCGCAGGTCGTGCCGGCCGCCGCGAAGGAGGAGATCACCAAGCAGGGCTACGACTGGGTGTTCCGCCTGAACGCCCCGGCGCACCAGTACGCGCAGTCGCTCATCGACGCGGCGCTGGCGTTCGGCAAGCCGAAGTCGATCGCGTTCATCTACGAGTCCACCGACTTCGGCGCGTCGGTCGCCAGCGCCGGCAAGGACTACGCGCAGAAGAAGGGCCTGAAGATGGTGGCGGACGAGGCCTACCAGAAGGGCGCGCCCGACTACCGCTCCACGCTCACCAAGATCAAGGCGCAGAACCCCGACCTCGTCTTCATGGTCTCCTACGTCGCCGACGCGATCCTGCTCATGCGGCAGTCGCGCGAGGTGGGCCTGAAGCCCCAGGCGTTCCTGGGCGGCGGCGCCGGCTTCGACACCGCGCAGTTCGAGGGCGAGAAGGACATCTCCAACCTGGTCTACTCGGTCACCCAGTGGACGCCCGAGTCCTCCAAGGCCGCCACCGCGTTCGCCGATCGCTACAAGGCGAAGTACGGCAAGAAGCCGACCTACCACGCGGCCTGCGCCTACGCGGCGATGATGATCGTCGGCGAGACCGCCGCGAAGAACGGCGGCGACCGGAAGAAGATCCGCGACGCGCTCGCGAACGGCTCGTGGACCGGCATCATGGGCAAGGTGGACTTCGAGACGTACGAGGGCTTCACCAACCAGAACAAGCTCGTCATGCCGGTGATCCAGTACCAGGGCGGCAAGTCGGAGACCGTCTACCCGAAGGAGGCGGCGCAGAAGAAGGCCGTCTACCCGTTCCCGGGCTGGAAGTAGAACCGCGCGCGGACGCGCGCGCAGCGTGAAGGCACTACGAGCCGGGGGGCGGCGCGACCGCCCCCCGGCTCTTCTTTTTCCGGCCCCGGCGCACCGTCGATCGTTGAAGTCCCAACTCGGCTTCGGGTACCCTGACGGGCCCCGTCGAGCCGGAGATGCACGGCGCGCTGCCGGCGCGCGGGCGCCAGAAGCGTCCAGCGGAGGAGCCTCGATGATCGTGTTCTTGCAGTCGGTGCTGAGCGGCCTGCTCGTGGGCGGCGTCTACGCGCTCATCGGGATCGGGCTCACGTTGATCTTCGGCGTGATGCGCGTGACGAACTTCGCGCACGGCGAGCTGCTCATGCTCGGCATGTACCTCGCCTGGCTCGCCTTCACCGGGCTCCACCTGGACCCGTTCCTGTCGATCGTGCTGGTCGCGCCCGCGATGTTCCTGTGGGGCGCGTTCCTGCAGAAGTCCTTCGTGAACCGGGTGCTCGGCGCGCTGCCGCAGAACCAAATCCTGCTCACCATCGGGCTCGGCCTGATCATGTCGAACACGGTGATGCTGATCTTCACCTCCGACTACCGGATCCTGACCACCACCTACTCGTCCTCCAGCTACAAGCTGGCCGGCCTGTCGATCTCGCAGCCGCTGCTCTACGCGTTCCTCATCACGGTGGCGATCACCGGCGCGCTCTACTGGTTCCTGCTCAAGACCGACACCGGCCAGGCGATCCGCGCCACGGCGCAGGACCGCGACGCGGCCCAGCTCATGGGCATCAACGTGCGGCGCATGTCGGTGCTGGCGTTCGGGATCGGCTCGGCGCTGGCCGGCACCGCCGGCGCGCTCATCTCGCCGACCTACTACATCTTCCCGCAGGTGGGCAGCACCTTCACCCTGAAGGCGTTCGTGATCGTGGTGCTCGGCGGCATGGGCAGCGTGGTCGGCGCCACGCTGGGCGGCATCATCATCGGCGTGGCCGAGTCGCTGTCCGCCGTCTACATCGCGTCCGGGCTGAAGGAGCTGGTCACCTTCGTGCTGTTCCTCGCCCTGCTCCTCTTCAAGCCCGCCGGCCTGCTCGGCAAGACGAGGGCCTGATCCGATGCGCACCCGACTCCAGGTTCCCCTCCCCTCGCGCGCCCCCCGCGGCTTCTCGGTGGTGGGCCTCCTCGTGTTCGTGGCGGTGGTCGCCGCGCTCGCGATCTTCCCGCAGTTCGTCAAGAAGCCCTACGTGCTGCACATGGGCGTGCTGCTGTTCCTGGCGGTCATCCAGGGGCAGGCCTGGAACGTGGTGGGCGGCTACGCCGGGCAGTACTCGGTGGGCCACGCCGCGTACTTCGGCGTGGGCGCCTACGTCACCATGATGCTGCTCGAGGTGAACAAGATCGCGCCGTGGTGGGGCGTGTGGGCGGCCATGGCGGCGGCGGTGCTGCTGTCGCTCGTGATCGGCAGCATCACCTTCCGGCTGCGCGGGCCCTACTTCGTGCTCGCCTCGATCTCGGTCGCCGAGATCATCCGGCTCGCCACCCTGTACTTCAAGGACTTCACCCGCGGGGCCGAGGGCTTCCTGCTCGGCGAGATCCCGACGATGAACCTCTTCGGCGAGGAGATCCTGTTCATCGGCAAGCGGCCCTTCTACTTCGTGGGCCTGGGCCTGGCGGTCGTGGCCGTGGCGGTCAACTGGGTCGTCCAGCACTCGAAGCTCGGCTACTACTTCCAGGCCATCCGGGAGGACCAGGACGCCGCGCACTCGCTCGGCATCAACCTGTCCTTCTACAAGAACGTGGCGCTCTCCATCTCGGCCGCGTTCACCGCGCTGGCCGGCGGCTTCTACGCCATGTTCGTGAAGTTCATCGACCCGAACACCGTGTTCGGCCTGGACGTGTCGGTGCAGATCGTCCTGCTCTGCATCATCGGCGGCATCGGGACCATCGTCGGCCCGGTGATCGGCGCGGTGGTGCTGGTGCCGCTCTCCGAGATCCTGCGCAACCCGAAGGGCCTGGTGCAGGTCGGCGTCCTCTCGGCCGACTCCGGCTTCGTGACGTTCGTGGAGCGGTACCTCTCGAACGCCCACCTGCTCGTGTACGGCATCCTGGTGGTGCTCGTGATCCTGTTCGCGCCCGAGGGCGTGCTCGGCGTCATCCGGCGCGCCGCGGCGCGCTGGGGCCGCCGGCCGCAGGACGTCCCCCCCACCGCCGCGGCCAAGGCCTAGGAGACGGAGACCGCCATGGCGATCCTCGACATCAAGCACGTCTCCAAGTTCTTCGGCGGCCTCGCCGCCAACTCCGACGTCTCCTTCTCGATGGAGCAGGGGATGATCATGGGCCTCATCGGCCCGAACGGCGCCGGCAAGACCACGCTGTTCAACTGCATCACCGGCTTCTACCCACCGTCCAAGGGCGAGGTGCTGTTCAAGGGCGTGCGGATGAATGGCCTGCAGCCGAACCAGGTGTGCCACCTGGGCATGGTGCGCACCTGGCAGAAGGTGCGGCCGCTCGCGAAGATGACGGTGCTCGACAACGTGATGGTGGGGGCGCTGGCGCGCACCACCAGCCTGAAGGTCGCGCGGCAGGTGGCGCTGGAGCAGCTGCACGTCGTCAAGCTCGAGCACAAGGAGGACTTCCTGGCCGGCGGGCTCCCCATCGGCGAGCGCAAGAAGCTCGAGGTGGCCCGCGTCCTCGCCACCAAGCCCGAGCTGCTGCTGCTCGACGAGGTGATGGGCGGCCTCAACCCGGCCGAGTCCGAGGAGATCATCCAGCTCATCCTCGAGCTCCGGAAGGGCGGCCTCACGCAGATGGTCATCGAGCACGACATGAAGGCCATCATGCGCATCTCGGATCGCATCGTGGTCCTCAACTCCGGCGAGAAGCTGGCCGAGGGCGCGCCGCAGGAGATCGTGAACAACAAGGACGTGGTCTCCGCCTACCTGGGCGAGGAGGTGGAGTGATGCTGAAGCTCGAGAAGCTGTCCTTCGCCTACGGCGACCTGAAGGTCCTCTGGGACGTGGACCTGGAGGTGAAGCAGGGCGAGATCGTCACGGTGGTCGGCGCGAACGGCGCCGGGAAGTCCACCATCCTCAACAACGTCTCGCGCCTGGTGAAGCCGGGCCACGGCCACCTCACCTTCCTCGGCCAGGACCTGCGCAAGCTGGCCTCGCACGAGGTGGTGGAGCTGGGCGTCGTGCAGGTGCCGGAGGGCCGCCGCATCTTCCCGGAGATGACGGTGGTCGAGAACCTGCGCATGGGCTCGTTCGTGAAGGCGACGCGCAAGGACCGCGAGCGCAACATCGAGCGGGCCTTCACGCTGTTCCCGCGCCTGAAGGAGCGCCAGAAGCAGCTCGGCGGCACCATGTCCGGCGGCGAGCAGCAGATGCTCGCCATCGCGCGCGGCCTGATGGCCAACCCGAAGCTGCTGCTGCTGGACGAGCCCTCGCTGGGCCTGTCTCCGCTGCTGGTGAAGAGCATCTTCGAGATCATCAAGGAGATCAACCGCCAGGGGACCACGATCCTGCTGGTGGAGCAGAACGTCTACCAGTCGCTCCGCATCTCCACGCGCGCGTACGTGCTGGAGACGGGACGGGTGGTACTCTCCGGAACGGGCGCGGAGCTGCTCGACAACGCCCACGTCAAGAAGGCCTTCCTGGGGATGTGATCATGGCGGACGCGAAGCTCACGGTCGGCGACTGGATGACGAAGAACCCGATCACCATCGAGGACGAGGCCTCGGTGATCGAGGCGATCCACCTGCTCAAGGAGAAGAACATCCGGCGGCTGCCGGTGATGCGGCAGGGGCGCCTGGTCGGGCTGGTGACGGAGAAGATGCTGTTCGGCTACATGCCGGCGAAGGCGACCACCCTCGACCAGTGGGAGCTGCACTACCTGCTCTCCAAGACCCCGGTCCGCGCCGCGATGAACCCGGCGCCGCACACGGTCCACCCGGACACGCCGCTGGCCGAGGCCGCGCGCCTGCTCCACGACCGCAAGCTGAACGGCGTCATCGTGGTGAACGCGCAGGGCGACCTGGAGGGGCTGCTCACCACCACCAACGCGCTCGAGGCGCTCATCCACTTCTCCGGCGCGGCCTCCGCGAGCGCGAGGCCGTAGCCCGGCGCCGCGGCCCGAGGCCCGCCCGCCCGCCGCGTCCCGCGGGGCGCGGGCCCGGGCGCCGCGGCTACCAGAAGAACTTCGCCGCCGCGAACAGCCCGATCGCGATGGCGAACGCCTTCATCCCCGCCGGCGGGAGGCGCTGCGCCACGTGCGCGCCCACCCAGCCGCCCACCAGCGACGCGACCGCCATGAGCGCGGCGAGCGGCGGGTCCACCTTCCCCCACGCCAGGAACAGCACGCAGGCCACGCCGTTCGTGAGCAGCGCGAACAGCACCTTGAGCGCGTTCGCGTGCTGCAGGCTGGACGGCAGCAGGATGCCCATGGCCGCCAGCATCAGGATCCCGATCCCGGCGCCGAAGTAGCCGCCGTACACCGAGATGAGGAACTGGATCATCCAGAGCGCCACCGGGTGGTTCCCGGCGACCTGGTGCCCCACCGCGCGGCGGATGGGCCCCTGGAGCGCGAGCAGCGCGCAGGCGAACAGGATGAGCCACGGCACCACCGCCGCGAACGCCTTCTCCGGCAGCGCCAGCAGCAGCACCGAGCCGAGCGCGCCCCCGAGCAGCGCCGGCAACCCGAGCACGATGGCGCGGTGCCGCTCCTCGTCGAGGTGGCGCCGGTAGGCCCACACCGAGGAGATCTGACCCGGCCAGAGCGCCACCGTGCTGGTGGCGTTCGCGGTCACCGGGGAGAGGCCGGCGAGCATCAGCGCGGGGAAGGTGAGCAGCGTGCCCCCGCCGGCGACGGCGTTCACCAGGCCGGCGGCGGCGGAGGCGGCGGTCACGAGGACGCCCTGGGCGATGGTCACCGGATGTGATTAGCGCGCCGGGCGGGCGCCCGCACCCCGACCGGCGGGTTGCGCGCGACGGCCGGCTGCGGCGAGATGGCGGTGGAGGTCACCCGCATGCCCGCCACCGTCACCGCCGATCACGGCGAGATCCTGCACCGGGCCGGTCGCGCCCACCTGTCCCCTGCCCTGCGCGACGGCGCGCCGGCCCTCGCCGGCCACGGCGAGACGGCCGGGCGGTGCGGGTGGGAGCCGTTCTTCCGCGCCCTGGGCGCCCGCGGCCTGGCGGTCGCGTTCGAGGAGGACGGCGGCGCCCGCCTGGTGCCGCGCGGGGACGCGCCCACCCACGCGGCGGGGCCCGGCGAGGGCGGCCTGGAGGGCGCGCGCCGGTTCCTGCGCGCGCTCCGGGGCGAGTGGACGCCGCCGGCCTGAGCCGGCCCGCCCGATTCCTCGACATTCCGCTCGCCCCGAGCCTGTCGAGGGGGCGGAGGATGCGCGGCCGCCCTCAGCGCCCGCGGCGGCGGCCCTTTCCGCCCCCGCCCTGCTTCCCGCCCCGCGCCTTGGCGCCGCCCTGCGCGCGCCGGCCACCGGCCTGCTGCTTCCCGCCGCGCGGCTGCGCGCCCGCGCGCC
>NZ_BAZG01000157.1 GCF_000964525.1 Anaeromyxobacter sp. PSR-1
ACCGCCGCCACCTCGTGCGGCGAGCAGACGATCCCGCCGGCGCCGGCGTCCACCGCGAGGCGCGCCAGCCGCACCACCGCCGCCTCGGGCGGGCCGGCGAGGCCGATGGCCTCGAGCGCCGCCGCGTCCAGGCTGGTGAGCACCGTCACCGCCAGCACCCGCACGCCGGGGCCGGCGCCGCGCACGGCCGCCCTCACCATCTCCGCGCCGCCGGCGGCGTGCACGGTGAGCAGCGCCGCGCCGCTCGCGGCCGCGCTGCGCGCCGCGCCCTCCACGGTGTTGGGGATGTCGTGCAGCTTCAGGTCGAGGAACACCGGCCGGCCGAGCGCCGCCGCGGCGCGCACCGCCGCGGGCCCCTCGGCCGCGAACAGCTCGAGCCCGACCTTGAGGATCCCGACCTCCGGCGCGACCGCGCGCGCGAACGGCTCGGCCGCGGCGAAGGTGGGGAAGTCGAGCGCGGCGCAGATCCGTTCCGACGGCTTCATGGCTAGGCCTTTCCGACCTGCATGCGCCCGACCTCGCGCAGCAGCGCGTCGGCCTCGGGGCGGGGCAGGCAGTTCTTCACCTCGAACAGCGCGAACGCGAGCAGGTCCTCGAGCGCCTCCAGCGCCCGGGCGCGCGCCGCGGCGCCGGTCCAGGTCCCGACCGCGAGCACGTTCGCGAGCACCAGCATCACGTCCACCGACCCGTCCTCGGCCAGGCGGACGCCCTCGAACAGCGCGCGCTGCTTCGGGGGCAGGCGGTCGAAGTAGGTGTTGAGCCGCGCCGAGGCGTCCGGCTGCGCGGCGGCGAGCGCCTGGTGCACGCGCTGGAAGATGCGGCGGTACGTCTCGAACGGCCCGGAGGTCCGCACGCCGGGCGGCGGGGTCGGGCGCGGCGTCTCCGGTGCCGGCTCGGGCGCCGGGACCGCGGGCAGGGCCGGGACCGCGAGCACGCCGCGGCGCACCAGCGCCGCCGCGGTGGCGAGCGCCTCGCGCAGGGTGAGGCTGGCGGCCCGCGCCGCCTCGGGGAGCGTGCGCGCCCCGTCCACCGCCTCGACGAGCCGCGCCTCCAGCGGGGCGAGCCCGCCGGCGTCCGCGCCGGCCCGGGCCCGGCGCAGCACCACCTCGCGCCCGCCCAGCTCGCGGCCGAGCTGCTCCGCCTCCTCCACCCGCCGCATGCCCTCCAGCAGCAGCTCGCGGGTGCGCTGCGGCAGCTTCACCGCGTTCTGCTCGTCGGTCCGGCCCTCCAGGAAGGCGAACGTGCCCGCGGCCTCCAGGAAGGAGCCCATCAGGATCTCCGTCACCTGGAGCGTCATCCCCTCGTAGAGCTGGCCGGGCGAGAGCAACCCCTGGTCCACCAGCACCTGCCCGAGCGGGTGGCCGGCGGAGACCAGGTGCCGGCAGCGCTCCAGGTCCTCGTCGCGGACCAGCCCGGACCGCACCAGCATCGGGCCGAGCCGCTCGGCGGGCTCCGACGACGAGGCGAACACCACCTGCCCGTCCCGGAAGAAGATGCTGCGCCGCCGCAGCTGCTCGGGCCGGTCCGGCGCGGCGGCATGCTCGCCGTCGGCGCCGAACGCGAGCAGCAGCACGCCGGTCTTGAGCGAGGTGAACACGAACTGGATCACCTCGGGCACCGACAGCGCCGAGAGCGAGCCCGCGAACCACGAGCGCGGCGTCTCGCCGCGCGCGGGGGCGATCAGCGCGAACGCGCCGCGCGCCGACACCAGCTCGGCGTCGCCGCCCCCTGCGAGCCCCAGCGCCTCCGCCTCGCGCGGCGGCAACGTGACCTGGCCCTCGGCCCCCACCGACAGCTTCGCGCGCATCCACCCCTCCGCTGCCCGGCGCGGCGGGATGCGCCCGCCCGGGCCGGACCGACTACGTCCCCGCCCGGACCGCCTCGGCCGCCTTGCGCGCGACCTCGGCCAGCGGGACGAGCTCCACCGCGCCGCCCTTGCGCAGCTTCCACTCCACGTTGCCGGCGGCGAGCCCCTTCTTCCCCACCGCGATGCGGACGGGGATGCCGAGCAGGTCGGCGTCCTTGAACTTCACCCCGGCGCGCTCGTCGCGGTCGTCGAACAGCACCTCGACGCCCTCCTCCCCGAGCGCGGCCACCACCTCCTCGGCCGCCTTGCGCAGCTCGGGCTCGGGCCCGAGCGTGAGCACGGTGGCGTGGAACGGCGCGATGGCCATCGGGAACACGATGCCGTTGTCGTCGTGGTGCAGCTCGATCGCCGCGGCCAGGATGCGCTCCACGCCGATGCCGTAGCTGCCCATGATGATGGGCACCTGCTTGCCCTCGGCGTCGAGCACGGTCGCCTTCATCGACTCCGAGTACTTGGTGCCGAGCTTGAAGATGTGGCCGACCTCGAGCGCCTTGAAGACCTCGAGCGCGCCCTCGCAGCGCGGGCAGCCCTCGCCGGCCTTCACCGTGCGCAGCTCGGCCAGCGTGGCGCCGTGGGCGAGGAGGTCGCGCTTCACGTCCACGCCGCGGAGGTGGAAGCCGTCCTCGTTCGCGCCGGTGACCATGTCCTTGCGGTCGGCGAGCGACGGGTCGACCACCACGCGCGCCTTCGTGAACCGCACCGCGCCGAGCGAGCCGGCGTGCGCGCCCATGAGCGGCGGGATCTCCTCGGGGTGCGCCGGGCGGACCACCTGCGCGCCGGTGGCGGTCTGGAGCTTCGCCTCGTTCAGCTCCTGGTCGCCGCGCACCACCGCGACGACCGGCTGCTCGTCGGCGAGGTAGACGAGCGTCTTCAGCTGCCGCCGGGCCGGCACCGAGTGCGGCGCCCGCTCCAGCGCCTCGATGGTCACGACGCCGGGGGTGGCGAACTTCTCGGGCGCGGCGAGCCCGGGGCCGTCGGCCTCGGCGGCGACGCGCGAGGTGGCGGTCTCGGTGTTGGCGGCGTACCGGCACCTCGGGCACGCGGCCACCAGGTCCTCGCCGGCGTCGGTGCGCACCATGAACTCGGAGGACTCGCTGCCGCCCATCGAGCCGGAGTGCGCCTGCACCGCCACGAAGTCGAGGCCGCAGCGGGTGAAGATCTTCTCGTACGCGCGGCGCTGGTCCTCGTAGCTCCTGTCGAGGCCGGCCCGGTCCACGTCGAAGGAGTACGCGTCCTTCATGGTGAACTGGCGCACGCGCAGCAGGCCGGACTTGGGCCGCGGCTCGTCGCGGAACTTGGTCTGGATCTGGTACCAGACCTGCGGGAGCTGCCGGTAGCTGCGCAGCTCGTCCCGGGCGATGGCGGTGAAGATCTCCTCGTGCGTCATGCCGAGGCCGTAGTCGCCGCCCTTGCGGTCCTTCAGCCGGAACATGTTGTCGCCCATCACCTCCCAGCGGCCGGACTCCTTCCAGATCTCGGCCGGGTGGAGCGCGGGCAGGAAGAACTCCTGGCCGCCGATGGCGTTCATCTCCTCGCGGACGATCGCCTCGATCTTGGTGAGGGAGCGCTTCGCGAGCGGCAGGTAGTCGTAGATGCCGGCGCCGAGCTGGCGGATGAAGCCGGCGCGGACGAGCAGCTTGTGGCTCGCGACCTGCGCGTCGGCGGGCGCTTCCTTCAGCGTCGGGATGAAGGCCTGGCTGTAGCGGACGGCGTGCATGGGGGTGGGTTATACAATGGAACCCCATGCCTGCGCGCACCCGCTATGCGCTCGCCGCCGCGGTGGTCCTGGCGCTGGGGGCGGCGCTCCTGTCGCAGCTCCCGGCCGGCACCTTCGGTCGCCGCGCGCCCCCGCCGGTCGAGACCCCGGAGCTCGCCGCGCAGGGGAAGCGCGTGCTCACCCAGCAGTGCTGGCACTGCCACCGGGAGATCCCGCTCGCCCCGCGGGTCGCGGGCTGGGACGCCCCGCGCGCGTACGAGGCGCTGGGCCGCCTGCCGGAGCTGAACCGGGCCATGCCGCCGTTCCGCGGCACCGACGCCGACCGCCGCGCGCTCGCGGCGTACCTGGCCGCGCTCGCGGCGGGCCGGGCGCCCTGACCCTTCGACTCCGGCGGCGCCGATGGCACCGCCTACGCTCAGGGTGAGCGGATCTGCACGATCCGCTCGTCGGAGCCTGCTCCGGGGTTGCCGAACGGCGAGCGCCCGGAGCTACTTCGGCGCGCGCTGGCCGGAGATCTGGATGGCCTCGGCCACCAGCGCCTCCTCCAGCTCCTCCGCCTTCATGCGCTTCACGATCTTGCCGTCGCGGAACAGCAGCCCCACGCCGTTGTGGCCGTAGGCGATCCCGACGTCGGCGGCGGCCGCCTCGCCGGGCCCGTTCACCTCGCAGCCCATCACCGCCACCTGCACCTCGCCCTTGAGCGTGGCGAGGCGGCGCTCGACGCGCTCGGCCACCGGGATCATGTCCACCGAGCACCGGCCGCAGGTCGGGCAGGAGGTGAGCGTGGCCCCGCCGAACTTGAGCCCGAGCGAGGTGAGCAGCATGCGCGCCACCCGCACCTCCTCGACCGGATCGGCGGTGAGGGAGATGCGGATGGTGTCGCCGATCCCCTCGCCCAGCAGGATGCCGAGGCCCGCGGCGCTCTTGACGGTGCCGGCGAGCAGCGTGCCGGCCTCGGTGACCCCGAGGTGGAGCGGGTAGTCGAACTGGCGGGAGAAGAGCCGGTTCGCCTGCACGGTCATGGCGACGTCGTGCGCCTTCAGCGAGACCTTGATCTCGCGGTAGCCCTCGTCCTCGAGGAAGCGGATGTGCCGCTCGGCGCTCTCCACCATGCCGGCGGCGGTGGGCCAGCCGTGCTTCTCGACGATGTCCTTCTCGAGCGAGCCGGCGTTCACGCCGATGCGCACCGGGACGCTGCGCTCCCGGGCGGCCTTCACCACCTCGCGGACCCGCTCGCGCGCGCCGATGTTGCCCGGGTTGAGGCGGATGCCGTGGATGCCGGCCTTCAGCGCGGCGAGCGCCAGCCGGTAGTCGAAGTGGATGTCGGCCACCAGCGGCACCGGGGTGGCCTTCACGATCTCCGGCAGCGCGGCGGCGGCGTCCTGGTCCGGCACGGCCAGGCGCACCACGTCGGCGCCCGCCTCGGCCAGCGCGCGGATCTGCGCCAGCGTGGCCGCGGCGTCGGCGGTCTGGGTGGTGGTCATCGACTGCACGGCGATCGGGGCGTCGCCGCCGATCCGCACGTTGCCGACCCGGATCTGCCGCGTCTTCCGGCGCTCGCCCAGCGTCGCGCCCTCACCCTGTCCGTATGCGCCCACTCGACACCTCCGAAACGGCACGGCGGCCGCGTCCGGATCTAGGACGGGGCCGCCGGCTTCGCCAGCCTGAGGTCGGGGCCTACAGCTTGCCCGCCGCCTTCAGCTCCTCGTCGATCACGGCCTTGAAGGCCTCCAGGGGCTGCGCGCCCGAGATGAGCCGGCCGTTGATGAAGAACGCCGGGGTCCCGCTCACGCCGGCGGCCTCGCCGGCCTTGTGGTGCTCCTGCACCACCGGGGCCTTCTCGCCGGACTCCAGGCAGCGGTCGAACTTCGCGCCGTCCACGCCGACGTCGCGGGCGTAGCCCTTCAGGTCGTCCACGGCGAGCTTGCCGTTCGCGGCGAAGAGCCGGTCGTGCATCTCCCAGTACTTGCCCTGGTCGCCGGCGCAGTGCGCCGCCTCGGCCGCCTTCGGGGCGAGGTCGTGCGAGGGCAGCGGGAAGTCGCGGTAGACCACCCGGATCTTGCCCGGGTACGCGGCCATCACGTCCTTCACCGTCGGCTCGGCGCGCACGCAGAACGGGCACTGGTAGTCGGAGAACTCGACGATGGTGATGGGCGCGTCGCTCGGGCCCTTCGACGGGCCGGTGGCCGCGACCTCGACCTTGGGCGGCATGTACGCGGGCAGCAGCACCTCGACGTTCATGTCCTTCTTCAGCTTCTCGTAGTACGCCGTCAGCTCGGCCTGGGCCTTCTGGTTCTTGATGAACCGGGCGATGTCCGGCTTCACCTGGTCGATGGGCGGGAGCTGCTGGCCGCCGGCCTTGGCGCGCTCGTAGAGCGCGCGGACCTCGTCGTCGGCCGGCTCGGGGATCTTCGCGACCACGTCGCGGTTCACCAGCTCGTCCGGCGTGATGCCCTCGGCCTTCGCCTTCGCCTCGAAGACGCGCCGGCGGATCATCGACTCCAGGCCCTGGCGCTTCAGCTGGTACTTCTGCTCCTCGTACTGCTGCTCGAGCTGCTTCAGGTCGCTCTTCACGAGCTCGTCCAGCTCGCCCGCGGTGATGGCCTGGCCGCCGACCTTGGCGACCGGCGCCGACGGGTTCTCCTTCTGCTGCGCCGGCTGGGCCGGGCGAGGGGACTGGCAGGCGGCCGCGAGGACGGCGAGCGCGCCGAGGACGACGTTGCGCATGGGGATGAGGGCTCCGCGGGAGGTGTGTCGGGCCAACGGCCCGGAGGAGGCGAACCTTCCGCCAAAACGGCCGGTCCGTCAACGGTTTCGACCGCGCACGGCGGGGCGCCGGCCGCCCCCTCGCCCGGGCGATGCGCGAGCGAACCTTCGCCGTGACACGCTGGCTCCAAGCGGCTATTCAGAGGTCCCCTCGCACCAGGGAGGTCACGCCATGTCCAAGCACGAGCGGCTCGTCATCGTCGGCAGCGGCCCCGCGGGCTACACCGCCGCGCTCTACGCCGCGCGCGCCAACCTCCGGCCGCTGCTGTTCGAGGGCATGCAGCCGGGCGGGCAGCTGACCATCACGAGCGAGGTGGAGAACTTCCCCGGGTTCCCCGAGGGCATCCTCGGGCCGGAGCTGATGGAGAAGATGAAGAAGCAGGCCGAGCGCTTCGGCACGCGCTTCGAGGCGAGCGAGATCACCCGGGTGGACTTCTCGCAGCGCCCCTTCAAGCTCTGGCAGGACGACACGCTCTACACCGCCGACGCGGTGATCATCGCCACCGGCGCGTCCGCCAAGTGGCTGCAGATCCCGTCGGAGAAGCAGTACCAGGGGCGCGGCGTGTCGGCCTGCGCCACCTGCGACGGCTTCTTCTTCCGCGGCGTGGAGGTCGCGGTGGTGGGCGGCGGCGACACGGCGCTGGAGGAGGCGAGCTTCCTCACCAAGTACGCGAGCAAGGTGTACGTGGTGCACCGCCGCGGCGAGCTGCGCGCCTCCAAGATCATGCAGGACCGCGCCCGCAAGAACCCGAAGATCGAGCTCGCGCTGAACGCGGTGGTGGACGAGATCCTCGGCGACGGGAAGGCGGTCACCGGCGTCCGGCTCAAGGACACCCGCGACGGCTCGACCCGCGAGCTGCCGCTGAAGGGCGTGTTCATGGGCATCGGGCACGAGCCCAACACCGGCATCTTCAAGGGCCAGCTCGAGATGAACGAGGTCGGCTACCTCGCGGTGAAGGCGCCCTCCACCGCGACCAGCGTGGCGGGCGTGTTCGCGGCGGGCGACGTCTCCGACCCGCACTACCGCCAGGCGATCAGCGCGGCCGGCACCGGCTGCTCGGCGGCGATCGACGCGGAGCGCTGGCTGGGCGAGCACGTCACCGAGAGCTGGAACTAGCCGCCATGAAGATGATCGACGTCGGCGCGAAGCCGAAGACCGAGCGCGTGGCGGTGGCGCGCGGCTTCGTGGCCATGTCCGCCGACACGGTGGGCCGGATCCGCGCGGGCGAGGTGGAGAAGGGCGACGTGCTCGCCGCCGCGCGGCTGGCCGGCGTCATGGCCGCGAAGAAGACGCCGGACCTGGTGCCGCTCTGCCACCCCATCGCGCTCTCCGGCGTGGACGTGAGCGCGGTGCCGGGCCCCGGCGGCGTGGCGGTCGAGGCGACCGTGCGCACGGTGGACCGGACCGGCGTCGAGATGGAGGCGCTCGCCGCGGTCTCGGCCGCCTGCCTGACCATCTACGACATGCTGAAGCGGTACGAGAAGGGCATGTCGATCACGGCCATCGAGCTCATCGAGAAGAAGGGCGGGCGGAGCGGGCACTGGACGCGCGGCCCCGCAGCCCCGCCGGATCGACGCCGAGGAAGCGGATCGCGTTCGCGCCGCACACGCGGCGGATGACGGCGGGCGCGAGCCCGGCCTTCGCCATCCGGTCGGCCGCCCGCGCCAGCGCCAGCAGGTCCCCGCCGCCCACGCCGGCGTCGGAGCCGAGGACGATCCCCTCCGGCCCGAGCGACGCCACCACCCGCACCGCCGCGTCCACCGCGCCGCGCGGCCCGGCCCCGCCGGACAGCGACAGGCCCGCCAGGTGGCCGCAGGCGCGGATCGCCTTCACGGTGCGCTCGTCGGCGCCCGCCACCAGCACGCGCGCCGGCTCCAGCTCCGACTCGCGCAGCGCCGCGAGCAGCCGCCGGGTGAGGCGCTCGCGCCCGCGCAGCGGGACCGCCGCGACCACCGGCAGCCGCAGCTCGCGCGCCAGCTCGAGCTGGCGCGAGAGCACCCGCTCCTCCAGCGCGCCGCCCTCGGCCAGGCCCACCGCGCCGAGCGCCGCCACCTCCGGGCGGCCCAGGGCGTCGGGCAGCTCGGCGAGCAGCGCCTCCAGGCCGCGCGACGGGATCCGGCGCGGGTGGACGCCGAGGGCGGCCCAGGCCGCGAGGCCGCCCCGGCGCAGCCGCCGGGTGGCGCCGGCGACCTGCTCCCAGCCGCGGCGGATGGCCGCCGGCGTCGCCGTGACCACCGCGTCGCCGGACGGCACCAGCGCCCCCTCGATCCCGAAGAACCGGAGGTCCGCGACCTCGCGCGCCCCGAGCGCGCCGGCGTGGAGGAAGGCGTCGAACACGGCGGGATCGTAACCGGCCGCGCGCGGGAAAGCCCGCGCGGACGCGGCCGCGCGCGATCAGCCCGGGCGCCGCAGCAGCGTCGCCCCGCCGTCCTCCACCCATTCGACGGGGAGGTCCGCCGCGAGCGGCAGCTCCACCGGGCCCAGCACCAGCCAGCCCCCGGGGCGCACCGCGGCGAGCAGCGTGCGCAGCACCGCCGCCGCGACCGCCGGGTCGAAGTAGATGAGGACGTTGCGGCACACCACCGCGTCGAACGCGGCCCCGGGGGGCGGGTCGCGGACGAGGTTGTGGTGGCGGACCTCCACCGGCGCGCGCACCTCCGGGTGCACCGCCCGCGCGCCGTCCGGCCCCGCCGGCAGGAGCCAGCGCGCCGCCAGCGCGGGCGGCAGCCGCCGCAGCGTCCGCGCGCCGTAGCGCGCGCGGCGCGCCGCCTCGAGCGCGCGGGCGGAGACGTCGGTCGCGAGGACGCGGTCGCCTGCGGCGGCGCCGCGGCCCGCCTCGCGCAGCAGCATGGCGAGCCCGTAGGCCTCCTCGCCGCTCGCGCAGCCCGCCGACCAGAGGCGGAGCGGCGCCGGGCCGTCGCCGGCGAGCCGGGTCAGCGCGGCGAGCTGCTCGGGGTGGCGCCAGAACGAGGTCTCGCGCACCGCGGCCTGCTCCACCAGCGCCGCGAGCGCCCCGGCGTCGCCCGCCGCGACCGCCGCCGCGAGCCGCGCCGGCGTCGTGCCCCGGTCCTCCGCGGCGCGCTCCACCGCGGCGCGCAGCGCGTCGCCCAGGCCGCTCGCGAGGGAGAGCCCCGTCTCCGCGGCGAGCGCGCGGGCCACCGCGGCGAGCTCCGCCGGCCCCGGGGCGCCGTCCGTCACGGCTCCGCCGGCGCGCCCGGGCCCGCCAGCGCCGCCCGCAGCGGCGACGGGTCGAGGAGCGGGAGGACCTCGCCGCCGTCCGCGCACAGCCCGGCGACGAGCGGCGACCCCCGCCAGCCCTCCGGCGCCGCCTCGGCCGGATCGCCCTCGAACAGCCGCGGGCCGTCCACCGTGCCCGCCACGCGCTCCACCGCGAGCCCCAGCGCCGGCGCGCCCGCGAGGACCACCACGCGCGCGTCGAGGTCCAGGTCCGCGCGCGCCCCCGCGGCCGCGGCCAGGTCCACGGCCACCACCGGGACCCCGCGCCAGGAGAAGGTCCCGAGCACGTGCGCCGGCGCGCCCGGCAGCGGCGCGAGCGCGACCATGCGGACCACCTCGGCGACCTGCGCGACCGGCAGGAGCGCGCGGCGGCCGCCCGCCTCGAGCACCAGGTGCAGCCCCGGGAGCGACGTGCCGCCCAGCGCCGCCAGCGCGCGCTGCGCGTCGCGGAGGGCGCCGGAGAGCCGGCGGACCTCGGCGGACAGCGCCGCGCGCGCCGAGTCGGCGAGGAAGTCGTCGGGCATGCGGGGAGGATAGCGCAACCGTCCGGCGGTGCGGGGCGGGCGTGGTTGAGCGGGCGGGCGGGGCCGTCGGTGGGCGTGGTGGGCGTGGGCGGGCGGGGCCGTCGGTGGGCGTGGTGGGCGTGGGCGGGCGGGGCCGTTGGTGGGCGTGGTGGGGCTTTGAGGGGGCGGGGGCGGTCGGGGGCGAATGCGCGTGACCGGGGCCGGGCATGGCGGGATCGGCTTGCGGG
>NZ_BAZG01000156.1 GCF_000964525.1 Anaeromyxobacter sp. PSR-1
CGGCCCGCGGCGGGCGGGCGCGCGCTTCGAGGGGGTCTTCTTCGCGAACGGCTTCTTGCCGGCTGCCTTCTTCTTCGTCGCCATCAGGTTCCTCTCGCTACCGCACGTGCCCTTCGCCCTCGACCAGGAACTTCTGGGTGGTGAGCTCGGCGAGCCCCATGGGCCCGAACGCGTGGAGCTTGGTGGTGGAGATGCCGATCTCGGCGCCGAGCCCCAGCTCGCCGCCGTCGTTGAAGCGGGTGGACGCGTTCACCATCACCGCGCTCGCGTCCACCTCGCGCTGGAAGCGCCGCGCGCTGCCGAGGTCGCGGGTGACGATCGCCTCCGTGTGGAGCGAGCCGTAGCGCGCGATGTGCTCGAGCGCGCCGTCGAGGTCCGCGACCACCCGCACGGCCAGGATCTTGTCCAGGAACTCCTTGCCGAAGTCGTCCGGGCGGGCCGGCACCGCCGCCACCCCGGCGCGCTTCAGGATGGTGAGCGCGGTGGGGTCGCAGCGCAGCTCCACCCCGGCGTCGGCGAGCGCGCGGCCCACCGGCGGCAGGAGCTTGCCGGCGGCGGCGCGGTGCACGAGCAGGCACTCGGTGGCGTTGCACACGCCGGGGCGCTGCACCTTGCCGTTCAGCGCCAGGTCCACCGCCTGCTGCGGCGGCGCCGACGCGTCGAGGTACAGGTGGCACACGCCCTGGTAGTGCTTCAGCACCGGCACCCGCGAGCGCTCCGCCACGGCGCGGATGAGCGACGGGCCGCCGCGCGGGATGGCGAGGTCGATGAGGTCGTCGAGCGCGAGCAGCTCGTAGGTGGCCTCGCGGTCCGGCGTGGGCACCACCTGCGCGCTGGCCGCCGGCAGCCCGGCCTTCTCGAGCCCCTCCGCGAACGCCTCGGCGAGCGCGAGCGACGAGCGGAGCGCGTCGGAGCCGGGCCGGAGGATGGCCGCGTTGCCGCTCTTCAGGCAGAGCGCGGCCGCGTCCACGGTCACGTTGGGCCGGGCCTCGTACACCATCAGCACCACGCCGAGCGGGATGCGGACCTTGCGGATCTCGAGGCCGTTCGGGCGCCGCCAGCTCGCGGTCACCTCGCCCACCGGGTCGCGCAGCCCGGCGATCTCGTGCAGCGACGCGGCGATGCCGGCGAGCCGCTTCGGGTCGAGCTTCAGGCGATCGAGGTACGCCGCGTTCTGCCCGGCGGCGCGGGCCGCGGCGAGGTCGCGCGCGTTCTCGGCCAGGATCCGCTTCTCGCGGCGCCCGATGGCCTCGGCGGCGGCGCGGAGCGCGGCGTCCTTGCGGCGGGGGTCGGCATGCGAGAGGGCCCGGGCGGCCTCGCGCGAGGCCTCCGCCAGCTTCCGCATCTCGGCGGCGAGGCCCAGCGACTTCTCCTTGCGCATGCTCACTCCCGGCCGGTCTCGAGGACCACCAGGTCGTTCCGGTGGACGATCTCGTCGAGGTACTTATACCCGAGCGCGCGCTCGATCTCGCCGGTCTTCAGCCCGGCGATGCGGCGGACCTCGTCGGCGGCGTAGCCGGCCAGGCCCCGCGCGAAGGGGCGGGCCGGGTCCACCGCGACGTCCACCGGATCGCCCACCCCGAACTGGCCCTGCACGCCGCGGACGCCGCTCGGCAGCAGGCTCCGCCCCTGCTCCACCAGCGCGCGCCGCGCGCCCGCGTCCACCAGGATGACGCCCTTGCCGCGCGCGGCGGCCGCGAGCCAGCCCTGGCGCGAGCTGAGCCGGTGCGCCCCGGGCGCGAACACGGTGCCGACCGGCTCGCCCGCGAGCAGCGCCGGCAGCGCCCGCGCGCGGCGCCCGGACAGGAGCGCGGTGACGACGCCCTGCGCGCCGAGCCGCCGCGCCGCCTTCACCTTGGTGATCATCCCGCCCACGCTGCGCTCGCTCCCCGCCCCGCCCGCGCTCCGCTCGATCTCGGCGGTGACCCGCGGCACGTCGCGGAGCAGCCGCGCCCCGGGCTCGGCGGGGTTCCGGTCGTAGAGCCCGTCCACGTCGGTGAGCATCGCCACCGCGTCGGCCTCCACGCAGCCCGCCACCAGCGCGGCGAGCGTGTCGTTGTCGCCGACCTTGATCTCGTCCACCGCGACGGTGTCGTTCTCGTTCACGACCGGCACCGCGCCCGCGTCGAGCAGCCGCTCGAAGGTGCGGCGCGCGTTCAGGAAGCGCTTGCGGCTGGCGAGGTCGTCGGCGGTGAGCAGCACCTGGGCGGTGACGAGGCCGTGGCGCCCCAGCGCCTCCCCCCAGGCGGCCATGAGGTGCGGCTGGCCGGCGGCGGCGCAGGCCTGCTTGGTGGGGATGTCCCAGGGCTTGCCGCGGCTGCGCACGAGGCCGAGCCGCTCGGCGCCGAGCGCCACCGCGCCGGAGGAGACGAGCACCACCTTCCGCCCGCGCGCCACCTCGGCGAGCTCGGAGGCGAGCCGGCCGCAGTTGTCGCGGTCGAACCGGCCGGCGCGGTCGGTGAGCGTGCCGGTGCCGACCTTGACCACGAGCCGCTTCACGCGGCGGAGGGCGCTTCGGGACATGGGGAGCGGCATTGTAGACGCAAACGCGCGCCGATCGCGGCGGGGATCGCGCCGCCGGGGTCACGGGCCGCGCGCGCCGTGCGCGGCTCAGGGCAGCTTGTAGGCCACCGAGGCCGCGATGGGCACGAGCCGCGGCCCGGCCGCGGCCGAGAGCTGCAGGTAGACGAAGTAGGCGAAGGCGCCGTTGTCCACCTTCTGCGCGGCGATGTCCTGGGTGGACACCACCCGCACCTCCTCGACCGCGTCCTTGGTCACGAGCGCCGCCATGGCGGTGTCGTCGGAGCGGTACAGGTACGCGGCGCCGTCGATCTTGGCGTCGCTGTCCCAGAACACGAACGAGAAGCCGGTCACCACCGCGCCGTCGGGCAGGTCCACCGGGACCACCAGGAAGTCGTCCTCGCCCGCGGACTGGTAGCGGCCCACGCCGCCCGGCACGCTGAGCTGGGTGGTGGCGGTGGTGGAGACGCGCGGCACGCCGGCGAGCGACGACACCGACACGACGCCGCGCGGGAAGCGCTGGCACACCACCGTGCCGTCCTGGGCGACCACGCGGATGGCGGAGCCGGGCGCGCAGGTGCCGGTGATGCGGGCCTGCTTGGTGGCGAGCACCTCCGCCTGCTTCACGATCTCGGCGGAGTGGAGCTCGAGCGCGCCCGAGACCTCGGCCGGCATCCGGTCGAAGGTGAGCCGGCCGGTCTGGATGCGCGCGGCGTCGATGGGCGCGCCCCCCGGGTACTCGGTCGAGAGCGGCGGCGGCGCGGGCGCGGCGGACGCCTCGGCGGCGCCGCGCAGGAACCCGAGGCCGAAGACCCCCGCGGCCACGACCGCGAAGGCGGTCGAGAGGACCGCGAGGCGCGTGCGCGACATGGTGACGCCCCCCTCCGTGAAGGATCGACCGTCCGCTTGTACCGCGGGGGAGCGGCGGGCTTCAAATCCGGGATCCGCGGGACGCGCCCGCCCCGCCCGCGCCCCGGACCGATCACCGGGCTTCGCGCCGCACCCCCGTGCGGACGATGACCCCACGCCGGGCCGGCGCTAGAAGCGCGCCGGAGGGAACCGGCATGCACCGACCGTCTCGCACCCCGCTCGCCGCGCTCGCGGCCCTGGCGCTCGCCGCCGCCTGCACCGGCAAGCAGCGCGTCGCCACCGAGACCACCCTCGCCTCGGTGCTCATCCCCACCGAGCAGGAGAGGCAGCTCGGACTGCAGGTGAAGGAGCAGCTCGAGACGAAGGAGCACGTCCAGTACCTCGAGGACCCGGCGGTGAACGCCTACGTCCAGGGGATCACCGGCAAGATCCTGGCGAGCGCGAAGAAGGACCGGCCGGACGTGGACTGGTCGGTGAAGGTCATCAACGAGCCGAAGACCGTGAACGCGTTCGCGACCCCGGGCGGCTTCCTGTACGTCTACTCGGGCCTGCTGCTCGCCGCGGACGACACCGCCGAGGTGGCCGGCGTGCTCGGGCACGAGGCCGGGCACGTGGTGGCGCGCCACTCCGCGCGGCAGATGGTGAACGCCATGGGGCTCGAGACGGTCATGGGCATCGCGCTCGGGAAGAACCCCAACGGCGCGGCGCAGCTCGCGGCGGGGCTGGCCGGCAAGGGCGCGCTGCTCGCGTACTCCCGCGCCGACGAGAGCGAGGCCGACGAGTACGGCGCGCGCTACGCGGCCGCGGCCGGCTACGATCCGCGCGGCATCGCCACGTTCTTCCAGAAGCTGGAGAAGGGCGAGGGGAAGCAGCCGGGCTGGACCACGTACCTCTCCACCCACCCGGCCACGCCGGACCGGATCGAGAAGGTCGACCGCTACGTCGCGAAGCACCACCTCGCCGGCTCGGGCGGCCGAAGCGGCGCGGAGCTCGCGAAGGTGAAGGAGCGGCTGAAGGCGATCCCGCCGCCGCCCGCGCCGCCGGCGCAGGGCGCGGGCAGGTAGCGGCTCAGGCGCGCGGGCCGGAGAGCCCCTTCGCGAGCTGCCACAGGCCGAACGCGAGCAGCGCCAGCCCGGAGACCGCGGTGAGCGCGCGCTGCGTGCGCGGCCCGAGCCGGCCCAGGCCGCCCGCCGCGGCCACCAGCGCGGCGTTGCCCCCGAGCAGGAACGCGTAGAAGCCGGCCAGGAACCCGCCCGCGTCGCCGGGACCGTCCCGCCAGGCGGCCGCGAGCACCGGGCCGCCCACCGCGCTCCAGAAGATCCAGGCGTTCGGGTTGGTGAAGTTGAGGAGCACCGCCCGCCAGAAGCCGCGCGGCGGCGCCTTCGCCTCCGGCGCGGCGGGCGGGGCGCGCAGCCCGCGCAGCGCCGTGAAGGCCAGCCACAGCACCACCGCGCCGCCGAGGAGCTGCAGCGCCCGGAGCAGGCCGGCCGGCACCTGCGCGAGCGCCACCAGCACCGCCGCGATCACCGGCGGATCGGAGGTGAGCGGCACGAGCACCACCGGCAGCGTGCGGACCGCGCCGTTCCGGAGCGACTGCGCGAGCAGGTAGGCCTGGTACGGCCCGGGCTGGGCGGCGGCGGAGAGGCCGAGCAGGGCGCCCTGGGCGAACAGCGTCACCGGGCGCTCACTTGAGGTTCAGCTTCAGGCCCATGTCCACGAGCTGGAGCAGCACCCCGGCGTTCGCCTTCGCGTCGTTCACCGGGTCGTGGTCGTGCGCGGTGGCGCGGAGGTGCTTCCACTGCGCGTGGCCGTCCTTCACCATCCCGCAGTAGAGGTCGCCGATGCGCCGGCCGCTCCAGCCGAACGGGTTCCGGCCCAGGTACGTGTGGAAGTACCAGTTCACGTACTGCCAGTCGAAGGAGAGGTTGTCCGAGAACAGCACCGGCCTGCCCTTCGTGGTCTCCTGGATCCAGCGCTCGAACGCGGCCATCACCTCGCCCGGCTCGCCGAAGCGCAGGTGCTGCTCGCGGGTGACGCCCGAGATCGCGAGCGCCTCGGGGAGCCACAGGTCGGAGATGGGACGGACCTCGCCGCGGAAGGTGCGCGACAGCCCCGGCTCGACCCGCACCGCGCCGAACGAGACCATGGAGTACTTGCCCGGGATGGGCCCGTCCGCCTCCACGTCCACCACGTACGCCGACATGGCCTAGTCCGCCTCGACGTAGTCGAGGTCCACGCCGAACGTCTCGCGCAGCCCGAACGCGGACACGAGCGCGAGGCCGAACCAGAGCGCGCTGACGGCGGCCGCCGCGCCCACCAGCCCGAGGTGCGGCCGGGCCCACTGGAACGAGAGCGTGCACACCGGGACGAGGCCCCGCACGAAGTTGGGCACGGTGGTGGCCACGGTGGCCCGCAGGTTGGTGCCGAACTGCTCGGCCGCCACGGTGACGAAGATGGCCCAGTAGCCGCCGGCGACGCCGAGCAGGCCGCACGCGCCGAGGAACAGCGCCGGCGAGGCGCCGCGGCCGGCCACGAAGTAGAGGACGTTGGCCGCGGCGAGCAGCGCCACGAACAGGAGCACCACCTTCCGCCGGCTCCGCCACACCTGCGAGAGGAGCCCGCTCGACAGGTCGCCCACCACCAGGCCGCCGTAGAAGAACATCACCGCGTCGCCCGCGGTCACCGGGCCGGTGACGCCCAGCGTGCGCCCGAACTCCGGCGCGAGCGCGATGAGGATCGCGTTCGAGCACCAGATCGGCACGCCGATGAGGATCGAGGAGAGGTAGCGCCGGAAGCGCTCGCCGCCGCGGAACAGGGTGAGGAAGTCGCCGCGCCGGACGTGCGCGTGGCGGATCGCCTGGAACATCCCCGACTCGCTCACCTTGATGCGCAGCACGAGCAGCAGCAGCCCCAGCCCGCCGCCCACCCAGTAGGCCACGCGCCAGTCGAGCGTCTTCGCCACCACGTTGCCGACGATGGCGCCGGAGACGCCCACCGAGGCGACCAGCATGGTGCCGTAGCCGCGCAGCCGGGCCGGCAGGATCTCCGCCACCAGCGTCACGCCGGCCCCGAGCTCGCCCGCGAGGCCCAGCCCGGCCACGAAGCGGAGCGCCTTGTACGTGGCGAGGTCGTGCACGAACCCGTTCGCGATGGTGGCGATCGAGTAGAGCGTGATCGAGCCGAACAGGATGTGGAGGCGGCCCAGCTTGTCGCCCACGATCCCGAAGACGATGCCGCCGAGCAGCATCCCCACCATCTGCCAGTTCAGGACCGACAGCCCCTCCGACACGAGCGCGTCGCCGGTGAGGCCGATCGCGGTGAGGCTGGGGATCCGGACGATGTTGAAGAGGATGAGGTCGTAGATGTCGACGAAGTAGCCGAGGGCGGCGACCACCACGGCCGCGTTCAGGACGGTGCCGGCGCCCGCGCGGGCGCTCTGTGCGGGGGAGTCCATCGGTGCGGCGATATGACCATGCCGGCGGCCTCCCGTCGAGGCGGACGCCGCCGGCCGCTGCCCGCGCAATCGGCGCGCGGCTGCCCGGCCCGCGCGCAGGGATCGCGCGCCGGGGAGGCTCGAGCCGGGCACCCGCGTCGCGGTACCGGCCGGTCGGTGTCGAATTTCCGGCGCCGGGCTGCCGGGGCCGGATCAGGCGACGCGGCGCGGCGGGCGCGGATCGACCGGCGCGGGCGCGGGCTGCAGCCGGTCCCCGCGGGCGAGGCGGCCGGCCCAGATGCCGAGGGCGACCACCGGCGCGAGCAGGATCACGAGGAGCGGAAACTCCACCAGCGCGGCCACGAGCGCGGTCATCGCGGCGGCGGTGGCGACGAACAGGAGGGCCATCGTCCAGGCGATGCGATCGACGAGGAGGTGGCGGAAGGAGCGGCGCCGGAGGTGCACGACGCCGTCGGCGCGGCGGCGGACGATGAACCGGTTCATGGCGGTCTCCAGGCTTTGCAGATCCCGGACCACGGTGAGGCGAGCCGAGCATCGCGCCGCCGCGGCCGCGCCCGCATCCTCCTGGCAGGGGATGGGGCGCCGCCCGGCCCGTCGCCGCCGCAGGCGCCGCTGTGGGCGGCGCGCCCCTGCACCGATCGTGTGAGATCCCGCCCGCGCGCGCCCCGGCCGCGCCTCCGGTGCGTCATCATGCCGTCACCGCGAGTTTGCGGATCGTGCGGGCCGGCGCGGATAATCCTGGGTGCAGCGTCGGTGGCGCCGTCCGCGCGCCGCCCGGGGGAGACAGCCATGGAAGCGGCCATCGCGCTCGAGGCGAACGCCATCCGCTTGGACGGGGTGCTCGACGTGCCCACGGCGCGCCGGCTCGCGGCCCAGCTCGCGGCGGCGGCGCCCGGCTCGCTCGTCCGGATCGACCTCACCCACGTGCGCGAGCTGCACGACTTCGGCCTGGCGGTGCTGGCGCAGGCGCTCTCCGCCCGCGGGATCCGCGCGTCCTTCCGCGGCCTCGGCCAGCACCAGCTCCGGCTGCTGCGCTACCTGGGCCTGGACGCGGTCGCCGCCTAGCCGCGCCCGCCCCCGGGCGGCGGCGCGCCCCTCCCCGGCCGGCCGACCCCGCGCGGTCGGCCCCTCGCCCGCCGCAGATCGCGTCGATCCGGCGGCCGCGCCGCGGTAGACTCCTCGCAACGAATGCAGGAAGTCCACGGCAACACCCTCGGCCTCAAGCCCTCGCAGCTCCACGCCCTCCGCCGCACCTACCGCCGCCGCGTCGACGCGCAGTCGATCGTGTCGCCCGAGCTGGCGCGCCACCTCGCCGAGGTCTCCCGCGAGACCAACCGGCAGGTCGGCGTGCTCCTCGACCGCAAGGGCGACGTGCAGGCGGTGGTGGTCGGCGACGCCCGCAAGCTCGACCTCCCCGACGTCGGCCGCGGCCGCGCCGGCGAGAGCCGCCTGCGCGGCCTGCGGCTCGTGCACACGCACCTGAACGGCGAGCCGCTCACCCGCGACGACCACACCGACCTGGCGCTGCTCCGCCTCGACCTCGTGGCCGCCATCGAGGTGCGCGACGACGGGCTGCCGGGGCGGGTGCACTACGCGCACCTGCTCCCGGAGAACCCGCAGGGCGCCATGTGGAAGGACGAGGAGGCGCCCACCGTCCACGACCTCGCCTACGACGCGCTCTCCGGCGCGCTCGCGCTCGAGGACGAGTTCGCCCGGGCCCGGGCGGCGCGCCGCACCGGCGGCCGGGAGCGCGCCATCCTGGTGGGCTTCGGCGGCAAGGGGCGCGGGCGCGCCGAGGCGGAGGCCTCGCTGGAGGAGCTGAAGGAGCTCGCCCGCACGGCCGGCGTCGAGGTGCTCGAGGCGACGCTGCAGCTCCGCCGCGACCCGGACCCGCGCTACCTCATCGGCAAGGGCAAGCTCGAGGACATCGTGCTGCGCTCCATGCAGCGCATGGCCACCGTCATCGTCTTCGACGCCGAGCTGTCGCCGTCGCAGGCGCGCCACATCGCCGAGGCCACCAGCCTCAAGATCCTCGACCGGACCCAGCTCATCCTCGACATCTTCGCGCAGCGGGCCCAGTCGGCCGACGGCAAGCTCCAGGTCGAGCTGGCGCAGCTGAAGTACCTGTACCCGCGCCTCGTCGGCCGGGACGACTCGCTCTCGCGGCTCGCCGGCGGCATCGGCGGGCGCGGGCCCGGCGAGACGAAGCTCGAGATCGACCGGCGCCGGGTGCGCGACCGCATCACCGCGCTGGAGCGGCGCATCGAGGGGCTCGGCGCCGACCGCACCCTGCGCCGCAAGCAGCGCAACGCGCGCGGCCTGCCGGTGCTCTCCATCGTCGGCTACACCAACGCCGGCAAGTCCACCCTCCTCAACGCGCTCACCGACTCGGCGGTGCTCGCCGAGGACAAGCTGTTCGCGACGCTCGACCCCACCAGCCGCCGGCTGCGCTTCCCGCGCGACCGCGAGGTGATCATCACCGACACGGTGGGCTTCATCCGCGACCTGCCGCCCGACCTCGTGAACGCGTTCCGCGCCACGCTGGAGGAGCTCGGCGACGCCGACCTGCTGCTGCACGTGGTGGACGCGTCCGACCCGCGGCAGGAGGAGCAGATCGCGGCGGTGGAGGAGATCCTGCGCGGCCTGGGCCTCGACGGGAAGCGGCGGCTCCTCGTGCTCAACAAGGTCGATCGGCTCCCGCCCGAGACGCAGGCGGCCCTGGCGCAGCGGCGCGACGCGGCGGCGGTGTCCGCCGTGACCCGGGCCGGGCTGGGCGGCCTGCTGGCGCGCTGCGAGCAGCTGCTCTGGACCGACGGCCGCGTGGCGCTCGGCGACGTGATCGCGGCGGCCCCCGCCGGCGAGGACGCCGCCGACGGCGGCCGCGCCGGCGACGACGACGCCGCGCGCGCGCTCGCCCCCCGAGCCGCCCGCGCCCGCCGCCGCCTCCGTGCCCGGCCCCGGCGAGCCGGCCCCGCCGCGGCTCCTCCCCGCCTCGCTGCGCCGCGTCTCGTGAGGCGCCTCCCGGGTCGCCGGAACTCGTGAGAGGATGCCCCGCCATGCGCCGCGCCCCGCTCGCCCTCTGCCTCGTCGCCCTCGCCTGCTCCCGCAGCGACCCGGAGGCGCGCGCGCGCGTGCTCGGGCGCGAGGACCGGCCGCGCGAGCCCGCCCCCGCCGCGTTCGACCCCGAGCACCCCGAGGCCGCGCTCGCGCTCGACGCCGACGAGGCGGCGCGCCGGCTGGGCGCGTTCGACTGGACCGCGGCGGCCGACTGGACGGTCGCGGCGCCCGGCGAGGAGGCCCGGCAGGTGCACGTGACCGAGCACCACCAGCTCCGCCAGTCCGCCACCGGCGAGTTCGAGGTGCGCGCCGAGATCGACCCCGGCCTCGGGCCCGGCTCGTCCGGCGGGAAGCACGTGATCTGGACGGGCGGCACGACCTACGCCCGCGCGCTGCCCGCGGCCTTCCGCGAGCGCCCCACCGACCGCGGCCGCGACGCGCGCCGCTTCCGCGACGAGAGCTTCCGCCTGGCGGCCACCGTGGCGGCGCTGTACGGCCCGGCGCCTCCGGCTCCGAGCCCGCCGGCGAGGCG
>NZ_BAZG01000155.1 GCF_000964525.1 Anaeromyxobacter sp. PSR-1
GGCCGCGGCGCCCGCCGACCGCGGCCGCGCCTGCTCGGCGCCCTGGTCCCGGACGCCGGCGCGAGGCGTGGGCCCCGGTCGCGCTCGCGCTGGGCTGGGTCCGGTCGGACGAGCCGGCGCTCCGGCAGTGGCGCGCCGCGCCGGGCGCGCTCCGGACCGCCGCGATGCGCGCCACCGGCGAGGCGCTGCGCCGGCGCGCGCGGGCGCGCCCGCTCTGCGTCCTGCTCGACGACGCGCACTTCGCCGACACCGCCGCGCTGGACGCGCTCGAGTACGCGGCGCTCGCCGAGGCGGACGTCCCGCTGTTCGTGTGCGCGCTGGGCCGCCCCGCGCTGGCCACGGCGCGCCCCACCCTCGGCGATCGCGCCGCGCGCGCGATCCACCTCTCCCTCGGCCCCCTCGGCGCGGACGAGTCGGCGGAGCTGTGCCGGCGCCTCCTGCTCCCGGCGGAGAACGTGCCGGCGCGCGCCATCGCCCGGCTGATCGAGCGCGCGCGCGGCGTGCCGGTGCTGCTGGTCGAGCTGGTGCGCGGGCTCCGCGCGCAGGGCCTGGTGCGGCAGCAGGCGGCCGACGGCAACTGGTACGTCGCCACCGACGAGCTGGACCGCGTGCCGGATCTTCCGCTGGTGGACTGGCTGGCCCAGCAGGAGCTGGCGCTGCTCCCGGAGGCGCTGGGCGCGCACGCGCGCCTGGTGGCGCTGCTCGCCGACGAGGTCACGGGCGCGGAGGTCGCCGGGATCGTGGCGGAGCTCGATCGCGAGGGCGGCGGCCCGCTGGTGAGCCTGGATCCGGACGTCGCCACACGGCGCCTGGTCGAGCTGCGGGTGCTCACCGAGCGGGCGGACCGCGTCGCGTTCCGGCACCCCATGCTCCGCGACGCGGTGGCGGCCTCTGCGTCGGACCCGGAGCGGCGCGCGGTCCACCGCGCCGCGTTCCGGTACTACCTGCTCGCGGCCGACATCCCGGAGGGCGAGCGGCTGCCCCGCCTCGCGGTGCACGCCGAGGCCTGCGGGCTGCGGCCGGAGGCGGCGTCGCTGTGGCTCCGGATCGCGGAGGCGCTGCGCGGGCGCCACGCGTACGTGGAGGCCGAGACCCACTACACCCGCGTGCTCACGCTCCTCGCCGAGGACGACGAGCGGGGCCGCTTCTCCGCGCTGCGGGGGCGCGGGCTGGTCCGGTACCGGCTCGGCCGGTACCGCGACGCCATCTCCGACCTGGGCGCCGCCTCGGCCGCCGCCCGCGCGCTCCGCGACCGCAGCGGCGAGATCGAGTGCCTGCTCGACGAGGCGACCGCGCTCGACTGGATGAACGACTACGGCGCGTCCTCGGAGCGGCTGCGGGCCGCCGAGGCGCTGGCCGGGACCAGCCCGAGCCCGCTGCTCGCCGCCCGGCTCATGGTGGCGCGCGGCCGGGCCATGCTGCGGGCGGGCCGCTGGCAGGAGGGCGCCGCGGCGGTGGAGGCGGCGGCGGTGCTGGCCGAGCCGCTCGGCGACGAGGGCTACGAGACGCTGGTCGTGGCGCTGGTGCTCGGGGGCGCCGCCCTCCCCGTCCTCGGGCGGATCGCCGACGCGGAGCGCGGGCTGGGGCGGGCCCTCGCGATCGCGAGCGCCCGCGGCGACGCGCTCCACCTCGCGTCCGCCCTCAACAACCGCCGCAGCGTCTGGATCGCGCGCGGCGAGCTCGGGCACGCGCTGGAGGACCAGGCCGCGTTCGTCCGGATCGGCCGCGATCTCGGGATGGTCGGGATCGAGTACATCGGCCAGTTCAACGCCGCCGAGCTCCACTACTGGTCCGGCGCTCCCGAGGCCGCCCTGCCGCACGTCCACCGCGCCGTCGAGATCGAGCGGCGGCACCTCGAGGTGGCGACCCGGCCGCTGGCGCGCCTGCTCATGGTGCGCCTGCACGCCTGGGTGGGCGACACCGACGCGGCCCGGAGCTGGCTCGAGGAGGTGCGCCAGGCCGAGCGCTCGCGGACGGCGGCCCGGCTCGCCCCGTCCGACGCCGTGCTCGAGGCGGCCGTCGAGCTGACGCTGGACCGGGCCGGGCCCGCCGAGTGGGACCGGCTCTGCGAGCGCTCCCGCGCGGAGTCGGTCGAGCAGGAGCCGATCGAGGTGCAGGAGCTGCGGGCGCTGGCGGCGCTCCGCGCCGGCCGGCACGACGAGGCGCGCAGGGCGATGCGCGAGGCGCTCGAGCTCGCGGCGCGGATCCCCAACGTGATGCAGCGGCGGCTCCGGCTGTCGCTGGCCCGCATCGAGGGCGAGCCGGGGACCTCGCCCGTCCCCCGCTGACGCGATCCCGCGACGGCGCGCCGGATCACCTGGGGCCGGCGGCGCTCATGAGCGCGGCGACCGTCAGCGCGACCACCGACTCGCCCACGATGGCACCGGCCGCGACCGGCTCCACGTACCGGCCCCGGCCCCGCCGCGCCGCCCACGCGCCGAGGAGCGCGCCCACCACCATCGCGCCGACGTAGTGCGCCGGGACCAGGAAGCCGAGCCCGACCACGCCGGGGCTCGGCAGCCTCCCCTGCGCCCGGCGGCGCCCGGCGAGCTCGAGCAGCATGCCCAGGATCGCGCTCGCCCCGAGCAGCGCCAGCGCGCCGTGCGGCAGGTGTCCGCCCTCCCCGACCGCCTCCGCCAGCGCCTGCCACCGCAGGGCCGTGGGGGCCGGCAGCTCCGCGGACCCGAGCCCGTGCGCGCGCACGAACGCGGTGTAGAGCGGAACCGCCGCCACGGACCCGAGCACCACTCCCAGGATCTGGGCGCGGAGCTGGAGCGCCGGCGCGACCCGGAGGCGCGCGCCGGCCCGCAGCGACCACAGCGAGATGGTGGTCTGGCTCGCGATGGAGGCGGCGAGCGCGCCGGCCCCGGTCGCCCCCACCGCGCCCGCTCCGAGCGCGCCGGCGCTGCCCTGCAGCACCTGGCCGACGTCGCCGATGGGCGAGACGTCGGTCCGGCCGGCGACGCGGGCGCAGGCCACCGTGCCGATGACCGTGGGCAGCGCCACCAGCACGGCCGCGCCCAGGTCGAGCCCCAGCCCGGCGTGGGCCGCGCCGATCATCAGGATCACGGCGCCGGCGGTGAGCGCGACGGTGCCGGCCGAGCGCGACGCGCCGCGCGCGAGCGCCCCCACGTCCGCCATCCCGGCCGCGAACGCGCGCAGGTCGGCGACGAGCGAGACCACGGCGCCGCCGATCACCAGCCCGACGCCGGGCCAGAGCAGCCAGCTCGCGGCGGTCACGTAGGAGAGCTCCGGGAGGACGCCGGCCCGCAGCAGCGCGGGCGTGATCACGAACCAGGCGAGCGCCGAGCCCAGCGCCAGCGCGCTGGCGTTGGCCACCCCGACGAGCGCCCCCGCGCCGACCAGCATGGGGGAGAGCGCCATGCCCAGGCCGAGCGTGCCGAGCCGGCCGCCCGCCAGCAGCGTGGCGGGGATCCACCCCGGCCCGTCGCGGAGCCCGGTGAACGCGGCCGAGAGTGCGGCGGCGAGGCCGAGCGGGCGCGCGCCGGTGCTCCCCGCGGTGCGCAGCACCTCGGCGGCGGCGATCCCGCTCGGGAACGGGAGGTTCTCGTCCTCGAGCAGGCGCCGGCGGAGCCCGTGCGCCAGCAGCACCCCCAGCGCCCCGGCGCCGATCCCGAACCCGATCACCGCCCACGCCGGCGCCGGCGCGCCCAGGAGGGCCAGGGCCGGGACCGCGCCGAGCAGGCCCGCCGCCGCCGGACCGGCCCCCGTGGCCGTGGCGATCGACTGGATGACCGTGACCTCCACCGGATCCACCCGGCGGCGGAGCGCCGGGTAGAGCGCGGCGGCGAGCACCGTCGCGGTGACGATCCCGATCTCCCAGAACCCCGTCCGGAGCCCCATGTAGACGTTGCCCGCCGCCAGGAGCAGGCCGAACACGGAGCCGGCCAGCACGGCGCGGGGAGTGAGGCTCACGCGCCCATGCTAAACCGGGGATCGAGGATGCCCGAAGAAAAGGCCACCCTTCCCCTCCCCGGCATCACGCCCCCGGTTGGAGGTCGCGCCCCGGCGCCGGAGACGCTCTCGACGGGCGCCTTCGCCGGGGACTGGCAGCTGGTCCGCTCGCTCGCGGCGGGCGGGCACGGGGTGGTCTACCTCGCGGCCCACCGCGCCACCGGGCGCCGCGCGGCGGTGAAGGTCCTGTCGCACGTCTACGCGGCGTCGCCGGAGATGGCGAGCCGGTTCGTGCGCGAGGCGCGCATCCTCTCCCGCCTCAGCCACCCGAACGTCGTCGAGATCCTGGAGCTGGGAGCGCTCGCCGACGGCCGGCCCTTCGTGGCCATGGAGCTGCTGGAGGGGCGGAGCCTCCTCGAGCTGGTGTTCGCGCGCGGGCGCCTGTCGCTGCCCGAGGCGGTCGAGCTGCTCGCGCCGGTGTGCGCCGCGCTCGACGCCGCGCACCAGGCGGGCGTGGTGCACCGCGACGTGAAGGCGTCGAACGTGTTCGTGGAGACCGGCGACCCGCCCCGCGTGAAGCTGCTCGACTTCGGCGTGGCCCACGCCGCCGGCCCGGACGACCCGAGCATCACCGTCACCGGCGAGCGGCTGGGCTCGGCGCACGCCATGGCGCCGGAGCTGATCCGCGGCGAGGCGGTGGACGCGCGCGCCGACGTCTACGCGCTGGGCGTCCTGCTCTACCAGCTCCTCACCGGCGAGCTGCCGTTCTGGTCGGAGGACCAGTTCGAGCTGGAGCGGCTCCACCTCAGCGCGCCGCCCCCGCGGCCGGGGCGGCTCGCGCCGGTGCCGACCGCGGTGGACGCGGTGGTGGAGCGCGCGCTGGCCAAGCGCCCCGACGAGCGCTTCGGCTCGGCGCCCGCGTTCCTGGAGGCGCTCCGGTCGGCGGCGGGCCTGGCCGGCCAGGCCGAGGAGCACGCGGCCCGCGCGGCCGTCCTGCACGTGTCGCTGGCGCCGGCGCGCGGGCTCGAGCCCGGCGACGTCCTGGCGCTGTTCGAGCTGGAGGACGCCGCCGCGGGCCGGCTGGCCGCGGCCGGGTGGGAGATCGACGTCCGCGCCAGCGGGACGCTGCTCGCCACGCGCGTCCTGCCGGCGGTGCCCGAGGCGGCGCGCGCGGCGCGCGCCGAGGCCGCCGAGCTCGGGGCCGGGCTGAGCGAGTCGCTGGCCCGCGCGGCGGGGGCGCGCTGCCGGGTCGAGGTGTGCCTGCACGCGGGCGAGATCCGGCTCGGCCCGGGCGAGCGGCGCGCGGGCGGCGCGGTGTACCGGATCGCGGAGTGGGTCCGGGACGCGCCCGGCGGCTTCGTCGCGACGGCGCAGGCGCTCGAGGGGCTCAGCGCCGGGCGCTGAGCGCGAGCCGCACCGCCCGGCGCAGCCCGGGGAAGCGCAGCTGCGCGGCCGCCTCCTCGCCGGTGACCCAGGCGTGCTCGGTGTGCTCGCCGGACAGGCGCGGCTCGAAGCCGTCCGGCACCCGGGCCGCGAACGCCACCTCCTCCACCACCACCAGCGCGCCCGGCCGGACGCGGTTGACGCTGGGGTCGAGGCCGAACGCGTGCCGGTAGCCGAGCGAGGCCACCGGCAGGTCGGCGCCGGTCTCCTCGCGCAGCTCCCGCCGCGCGGCCTGCTCCGGCGACTCGCCCGGCTCGATGCGCCCGGTCACCTGCTGCCAGAAGCCGCCGCGCTCGGCGCTGCGGCAGAGCAGGAGCACGCGCCCGTCCGCGCGCACCGGCACCACCGAGATGGTGCGCAGGTCGGGCCCGGCGTCGGTGCGGGCCAGCTCCAGCACGTCGGCGAGGTGCGCGGCCAGCCGGTTCTCGATCTCGGCCTGCTCCGGCGTGGCCCGGCTGCGCGACGCCAGCTCGGCCTCGAGGCTGGTCACGCCCAGGCGCGGGTCGGCGATGCCGCACGGGACGATCACCTGGAAGTGCGCGAGGTCGGTGCGGGCGTTGAACGCGAAGCCGTGCGAGGTGATCCAGCGCGACAGGTGCACGCCGATGGCGCCGATCTTCCGGCGCCCCACCCAGCAGCCGCGGTGCTCGGGGTGGCGGCCCGCCTCGACGCCGAAGTCGGCGCAGGTGCGGATCATCGCCTCCTCCAGCGCGCCCACGTACCGCCGCACGTCCCTGCGGCCGTTCAGGTCGAGCACCGGGTAGCCGACGATCTGGCCGGGGCCGTGGTAGGTGACGTCGCCGCCGCGGTCGGTCTCGTGGATCTCGAAGCCCTGCTTCTCGAGCCAGGCCGGCGCCGCGACGATGTGCTCGCGCCCGGCGCTCCGCCCGAGCGTCAGCACCGGCGGGTGCTCGAGCAGGAACAGGAAGTCGGTCCCGGCGGGCGTGCCGGCGCGGACGGCGTCGCCGGCGAGCCGCATGAGCGCGAGCCCGTCCTCGTACTCGACGCGGCCGAGGCGGTAGGTGCGCAGGACGCGCGGCATCGGTCCCCTCCCCGCCGGTCCCGCGCGCCGCCCGGGGGCGGCGCCGCGCGCCCGGCGGAGCGCGCGCGTCAGGCCCGGGCGCCCGCGGCGGCCTCGCCCTTCTTCGGGCGCTCCGGGCGGTTCAGCATGTGGATGGCCTCGCCGAGCGCGGCGCGGCAGGCCTCGTTGAAGGCCTCGGGCAGCGTCGGGTGGGCGTGGATGGTGAGCGCCACGTCCTCGAGGTACGCGCCCATCTCCAGCGCCAGCGCGGCCTCGGCGATGAGGTCGCCCGCCTCGGGCCCGCAGATGCTGGCGCCGAGCAGCAGCTTCGTCTTGCGATCGCCCACCACCTTCACGAAGCCCTCGGTGTGGTGGATGGCGATGGCGCGGCCCAGCGCGCCGAACGCGAACTTGCCGACGATGGGGTCGTAGCCCTGCTTGCGCGCCTCCTCCTCCGAGAGCCCCACCGCGGCGACCTCGGGGTCGGTGAAGATGGCGGTGGGCATCGCCACCCAGTCGCGCACGGTCTTGTGGCCGGCGATGACCTCGGCCGCGATCTCGCCCTCCTTCGACGCCTTGTGCGCGAGCAGCGGCGGGCCGGTCACGTCGCCGGCGGCGAAGATGGTGGGCACGCTGGTGCGGTACTGCTGATCGACCTCGATGAAGCCCTTCGGCCCGATCTTCACGCCGACCTGCTCCAGGCCGAAGCCGGCCGAGCTGGGCTTGAAGCCGACCGCGACCAGGATCTTGTCGCAGGCGAGCTCCTGCTCCTTGCCGTCGATCTCCACCTTGACGACGAGCTCCTTCCCGCGGCGCTCGTAGCCCTTGGCCTTCGCGTTCACGTGCACGGCGACGCCGCGCTGCCGGAGCCCCTTCTGCACCAGGCGCACCGCGTCCGGATCGACGCCGGTGAGCACCTGCGGCAGCGCCTCGAGGAACGTCACCTCCGCGCCGAGCTTCGCGTAGACGGTCCCGAGCTCCATGCCGATGATGCCGCCGCCGATGCAGACCAGGCGCTTCGGCACCTCGGGGAGATCCACCGCCTCCCGCGCGCTCCAGACGTCCTTCCCGTCGAACGCGAACCCTGGGATCTCGATGGGCCGCGCGCCGGTGGCGACGAGGATCGCGCCGGCCTCGAGGCGGGTCTTCTGCCCGTCCTTGCCGGCCACCTCGACCGCGGTCGGGCCGACCACGGTCGCGGTCCCCCGCACCACCTCGACGCCGTTGCCCTTCTCGAGCAGCGCCACGCCGCCGGTGAGCTTCTTCACCACGCCGTCCTTGAACTCGCGCAGCTTCGGGACGTCCACGCGCGGCGGCTCGGCGATGATGCCGCGATCGGCGGCGCCGCGCATCTCGTCCACCAGGTTGGCGGCCGCGATGAGCGCCTTCGACGGGATGCACCCCCAGTTCAGGCAGACGCCGCCCAGCGTGGCGTCCTTCTCGACGAGCGCGACCTTCTTGCCGAGCTGCGCGAGGCGGATGGCGGCCGGGTAGCCGCCGGTGCCGGCGCCGATCACGATGGCGTCGTAGGTCTGGGTGGGCATGGCGTTCCCTCGATGAAGGCGCTGGAAGATCGACGCGCGGGCATCCCCGCGCACGCGCGGACTTTAACGGCGGGATGAGGCCGGGTAAACGCAAAATGCCTTCCCGGACAGGGCACTGCGCCCGGCCGTCCGGGCAGCGGCCGCCCGGTGCGCGCGGCCGCGCGGCCCGGCCCGGCGGCACGGTCCCGCCCTGCACCGCGTCAGCGGCTGCGCGGCTTGCGCCGGCGCTTCGCCTCCGCCTCGGAGAGCGTGCGCGGCGCGACCGGGGCCACGCCGCCGAGCGCGTGGACGACGGCCGCGGCCGCGGCGAGGCCGAACGCCCCGGTGACGAACATGGCGCTCCCGTAGCACTTCGGCTCGCGGCGCCGCTCGCCGGGCAGCCGCGGGCGCGTGCCGGGGATGCCGGCCTCGTCCCCGGGCAGCGCCAGCGTCGGCCGCGGCGCCTCCACCGACCAGACCGCGGTGACGCCGGTGGGCGCGGTGGCCGAGATCCCGAAGCGGCGGCGCAGGTACTTGCGCACGTCCTTGGCGAGCTGGTCGGTGTGCGTCTCGCAGAGGTCCGTGACCTGGATGGCGGTGGGGTCGAGCCGCCGCGCCGCGCCGAGCGAGGTGACGATGGGGATGCGGTGCTCCAGGCAGCGGGCGATGACGTGCAGCTTCGCCACCACGGTGTCCATCGCGTCCACCACGAAGGACGCGCCCTCCGGCACGAGCCGCGCCGCGCTGCCCTCGTCGTAGCGCTCCACCACCGCGTCCACCCGCGCCCCCGGGCCCACGCGGCGGAGCCGCTCCGCCAGCGCCTCGGCCTTGGGCTCGCCGAAGGCGCCGTCGAGCGCGTGGAGCTGGCGGTTCGCGTTCGTCTCCTCGATCCGCTCGCCGTCCACCAGCGTGAGCCGGCCGACCCCGGCGCGGCAGAGCGCCTCGGCGGCGACCGTCCCGACGCCGCCGATCCCCAGCACCACCACGTGCGCCCGCGCCAGCCGGTCCATGGCCTCGAGCCCGAGCAGCCGGGCGGTGCGATCGAGGCGGGGGGAGACGGGGCGGTCGCCGGCCATGCGGGCCCGGTGTAGCGCGGCCGCGGGCGGCGCTCAAGCCAGCCGGAACAGCGCCCGGGCGTTCGCGGTGGTGAGCGCGTCCGCCTCCGCCGCGCCGACGCCGAGCGCGCCCGCCAGCGCGGCGAGGATGCCGGGGAGGTAGGCGGGCTCGTTGCGGCCGCGGTGCGGGCGCGGGGTCTGGTCGGGCGCGTCGGTCTCGACGAGCAGCCGCTCCCGCGGCACCGCCCGCGCGGCGTCGAGCGGCTTGCGGGCGCGCTCGTAGGTGAGCGGGCCGGCGAAGGAGAAGTGCAGGCCCGAGGGCAGGTAGGCGCGGACCTGGTCGGCGCTGCCGGAGAAGCTGTGCAGCACGCCGCCCGCCGGGAGCGGCGCCTCGGCGAGCAGCGCCAGGAGCGGCTCGTGCGCGCGCAGGCAGTGCAGGATCACCGGCAGCCGGAAGCGCCGCGCCAGCGCCAGGTGCTCGCGCAGCACCGCCACCTGGCGATCCATGCGGGCGCCCGCCTCGACGCTGGGCCCGTCGAGCCCGCACTCCCCCACCGCCACCGCGCCGCCGCGGGCGAGCGCGGCCTCGAGGTCGGCGAGCCGGCGGTCGTCGCCGCGCGCGTCGAGCTCGGGCAGGAGCTGCGGGTGGATGCCGAGCCCGTGGTGGACGCCCGGGGTCGCGGCGGACCACGCCGCGAGCGCCGCCCAGCCGTCCGGCCCCACCGCCGGAACGACCACGTCGGTGACCCCGGCGGCGCGCGCCCGGGCCAGCGCCTCGGCCCGGTCCGCGTCGAACGCGCGCCCGTCGAGGTGGCAGTGCGAGTCGATCACACCAGCTGCATGAACAGCAGGTTGGGATCCTCGAGGTACTTGATCACCTGGTAGGTGAACGCGGCCGCCTCGTGCCCGTCCACCACGCGGTGGTCGCTCGTCAGCGACACGTGCATCACGTCGCGCGCGACGATCTGCCCATCGCGCACCACCGGCGTGGGCCGGATGCGGTGGATGCCCAGGATGCCGACCTCGGGGTGGTTGAGCACCGGGGTGGCGAACAGCCCGCCCAGCGCGCCCAGGCTGGTGATGGTGAACGTCGAGCTGCCCAGGTCCTCCGGCCGGATGCGGCCGGCCTTGGTGTCCTGGGAGAGCCGCTCGATCTCGCGGGCGAGGTCGAGGAGCGAGCGGCGGTCGGCGGCGCGGATCACCGGGACCACCAGGCCCGCGTCGGTGGCCGAGGCCACGCCGACGTCGTAGCGGTGCTTCACCACGATCTCGCCGCGCTCGTCGTCGAGCGACGCGTTCAGCTTCGGGAACTTGCGCAGCGCGGCCACCACCGCCTTCACCACGAAGGGCAGGAACGTGACCCTCACGCCCTCCTCCTTCGCGGCGGCGGCGATCCGGTCCTTCACCCGCACCAGCTCGGTGACGTCCGCCTGCTCCACGAACGTGAAGTGCGCGGCGGTCCGCTTCGAGCGCGCCATGTTCTC
>NZ_BAZG01000154.1 GCF_000964525.1 Anaeromyxobacter sp. PSR-1
CGGATCCGAGGCGCCGTCGGCCGTGCCGGCCACGCGGGCCGCCCGGAGCGCCCGCTCGGCCCGGGCGCCGCTGCGGATGGCGAGCGCCGCGGCCGCGGCGAGCCCCAGCACCACCAGCCCGGCCACCGCGGTGGCCGTCCGGCGCAGCCGCCGCAGGCGGGCCGCGCGGGCCTGCGCCGCGGCGCGGCCGGCGTAGGCCTGCTCCACGCCGGCGAGCCCGTCGAGCAGGCCGAGCGCGGTCTGCGGGCGTCCGGTGGGCGCCTTCGAGAGCGCCGCCGTGAGCAGCGAGGCGAGCGAGGGCGGCGCGTCCTCGAGCGGGAGCCGCGGCGGCGGGCCGGGGTCGAGCACGGTGCTGCGCCCGTCCACGAGCGGGAAGGGCAGCTCGCCGGTGAGCATCTGCCAGAGCACCACGCCCGCGCTGAACACGTCCGCCCGCGCGTCGCCGGGCTCGCCCCGGAGCTGCTCCGGCGCCATGTACGCGGGGGTGCCGCCGGCGAGGCTGGCCCGGTCGAGCAGCCGCGCCAGGCCGAAGTCGAGCAGCTTCACGCCGCCGGCCTCGGTGAGGAACACGTTGCCGGGCTTGAGGTCGCGGTGGAGCACGCCGCGCGAGTGCGCGTGCACGAGGCCGCTCGCGACGTCGCGGGCGATGCGCACCGCCTCCTCGGGCGGCAGCCGGCCGCGCTTGAGCCGCTGCTGGAGCGTCTCGCCGCGGAGCAGCTCGAGGATGAGGTAGGGCGTGCCCTCGTGGATCCCGAAGTCGTGCAGCGTGACGACGTTCGGGTGGTTGAGCCGCGCCGCGGCCTCCGCCTCCTCGCGGAGCGGCTTCTCCAGCGCGGCCGGCTCGGCGCGGGAGGGGCGCATCGCCTTGAACGCGACCAGCCGGCCCAGCTCGCGGTCGCGCGCCTCGAACACCAGGCCGAACCCGCCCCGGCCGATCTCGCGGAGCAGCTCGAAGCGGCCCACCACCATGCCGGCCTCGAGCGGCGCGGCGAGCTGGGAAGGATCGCGGGCCGGCGCGGAGGCGAGCTCCAGCAGCAGGTCCGAGAACTCCTGGCTCTCGCCCTCCAGCTCCGGGGGGACCACGCGGGGTGCCTCGCGCATCGGGGTGCGGCCGCTACTCGAGCAGCCCCTCCTCCCGCGCCATGCGCGCGAGCTTCTCCTTCAGGCGCTCGAACCGCTTGCGCAGCGCCGGCTCGTCCACCGCGTCGCCCTCGTCGGCGAGCACGGTCGCGACCTCGCGCCAGGAGAGCCCCCGGTCGAGCCGCAGCACCAGGAGCGTCTGCTCGTCCGGCTGCAGCCGCGCGCGCAGCCGGTCGATGCCGCGCTGCCGGGCCTCGCGCCGGCCGAGCAGCGCCGACGAGCGGACCTCGTCGGCGATGCGCGACAGCTCGTGGGTCTCGAGGCGGCGGCCCCGGCCGCGGTACGGATCGCGGAGGTGCCGCGCCGCGGCGTGCCAGGCGAGCCGGTAGGCCCAGACGCGGACCGGGCACTCGCGGCGGAAGCCGGGGAGGCCGCGCCAGAGGTCCTCGGTGAACTGCGAGAACACCTCGGCCGCGTCGGCGTCGTTGCGGAGGATGGAGGAGAGGTAGCCGAGGAGCTGCGGGCCGTACTCGCGGAGGACCGCCTCGGCGGCCCCCCGGTGATCGCCGGCTTCGAGGAACGGTGCGGCGCGTCCGTGGTCGGTCATCCGGGCGAGGGGCTCCGGGGCGCGGACCGGCCGGACGGCCGGGAACGGGCCGGGAGAGGGCCGACCATAACGGACGGTGCCGTTTGCCGCAATCGGCGTGGCGCGCACGGTGGGGCCCTCCGCGTGGACGTTCCGGACGAGGGAGGGGCGGCGGGCGCGGGCGTGACCGGGGCGGCGCGCCTCAGCGGGACAGCTCGTGCACGCGCTCCCGGAGCCGGTGCGCCTCGTCCCGGACGCGCGCCTCCACGCTGTCGTCCGACCGCAGCCCGACCAGCCAGCCGGCGGCGAACCCGATCGCGGCGGCGAGCAGGAGCGCGGCGAGGGCGGTCCGGGCGCGGAAGGACACGTCAGATCCCGAGCTGCTGCACCTGGTACCCGCGCTCGCGCAGCGCCTGGAGGAGCTCCTGGACGTGCTCGAGGCCGCGGGTCTCCAGGGTGAGCTGCAGGGTGGTGTCGCCGAACCGCGTCGCGAAGGCGCGCGTGTGGTGGACCTCGATCACGTTGGCCCGGTGGTGCGCGATGATCGCCGACACCTTGGCGAGCTGCCCCGGCTTGTCGGTGAGCGCGACGCTCACCCGCACCAGGCGCCCGTCCTTCACCAGGCCCCGCTCGATGATGCGCGCGACCAGGTTCACGTCGATGTTGCCCCCCGAGACGATGGCGACGGCGCGCCGCCCCTCGAGCCCGGCCGCCCGGCGGTTCATGAGCGCCGCCACCGCGACCGCGCCGGCCCCCTCCGCGACCGTCTTCTCCTTCTCGAGCAGGTACAGGATCGCGCTCGCGATCTCCTCCTCGGAGACGGTCACGATCTCGTCCACCAGGCGCCGGACGTGCTCGAAGGTGAGGTCGCCGGCGCGCTTCACGGCGATGCCGTCCGCGATGGTGCTGGCCGGCTCGAGCGTGACCGGCCGGCCCGCCTCGAGCGCCGCGAGCATGCTGGGAAGGACCTCGGTCTCCACGCCCACGATCCGAACCTCGGGGCGCAGCGCCTTCGCGGCCACGGCCACTCCGGAGGCGAGCCCGCCGCCGCCGATGGGCACCAGGATCGCGTCCACCTCCGGGACCTGGTCGAGGATCTCGAGCCCGACCGTGCCCTGGCCCGCGATGATGCGCGGGTCGTCGAACGGGTGCACGAAGGTGAGCCCCTCGGCCTGCTCGAGCCGCCGCGCCTCGGCGTACGCCTCGTCGTAGTTCGCCCCGTGGAGCACGATGCGCGCGCCGTGGGCCCGGGTGTTCGCCACCTTCATGATGGGCGTGGTCTCGGGCATCACGATGGTGGCCTTCACCCCGAGTCTGCCGGCGTGGTACGCGACCCCCTGCGCGTGGTTCCCGGCGCTCGCCGCGATCAGCCCCCGGGCGCGCTCGGCCTCCCCCACGAGCAGCAGCGTGTTCAGGGCGCCGCGCTCCTTGTAGGAGCCGGTCATCTGCAGGTTCTCGAGCTTGAGGAAGGCGCTGGTGCCGCTCAGGCGGGAGAGGGTCTCGGTGCGGGCACAGGGGGAGAGGTAGATCCGGTCGCGGATCCGGCCGAGCGCGGCCTGGACGTCGGGGAGCGTCACCATGGCGGATCGCGAACGCTACCGCCCCGCGGCCGCGAACGGCAAGCGCCGCCCGCGCGCGCGATCCGGACGAGGAACGGGCGTCGCGGCGGCGCGGGGCGCCGCCGGAGAGGCCCGGCGCGAGCGGCCCGCGGCCGCCCGCCGCTAGTGCTGCACCAGCCTCCGCGCGAGCTCGACGCGATTCCGCACGCCCAGCTTGTCGAAGATGGTCTTGAGGTGGCTCTTCACGGTCTGGGAGGCGATCCCGAGCCGCTCGGCCACCTCGCGGGAGCGGAGCCCGTCGGCCACGAGCAGCGCGACCTCCCGCTCGCGCTGGGTGAGGCCATCGGCCGGCGTGGCGGTGGCGGCCTCGGGACCGGCCTGCAGCGGCTCCGGGAGCGGCTCACGCCAGAGGTGGAGCTGCGTCTTGCCCTTCCCGACGGCGGTCACCTCGATGCGGAGCCGCTCGCCGTGGCCCTCCATGACCAGCGTGCGGCGCACGCCGGGCGGCCCGTTCTGGGCCCCGTCGGTGAGGCCGCGGAGCTCGGACGGCATCAGCGCGCCGTCGGCGGCGTCCGCGAAGAACACCTTCAGCATCTCCTCCGCTTGCCGGTCGGCGCGCAGCAGCCCACCCGCGTCGCAATGAGCGGCAGCCCCGCGCGGAGCGGGAACGCGAACGTTCGCTCGCATCATGGCCAGCACCCCCTTTGCCTCCGTGTGGAGACAGGACCCACATACTACAGCCCTGCGAACGAGTGGTCACTCGCATCCCGAGCGGTCGCGATCTCCTTCGGGGTTCCGGGGGTTTATGACGCATCTGCGTCGGAGGGGGTGGGCGCATCGGGTCCGGTCCTTCCTGGTGCGACGGAGGTGGCAACCCATGCCCTGAAATCGGAGGGATGCACCGCCCGTCCGGTGGCGCGGATCACCCGGAAGACGAGGCAACCCTGATGAGCGCCCCGGCACAGGGACGTTGACGCATCGTGCGGGACCGGTTGGGCCGCTCCGTCCACCCCGCCGCAGCGGGGCGGGTGCGAGCGGCGAAGGAACGGGCAGGACATGCGCGGCGGCTCCGCCCGCAACGTACGCACGCGGGCCGGGCCGGGCCGCGCCCCCGCGCGACGGCGCGACCCGCGCGGTCGGCGCCGCTCAGCGGAGCGCGGCGTGGACCGCGGCCGCGAGCAGCGCGAGCAGCACCACCGAGGAGGCGGCGCCGAAACGGCGTTCACCCACCGCGAAGAAGCCGCCGGCGGCGACGGCGAGCCGGAGCGGCGGCGTGACGAAGAGCGCGATCACGCCCAGCCGCGCGAGGTGGCTCGCCGCCTCGACGTCGAGCGCGTACGCGAGCGTGGCGGCGCCGCAGAGGCCGACGCCGGTGAGCGTGCCGGCCCAGAGCGCGAGCGACACGGAGCGGTTCACGGCAGCCCCCGCAGCACGTCCCACACCATGCGGCCGCCCAGCAGCACCAGCAGCGCGGAGAACGCCGCCTGGAGCCGCGCCGCCGGGATCCGGCCGAGCAGCGTCGCGCCCAGCCGCGCGCCGGCGAACACGCCCACCACCACCGGCGCGGCCACGGCGACCTCGAGATCGCCGCGCGCGTAGTACACGTACGCGCTGGCGGCGGCGGTCACGCCGATCATGAAGTTCGAGGTCGCCACCGCGACCTTGAACGGCAGCTCCATCGCCAGCGTCATCACCGGCACCTTGATGAAGCCGCCGCCCACGCCGATGAGGCCGGAGATGGCGCCCGCCACCGCGCTCGCGCCGAGGCCGGTGCCCCATCGACGCACGGTGTAGGGCGCGCCCTCCGGCGCCTGCGGGCCGGCCGGGCGCCGGCGCCACATCACCAGCGCCGAGTACACCGCCACCGCGGCGAACAGCGCCTTCAGCAGGCCCACCGGCGCGAGGCCGGCGACGGCGCTCCCCAGCATGGCGCCGGCGACCGTCGCGAGCTCCAGCACCACGCCGACGCGCATGTCGGAGAGCTTGCGGTCCACGTAGGAGGCCGCCGCGGAGGAGGAGCTGGCGATGATCACGACCAGCGAGACCGCCACCGCGTGGCGGAACGGGAGGCCGAAGCCGGCCGTGAGGATCGGGACGACGATGATGCCGCCCCCGATGCCCATGAGGGCGCCGAGGGTGCCGGCGCCGAGGCCGACGGCGGCGAGCAGGAGAGCGGTCACGGGGCGGCCACTCTAGCGTACGGACGGGCGCCCGGAAACCGGCCCTTCGACTCCGGCCGCCCATCCCGGCCCTTCGACTCCGGCCGCCCATCCCGACCCTTCGACTCCAGCTCGCTCATCCCGAGCGTAGGACCGCGAAGCGGTCCGGAGTCGAGGGACGCTCAGGGCGAGCGGGTTCGATTCCGGCGCTCATCCCGACCCTTCGACTCCGGCTCGCGCGCTCATCCCGCGCGTAGGACCGCGAAGCGGTCCGGAGTCGAGGGACGCTCAGGGTGAGCGGTGCGTTCCGCTCGGTCGAGGGACGCTCAGCGCAGCTCGACCTCGAAGCCGAGGCGGCGCGCCGACTCGAGCAGCTCGTCGGCGGGCTGCACCTTCAGCGGCACCGCGATGGTGGTCTCGGTCTGCTCGGGGATGACCGCGCGGACCGTCACCGGGCAGCTCCCGGAGAAGCGCCCGAGCAGCGCCTTCAGGTCGCCCGCGCGCGCGGCGGTGAGCCGGTCGGCGTCGATGCGGAGCGCGATCTCGCTGGTCTTCTGGTTGCGGACCGCGGCGAGCGGCTCGATGTCGAGCGCGGTGATCTCCGCCCGCGGGTTCTCCTCCTCGCGGTTGTTGATCCGCACCTCGCCGTGCACCAGCACCGGCTCGTCGCCCTTCACGAAGTGCTCCCAGTCCGACCAGCCCTTCTGCGCGGGGCGGCCGTTCTGGGCCGGGCGCGAGGCCCAGCAGATGACCTCGGTCGTGCCGGTGAGGTCCTCCAGGGTGAGGAAGCCGAAGCGCGTGCCCTTCTCCTTGTTCATGCGCTCGCGAAGCGACGCGACCACGCCGACCACGGTGACCTTGTCGCCGTGCCGCTTGTGCGCGACCGCGGCGCAGGTGGAGGAGGCGTAGCGGCGGACCTCGCGCTCGTAGCCCATCAGCGGGTGGCCGGTCAGGTAGAAGCCGAGCGCCTCCTTCTCGAACGCGAGCCGGACGCGCTCCGGCCACTCCTCCACGCTCACCTCGCCCACGGCGTCGCCGGGCCGAGGGTAGCGCGGCTTCGCCTCGGTCGCCGCGGAGGCCGCGAGCGCACCGAACAGCGAGGCCTGGCCGCTGGCGCGGTCGGCCTGCGCCGACGCGCCCGCCGAGATGGCGGCGTCGATGCCGAAGAAGAGCTGCCAACGCGGCACGCCCTCGAAGTCGAGCGCGCCGGACTTCACCAGCGCCTCCAGCACCTTCTTGTTGATCTTCTTCGAGTCCACACGCCCGGCGAGGTCGAACAACGACTTGAACGGGCCCGACGCGCGCGCCTCGACGATGGCCTGCACCGCCGAGTCGCCCACGCCGCGGACCGCGCCCAGGCCGAACCGGATGCGGCCGCGCGACCCCTTGGGCGACTCCGGGCCGGGCGGGAACGCGCCGAACGCGGCGTCCGACTCGTTGACGTCCGGCGGGAGCACCTCGAGCTGGCTGGCGCGCGCCTCCGAGATGTGGAGCACCACCTTGTCGGTGTTGGAGGCCTCGCTCGAGATGAGCGCGGCCATGAACTCCACGGGGTAGTGCGCCTTCAGCCAGGCGGTCTGGACGGTGAGCAGGCCGTACGCGGCGGAGTGCGACTTGTTGAAGCCGTACGCCGCGAACTTCTCCATGAGGTCGAAGATGCCGCCGGCGACCTTCTCGTCCACGCCGTTCGCGACCGCGCCGGCGAGGAAGCCGACGCGCTCCTTGGCCATGACCTCGGCCTTCTTCTTCCCCATGGCGCGGCGGAGCAGGTCGGCCTGTCCCAGCGAGTAGCCCGCCAGGACCTGCGAGATCTGCATCACCTGCTCCTGGTAGACGATCACGCCGTAGGTCGGCTCGAGGACCTGCTCCAGGCTGGGGTGCGGGTACTGCACCTTCTCGCGGCCGTGCTTGCGGTCGATGTAGACGTCCACCATGGTGCGGCCGTCCTCGAGCTTCTGGTCGAGGGGGCCGGGCCGGTAGAGCGCGCCGGCGGCGATGACGTCCTCGAAGCGCGACGGCTTCATCTTCACCACCATCTCGGTGAAGCCGGAGGACTCCATCTGGAACACGCCGCCGGTGTCTCCGCGGCTGATGAGCTCGTACACCGCCGGATCGTCGATGGGGATGTCGCTCGCCGCGAAGTCCTTCATCTCCGGGTGGTTCCGCTTCACCATCCGCAGCGCGTCGTCGATGACGGTGAGCGTCTTCAGCCCGAGGAAGTCGAACTTCACCAGGCCGGCGGCCTCGACCTCCTCCTTCGCGAACTGCGACACCAGCATCTCGGACTTGTCGTCCTTGTACGCCGGCACGTACTCCCACAGCGGCTTGTCCGCGATCACCACGCCGGCCGCGTGCAGGCCGGCCTGGCGGTTGAGGCCCTCCAGCGACATGGCGATGTCGAGCAGGTCCTTGGTGGTGACCTTGTTCTGGACGCCCTTGTCGTCCACCCACTGCGAGATCACGGTGGGCTTGTCGTAGAGCTCCTTCAGGCGCGGCTCGGCCGGCATCTTGTCCGAGCCGAACACCAGCTCCTTGAGCGGCGGCGTCTTGCCCTGCACCGGGTCCGGGACGAGCTTCGCGATCCGGTCGCCCTCGGCGAACGGCAGGCCCATCACGCGCACCACGTCGCGGATCACCGAGCGCGCCTTGAGCGAGCCGAACGTGATGATCTGCCCGACGTTGTCCTGCCCGTACTTGCCGCGGACGTACTGGATGACCTCGTCGCGGCGGTTCTGGCAGAAGTCCACGTCGAAGTCCGGCATCGAGACGCGCTCCGGGTTCAGGAAGCGCTCGAAGAGCAGGTTCCAGCGGAGCGGGTCGAGGTCGGTGATGCGGAGCGACCAGGCCACGATCGAGCCGGCGCCGGAGCCGCGGCCCGGGCCCACCGGGATGCGGTGCTCCTTCGCCCAGTTGATGAAGTCCTGGACGATGAGGAAGTAGCCCGGGAACCCCATCTTCTTGATGACGCCGAGCTCCATCTCGAGGCGCTGGCGGTACAGGTCGCGGTCGTGCGGGTACTTCCCGTCGATCTCGCGGAAGCGCCGGTCGAGCCCCTCCCGCGCGAGCTTCACGATGTACTCGTCCTCGCTCATCCCCTCCGGCAGCGTGAAGGAGGGCAGGAACGTCTTCCCGAGCGGCAGCTCGACGTTGCACATCTCGGCGATGCGCAGCGTGTTGTCGAGCGCCTCGCGGAAGTCGGGCAGCGCCGCCGCCATCTCGTCGGGCCCGGCGACGAACAGGCCGTCGGTGTCGTGGCGGAGCCGCTTCGGATCCTGGAACGTCTTGTTGGAGGCGATGCACATCAGCACCTCGTGCGCCTTCGCCTCCTGCCGGCTCACGTAGTGCGCGTCGGCGGTGCCGACGAGCGGGATGCCCTCGTCGCGGCCGAGCTGGGCGAGCTTGGCGTTGACGTCGAGCTGCTCGCGCATGCCGTTCGACTGGACCTCGAGGAAGAACGAGCCCGGCTCGAAGATGTCGCGGTACTCGCGCGCCACCCGCCGCGCGCCGTCCATGTCGCCCTGCCGCGCCAGCCGCGGCACCTCGCCCGCCAGGCAGGCGGTCAGGCCGACGAGGCCCTTCGAGTGGTCGCGCAGGAGCTGCTTGTCGATGCGCGGGTCGTAGTAGAAGCCCTCGGTGAACGCCTTGGACGAGAGGTAGCGCAGGTTCGCCCAGCCCTCGGCGTTCTTCGCGAGCAGGATGAGGTGGCGGCCGACGCGCTCGGAGCGGTCGGTGCGCCCCTTGTCGCCCGCGACGTACGCCTCCATGCCGAGGATGGGCTTCACCCCGGCTTCCTTGGCCTTCTTGTAGAAGTCCACCGCGCCGAACAGGTTCCCGTGGTCCGTCACGGCCACGGAGCTCATGCCCTTTGCCTTGACCGTCTTCAGCAGGTCCTTGATGCGGATCGCGCCGTCGAGGAGTGAGTACAGGGTGTGCAGGTGCAGGTGGACGAAGTCGGGCATCGGGCCCGATGTCTAGCAGGCGGGGGTGACACGCGGAAGGCGCCGGAAGTGGGCAGCGGAAAAGAGGGAATTCCGCGCCGTCGCAGGTGGCGGCGGGCCTCGGCCGGCCCCCGCCGCTCACAGCGGCAGCCGGTAGATCCGCGTCGGCTCCATCCCCGCCGGCGCGAGCTTCCCGTCCTTCCAACCGTCCACGTGGCTGTTGCCGATGTAGACGAACGCGCCGGGCACCAGCGCGCCGGTGGTGGGCACGCGCCAGCCGGGGTTGGCGGTCTCGAGCACCTCGGCCGTCCGCACGCCCGCGGCGCCGGGCTCGAGCTCGAGCCGGATGATGCGCGGGGTGCCGGCGCCGTTCTGGACGGCGACGAGCGTCCGGCCGGCGGCGGAGAGGCCGTCGATGCCGGTCAGCGGGAAGCGGCCGGGGCCGCGCAGGCGGCGGGGCGCGCCGCCGTCGCGCGGCAGGTCCCACAGGCCGGTCGCGTCGGCGACGAGGAGCCGGCCGTCGGCGATGGCGATCCCGTTCGCGTAGACCCAGCGCCGCCCGCCGCCGGCCGCCACCAGCGCGGCGGCGCCGGGGTCGAGCCGCCACACCTCGCCGCCCTCGCTGTCGGTCGCATAGACGGTTCCGTCCTCGCCGACGGCGAGGTCGTTCAGCATGTGGCCCGGGCCGTCCAGCCCGGCGCTCCGGCGCGGCGCGCCGGTGGCGAGGTCGAACGCGAGGAGGCGCGTGCGCGCGGGCGTCCCCGCGGCCGCGTCCGCCCGCGCGAAGGAGGCCGCCCAGAGCAGGCCGCGCGCGGCGTCCACCTTGATCCCCAGCACCTGGTCCAGCCCGGCGCCGGGCGGGACGAGGTCGCGCACCGCCCCGCCCGGATCGACGCGCACGATCTTCCGCAGCCGCATGCTCCCGACGTACAGCGCGCCGTCGCGCGGATCGGCCGCGATGCCCTCCGCCACCAGGCCCGGCTCGGCCAGCGTGGCCGCGAGCGGCGCATGGGGCGTCGCCGGCACGCGCGCGGCGAAGCGCGCGGCGAGCGCCTTCAGCTCGGGGCGGTCCGCGAGCGCGGGGAAGTCGGCGGGATCCATCCCGTTCGACCAGCCGGCCTCGTCGAGCGACCGGAGCAGCGCCAGGGCGCCGTCCGCGTCGCCCTGGCTCGCGGCGAGCCAGGCGCGCAGGTAGGGGAGGCCGGGGTCGCC
>NZ_BAZG01000153.1 GCF_000964525.1 Anaeromyxobacter sp. PSR-1
CCCCCAGCGCGGCGGCTCGGGCCGCGCCGGCGATCCCGGCCCGGTCGCCCCGGGCTGCGGCTCCTGGGGGCCGACCGGCGTCGTGGGGAGGGGCTCGTTGGGATCGCTGGGGTTCATGGTCGGGTCAGGTAAGCACGCGGCCGGGGGGGTCGCAACCGGCAAAAAGGAAGCGGGCGGCCCGCTCGCGCAGGCCGCCCGCAGGTGCTCCGGTCCGCCGGGAGGCTACTTCCGGCGGTTGAACTTCTCCATCAGGTCGCCGAGGCGGGCGCGCCCGTCGCCCTGGCGGCGCAGGTACTCGCGGTAGTCGTCCTCGCCGCCGTCGCGGTTGAGCGCCTTCATCGAGAGCGCGACCTTGCGGTCCTGGAGGTCCATGTCGATGACCTTGACCTCGACCTCCTGGCCCTCCTGCACCACGTCGCGCGGGTTCTCCACGCGCTCGTCCTTCATCTCGGACACGTGCACCAGGCCCTCGATGCCCGGCTCGATCTCGACGAACGCGCCGAAGTCGGTGACCTTGGTGACGCGGCCCTTCACGCGGGCGCCCACCGGGTGACGCTCGGAGAGCGTGGTCCACGGGTCGACGTGCGCCTGCTTGATGCCGAGGCTGAAGCGCTCGTTCTCGACGTCGATGTTGAGCACCACCGCCTCGACCACGTCACCCTTCTTGAACTTCTCGCCCGGGTGCTTGATGCGCTCGGTCCAGGAGATGTCGGACACGTGCACGAGGCCGTCGATGCCCTCCTCGACGCCGACGAAGATGCCGAAGTCGGTGACGTTGCGGACCTCGCCGCGGATCGTCGTGCCGATCGGATACTTGTCCTCGAGCAGCGTCCAGGGGTTCGCCTCGATCTGCTTCATGCCGAGGCTGATCCGCTTGGCCTTCGGGTCGATGTCGAGCACCACCGCCTCGACCTGATCGCCCACGTTGACCAGCTTCGAGGGGTGCTTCACGCGCTTCGTCCAGCTCATCTCGGAGACGTGGACGAGGCCCTCGACGCCCTGCTCCAGCTCGATGAACGCGCCGTAGTCGGTGAGCGAGACCACCTTGCCCTTGACGCGCGTGCCGACCGGATACTTCTCGTCGGCGCGGTGCCACGGGTCCTCCTGGATCTGCTTGAGGCCCAGGCTGACGCGCTCGGAGGTCGGGTCGAACTTCAGGACGACGACGCGGACCTCCTGGCCGACCTCGAACATCTCCGACGGGTGGCCGATGCGGCCCCAGCTCATGTCGGTGACGTGCAGCAGGCCGTCGATGCCGCCCAGGTCGATGAAGGCGCCGTAGTCGGTGAGGTTCTTGACCACGCCCTTGAGGATCGCGCCCTCCTTCAGGTTCTTCAGGGTCTCCTTCTTCAGCTCCTCGCGCTCCTTCTCGAGGAGGACCCGGCGCGACAGCACGATGTTCCCGCGCTTCTTGTTGAACTTGATGACCTTGAACTTGAACTTCTCGCCGATCAGCTTGTCCAGGTTCCGGACCGGCCGGATGTCCACCTGGGAGCCGGGGAGGAACGCCTTCACGCCGATGTCGACGGAGAGGCCGCCCTTCACGCGCCCGACGATGACGCCCTCGACGAGCTCGTCGCGCTCGCACGCGGCGGAGATCTCGTCCCAGATGCGCATCTTGTCGGCCTTCTCCTTGGAGAGGACGACCATCCCGGTGTCGTTCTCCCGGGACTCGACGAGCACCTCGACCTTGTCGCCCACCTTCACCGCGGGCTCGCCGCCGGGGGCGGTCGAGAACTCGGAGATGGGCACCTGGCCTTCGGACTTGTAGCCGATGTCGATGACGGCGTAGTCCTTGGTCAGCTGGATGACGGTGCCGTTGACGACCTTGCCCTCCTCGATCGGACCGGCGCTGGCCTCGCTCTGCGCGAACAGCGTGGCGAAGTCCTCGGTCTCGACCTCGGGCGTGCGGGGAGTCTGATTCTCCATTCGGTTAGGCCAACCTTTTGTCGGGAAGCGCCGGCGCCCGTCGGATCTCGGGGCTGGATCGTGCCGGCGTTGCCACTGCGTTGCCCCCTGGGTCTGGTGCTTCGCGCCGCGCCCCCGGGGATCGAGAGGCCGTCGCGCGCCGGGCGTACCCCGGCCCACATTCATTACGGAGTGCGCACGCTACACGTCCGAAATTGCAGCGTCAAGGCGGGCCCGGGCTAGCGGAGCGCCCGCAGCCAGGACGCCACCCCCTCGACCACCCAGTCCGGCGTCGAGGCCCCCGCCGAAAGGCCGACCACCCGGCAGCCGTCGAACCACGCCGGCTCGAGCTCGGCCTCGGTCTCGACGTGCCAGGTGCGCGGCTGGATGGCGCGGCAGATCTCGGCCAGGTGGCGCGTGTTGGCGCTGTTCTTCCCGCCCACGACCACCACCGCGTCCACCTCGCTGGCGAGCGCCCGGGCGTCCGCCTGGCGCTCCTCGGTGTCGTTGCAGATGGTGTTCACGGCCCGGACCTCCTTGTGCCGGAGGGCCAGGACGCCCACCACCCGCTCGAACTCGGCGCCGATGCAGGTGGTCTGGGCGATGACCGCGACCTTCTTCGCCTTGATCTCCGGCACCGGGCCGCCCGGCTTCACCACCGTGCACGGCTGCTCGGAGTACGAGATCACGCCCTTGATCTCGGCGTGGTTCGCGTCGCCGACGATGACGATGTGGTAGCCCTCGCGCGAGAGCCGCTGCGCCATGGCCTGCGGGTACTTCACGTAGGGGCAGGTGCCGTCCACCACCTCGAGCCCGCGCGCCTCGGCGCGCTCCAGCTCCTCGCGCACCGCGCCGTGGGTCCGGACCACCACCGTGGTCCCGTCGGCCACCTCGCCGATGCCCATCACGGTCCCGACACCCTTCTCGCTGAAGCGGGCGACCGCCTGCGGGTTGTGGATGATGGGCCCGAGCGTGACGACGGGCGCCCGGTGCTGGTCGGCGACCTCCATCACCTTGTCGACGGTGCGGCGCACACCCCAGCAGAACCCGGCGGTCTTCGCGATCTTGACGTCCACGGCGCTTCTATATAACGGCGCACCCCTCGGCGGCCAGCAACCCGCCCCCTCCATCCGTGGCGCACCGCAGGGGTTGTCCCCTCGACTCCGAGTCACGAAGTTCGCAGGGCGGGCCTCTCGCCCCTGGACCGCCCTGGAGGAAGGCGATGCGAACCCTCGGAGCCGTGGCCACGCTGGCGGCGCTCACCCTCTCCGGCGGCGCCGCGGCGCAGGCGACGCCCTCGCCCGCCCCCGCCCCGGCCGGCGACGCGCCGGCCGAGCCGTCCGGCGCGTTCCGGATCCGCTCGGCGGTGCTCGGCGAGGAGCGGAGCTTCGTGGTGCTCGCGCCGCCCGGCTACGCCACCTCCGGCCGCCGCTACCCGGTGGTCTACTTCACCGACGGGAGCCCCAGCCTGGCGGTGCTCGCCACCGTCACGCGCTTCCTGGCGCAGAACGGGCGCATGCCCGAGGTGCTGCTGGTCGGGATCGACCACGCGGACCGCATGCGCGACCTCACCCCGTCGCCGGGCCAGTTCGAGGGGGCGCCGCCCGCCGTGTTCAAGACGTCCGGCGGCGGCGAGCGGTTCCTGTCCTTCGTGCAGGACGAGCTCGTCCCGCACGTCGAGCGGACCTACCGCACCGAGCCGTTCCGCATGCTGGTGGGGCACTCGCTGGGCGGGCTGCTCGCGGTGCACGCGCAGCTGGCGCGGCCCGGCCTGTTCCAGGCGACGCTGGCGCTCGCGCCGACGCTCACCTGGAACGGCGACGAGCCGGTTCGGCGCGCCCGCGAGGCGCTGGCCGGCAGCGGGCGGCCGCGCGGGGTGCTGGTGATCGTCTCCCCCGAGGACGGCCCGGAGGCGGCGAAGCAGGCGAAGGCGCTGGTGGGCGCCGCGGGCGCCGCGGGCGGCGGCCTGCAGGTCACGGCGCTGGACCTGCCGGGCGAGGATCACTGGTCGGTGGTGCTGGAGGGCGCGTCCCGCGGCTTCAAGGAGGTGTTCGCCGGGTGGACGATGCCCGCCGCGGTGGGCGCCATCGGGCCGCGCGGCGGGCTCCCCGCGGTCGAGCGCCACTACGCGAAGCTGTCGGAGCGGCTCGGGTGGACGGTCCACCCGCCCGAGCCGGTGGTGGAGGCCGCCGGCCGCCAGGCGATCCGCGACGGGAAGCTCGACGACGGCATCCGCGCCCTGCGGCAGAACGCGGCGTGGTACCCGGCCAGCGCGGAGGCGCACGACGTGCTCGGGATGGCGCTGGCCCGCGCGGACCGGCTCGACGAGGCGAAGCGCTCGTTTCGGACCGCGCTCGATCTGGCCGAGCGGGCCAAGGACCCGGGCGCCGCCGCCTACCGCGCGCACCTCGAGGCCGCGACCGCGCGCTCCCCGATCCGCGAGTTCAACCCCACCTGGCCGGGCCTGCCGAATTCGTGCGGCAAGGCCGGGGACCGGAGCTGGGAGGATCACCACCACCACGGCAACTGAGGTTCGCCGGAGCACCCGCCGCACGAGGAGCGTCCCATGGCCCATCCGTCGCTCGCCGCCGCGCTGATCCTCCTGTCCTCCCTGGCCGGGCGCACCGCCGCGGCGGCGCCGGACCGGGTGGTGGAGCTCCCGTCGCAGGCCGGACCCGCGCTGCGGCTCACGGTGCGCGTGCCCGACGCCGCGCCCGGCGCGCGCCTCCCGGTGATCTACCTGGCGGACGGCGCGCGGGATCTCGCCGCCGTCGACGCGGCCGCTCGAGGGCTGGCGCGCCGCGGCGAGATGCCGGAGGCGATCGTGGTCGCGGTCGAGCGCGCCGAGGCCGGCGCGACGCCCGCGGCCGCCGCCGGCTCCGCGGCGGCCTCCGCCCCGCCGGCCGTCGAGGCTGCGCTGGCGCGCGAGGTGGCGCCCTGGGTCGAGGGCAACCACCCGGCGGCGGCGCTGCGGATCGTGGCCGGGCGGGGACCGGCCGGCGCCGCGCCCGAGGGCTGGCGCGCGCTGCCGCTCGCCGGGGCCGCCGCGCCCGAGGTGACCGCCGCCGCGGTGGCCGGGCTCCGCGGCATCTTCGAGGGCTGGGGCATGCCGGTGGCGCGCGGCGACGTCGGCCCGCACGGCGGGGCGGCCGCGGTCGAGGCGCACTACCGCGCGCTGTCGGCGCGGTTCGGGTGGGAGGTGCCGCCCCCGGAGCCGGCGCTGCGCCTCGCCGGGCTCCAGCAGGCCAGGGACGGCGACGCGGCCGGCGCGCTCCGGACGCTGGAGCGGAACGCCTCGCTCCACGCGGCCGTGCCGGCGGCGCACGGGGTCCTGGGGCAGGCGTACGAGGCGGGCGGGCGCCCCGGCGACGCGCGGCGCGAGTACCAGTCCGCGTGGGAGCTGGCGCGCAAGGCGAAGGACCCGCGCGCGGCCGACTACGAGAAGGCCTACCAGCGCGCGGTGGCCGAGGCCGAGCGCGCCTTCTCCGGCACCTGCTCCAGCCCGCCGTCCCGCCTGACCACCCCCGGGCGGTGAAGGCGGGGCCGGTCAGGCCTTCTCGCCGACGAAGCGGTCCTTCTCGTCCTTGAACAGGACGTTGAACGTCGTGAGCGAGCCGTAGCAGCGGGTCACGTACTGCTGCAGCTCCACCTTCTCGGCGTCGCTCAGCTTGTCGGTCGCGTTGACCTTCTGCTCCAGCACCCGCAGCCGGTCGCGGATCATCACGATCTTGTGGAACAGGCTGTCGAGCGGGATCTCCTTGGGCGCGGTGCCGGGATCGCCGGGCTTCAGCACCACCGTGCCGCCCTCCCACTTGGGCGCGAGCGGGACGGGCACGTCCTCGCGCAGCGCCTCGCGGATGGCCTGGGCGAACTCCTCTCGCGTCATGTCGGTCAGCTCCTCGGGCAGGGGGACGGAGATCGCGGGCGCCGGCGCCGCAGCGTGGCCCGGGGCGCGGTGCACGACCACGGTCGGTCCGGCCGCGCGCGCGCGGCGGCGCGCCGGCTCGGGGGGCGGCGCGGCGGGGATGGCGGCCTCGCGGGAAAGGTAGCGCTCGCAGACGGGCGCGGTGCCGGGGAAGTCGCCGGTGCGCACGCCGAGGCGGCACGGGCCGATGGGGCCGCGCGCGTCCTCCAGGATGGGCCTCCACAGCCGGCAGCTGCCGCACTCCTTCGGCCCGTAGGTGCGCTCGCCGTCGCTCACGGCCGGCCCCCGCCCCGCCCGCGCCGGCGCTGGCGCGCGCGCACCTCGCGGGCGAGCGCGTCCACCACCGCCTCGAGCGGCGTGCCGCTCGTGTCCACCACCACGGCGTCGTCCGCCGGGCGCAGGGGCGCGATCTCGCGCTCGGAGTCCTGCCGGTCGCGCTTCAGCTGATCGGCGAGCACCTCCTCGAACGTGGACGGATCGCCCTTCGCCAGCAGCTCGGCGTGGCGCCGCCGCGCCCGCTCCTCGGGCGTGGCGACCAGGAAGAACTTGGCGTCGGCGTCCGGGAACACCACGGTCCCGATGTCGCGCCCCTCCAGCACCGCCCCGCGGTTCTCGGCGGCGAGCGCCAGCCGGCGCTGCAGCTCCAGCAGCCCGGCCCGGACCACCGGTCGGGCCGACACCTTGCTCGCCCCGAGCGACATGGGCGGGGTCCGGATCTCCACCGAGACGTCCTCCTCCCCGAGGAGGACCCGCTGGCCGCCGCCCGGCTGCCCGGAGGGCGCGAAGCGGATGGCGAGCTCCGGGAGGAGCCGGCCCAGGCCGGCGTCGTCGTCGAGCGCGATCCCGCGGAGCGTCGCGGCGAGCGCCACGGTCCGGTAGATGGCGCCGGTGTCCACCATCGCGAAGCCGAGCCGGGCGGCGAGCTGCCGGGAGGCGGTGGACTTCCCCGCGCCGGCCGGGCCGTCGATCGCGACGATGAACGGGCGGTGCGCGGGGGCGGGGCTGGAGCCCTGGGGGGCGGGCATGGGCGAACCCTTATACCCCTCTCCGCCGGGAGGCGCGACCGCGCCGAGGTCCCCCTTCGCGGACTGGCGTCGCCGGGCCCCGGCGCCACGATCGCGGGGTGCACGCCGCCGCCGCCGGCCTCGCCGCCCTGCTGCTCGCCGCCCCCGCCGTGGCCACGGCGCCGGAGCAGCCGGTGACGGTCCACCTCCGGCTGGACGAGCGGCCGCACGGCTCGCGGGCCGAGCGCGCGCGGGTCCGCGATCTCGAGTACGCGCTGATGGAGCGGCTGGCGGGCGGCGCCGGCCGGCTGGTCCGGGACGAGTGGCGCGACGGCTTCTGCGTGCTCCACCTGGCCGGCCCCGACGCGCGGGCGCTCTGGGCCGCGGTGGAGCCCGCGGTGCGCGCCGCGGGGCCGCGGCCCGGCTCCTACGCGGTGCTGCGGGCGGGCCCGGAGGGCGCGCCGGAGGAGCGGATCCCGCTCGGCGCCGGCGCCGTCACTCCTCCGAGGTGAACACGCCCATCGCCCGGAACTTGCGGTACCGGTCGGTGACGAGCTGCTCGGGGGTCAGCTTGCGGAGCTCGGCGAGGTGGCGCCGGAGCGCGTCGCCCACGTTCTTGGCGGTGAGCACCGGGTCGCGGTGCGCGCCGCCGGGCGCCTCCGCGATGAGCTCGTCGGTGATGCCGAAGCCGGCCAGGTCGCGGGCCGTCAGCTTCAGCGCGTCGGCCGACTTCTGCGCCTTGGTCGGGTCGCGGTAGAGGATGGCGCTGCAGCTCTCGGGCGAGATGACCGAGTAGATCGAGTACTGCAGCATGAGCACGCGGTTCGCGACGCCGAGCGCGAGCGCGCCGCCGGAGCCGCCCTCGCCGATGACCACGGCGATGACCGGCACCTCCAGCGACGACATCACCTCGAGGTTCACCGCGATGGCTTCGGCCTGGCCGCGCTCCTCGGCGCCGATGCCCGGGTAGGCGCCCGGCGTGTCGATGAACGTGATGACCGGCTTGCGGAAGCGGTTGGCGAGGTCGAACAGCCGGCGCGCCTTGCGGTAGCCCTCCGGCCGCGGCATGCCGAAGTTCCGGAGCATGTTCTCCTTGGTGCTCCGGCCCTTCTGGTGGCCGATGACCACCACCGGCTCGCCGTCGAAGCGGGCGAACCCGGACACGATCGAGTGGTCGGCGGCGAAGCGCCGGTCGCCCTCGATGTCGAAGAAGTCGGTGAACAGCTCCTTCAGGTAGTCGAGCGTGTACGGCCGCTGCGGGTGCCGGGCGAGCTGGACCGTCTGCCACCGGTCGAGATCGCTGAAGATCTCGGCCTGGAGCTTCCGGGCCTTCTTCTCCAGCTTCTGGATCTCCTCGCTGAAGTCGACCTTGGCGCCGCCGGAGAGCTCCTTCAGCTCGGCGATCTTGGACTCGAGGGCGAGGAGCGGGCGCTCGAAGTCGAGGGCGTAGGCTGGCTTGGACACGGACGGCTTATAGCACGGCCCCGCCGGAACGCACGCGCGCAGCCCACCGGCTTCTCAGCGCTTTTCGACGCGGCGCGCCAACGCCCGGCGACCTCGCACCAGCCCCGGAACGACACCGCGCACGCCCCGTCTCCGGAGCGTGCGCGGCTCGGGTTCGGCGGCGTCGCTGCCCTACTCGCAGCTGCAGTACGTGACGTGCGAGATGCCCTTGCCGTTCGGCGTCTGCAGCTCGTCGCCGGCGCTGACGCCCACGTACACCTTGTAGCAGAGGCCGGCCTTCACGAGCGCCAGGTCCGCGTCCATCGACGCCTCGTGCGTCAGGCCGCTGAGCCCGTCGTCCTTGCCGGCGGGCACGAGGCCGAAGTAGGCGCACTCGTTCCGCGGGTTGCCGAGGTTGCCGCAGAACGTCGAGCCGTTCTCCACGCCGCTCAGCTCTTCGCACACGGGCGGCGGCGGCGTGCCGCCGCACGCGGGGATGATGCCCGCGGGGATCTTGATGGTCGGCACGTACGACAGCGGCGAGGTCTCCACGATGGTGACCTGACCCGCATCGTAGTTCGACGGACCGCCCTGCGCGGTCAGGTCGATGCTGACGCTCCAGAGGCCGAAGTCGCCGGGCCACAGCATGAAACCGTACCAGCCTTGAGCAGTCGTCGGCTCGTAGGACGTCGACACGACGCTGCCCTGCGTGAACGTCAACACGGCCCCCGAGACCGCGATGGACTCATCCGACTCGCAGACGAGATAGCCCCACGCCTCGCGAGCGGACGCGGTGCGGGCGCCCAGGAGAATCATCAGAACTGCCGCCATGAACCCGAGCTTCATTCGACGCATGTTTCGCCCCCGTGGAACGTGAGACAACGTGCGCATCGTAGTCGACGGTGCGTCGCAGTGGGGAAGATCAGGCGGGTGTGGCGAAACCGACTCCTGCGTGCGCCGCGATCGCGGGTCACCCGGTCGCGGGACGTCCGTCCGCGATGCGCCGAGCCAGCGCGTCGACGTCGTACGGCGGGGCGATCCAGACGACGCCGCGCTCCTTGCGCAGCCAGATCACCTGGCGGCGCGCGTAGCGGCGGTGCGCGACCTGGACGCGCCGGATCGCCTCCTCGAGGTCGAGCTCGCCGCGCAGGTGCGCCGCCGCCTCCGCGTAGCCGATGGGCAGGCGGGCCGGCAGCGCGCCGCCGGAGCGCGCGGCGAGCGCGCGCGCCTCGTCCAGCAGGCCGCCCGCGAACATGGCCCGCACCCGGGCGTCGATGCGCGCGTGCAGCTCCGGGCGCGGCGGGTCGAGCGCGAGCAGCGCCGCCTCGTAGCGGTCCTCGCGGAAGGCGTGCGCCTGGTACAGCTCGGAGGGCGTCCGGCCGCCGGCCGCGATCTCCAGCGCGCGCACCACCCGCACCAGATCGTTGGGGCGGATGCGCGCCGCCGCGGCGGGGTCCACCGCCGCGAGCCGGGCGTGGAGCGCCGGCCGGCCGTCGCGCGCCGCCTCGGCCTCGAGGGCCCGGCGCAGCTCGGGGTCGCGCCCGGGCGCCTCCACCACGCCGTGCAGCAGCGCACGCACGTACAGCCCGGTGCCGCCCGCCACGATGGGCACGCGCCCGCGCGCCGCGATCCCGGCGATGGCCGCGTCGGCGAGGGCGGCGAAGCGGGCCGCGTCCATCCCCTCCCCCGGCTCGACGAGGTCGAGCAGGTGGTGCGGGGCGGCGGCGCGCTCCTCCGCGGTGGGCTTGGCGGTGCCGACGTCGAGCCCGCGGTAGACCTGCTGCGAGTCGGCGTTGACGATCTCGCCGCCGAGCCGCCGCGCCAGCGCGACGGCGAGCGCGGTCTTGCCGGACGCGGTCGGCCCGGCGACCACCACCAGCCGCATCAGCGGGCCCCGGCGCCCCGCGCCTCGAACAGCCCCGGCACGAGCGACGCCGCGCGCGCGAGCAGCGGCTCGAGGTCCTCCGGCAGCGGCGCGGCCGCGGAGGCGACCGGCACGCCCGCCGCGCCGAGCAGCCGGACCGTCAGGCGGAGCCCGCCCGACGCGTCGCGCTCCAGGCGCGCCAGCACGCGGCGATCCGCCTCGAGCGCCTCGGCCACCGTGCGCGGGCAGTCCTCGCCCTGGCAGGCGCCGAGCGCCTCGGCGCGCTGGACCACCTCCAGCTCGGGGGCGCCGTCCGGGCAGATCGCGTCGGCGTGGGCCGCCTCGGCGACCGCCGCGCAGAGCCGCTCGGTGACCGCCCCGACGAGCGCGGCCGCGACG
>NZ_BAZG01000152.1 GCF_000964525.1 Anaeromyxobacter sp. PSR-1
GTCGGCCCGCGCGCCCGCGCGCGTCGCCTCCAGCCGCTCCGCCGCGCGCGCCACGCCGCCCCGGGCCCGCGCCAGGCCCTCCTCGGCGCGCGCCTCGGCGCGCTCGCGCACCTTCACCAGCCGATCCAGCCGCGTCCGGGCCAAGCCGCCCCTCCACTCCCCCGCCGGCCCCGCCTTGCACGCCACGGGCCCCCCGCGCCGCGACGGTCCCGTGGCGCGCCCCGCTGGCGCGACGCTTGCGAAGGCGCCGGGCGGGAGACGCGAACATGGCGGACGGCATCTACGTGAGCATGTGCGGCGCGGTGGCCCGGGCGGAGCAGCTCGACGCCGTCGCCGACAACCTCGCCAACGCGCAGACGCCGGGCTTCAAGGCGGCGCGCCCCGCCTTCGAGAGCTTCCTCGCGCCCGGCGCGGCCCAGGACAAGCGCTACGCCGCCGCGGTCGCCACCGGGATCGACCTGCGCCCCGGCCCGACCCAGCGGACCGGCAACGCGCTCGACGTGGTGCCGGAGGCGGGGCTGTTCCTGACCGTGCGCACCGCCGGCGGCGCCGCCGCGTACACGCGCGACGGCCGGCTGACGCTGGACGCCGGCGGGCGTCTCGTCTCTGACGGCCGGCCGGTGCTCTCGGCCCGCGGCGAGCCCATCGTCCTCCCGCCCGACCTCGAGGCGCAGGTGGACGCCGCCGGGCGCGTGTGGGCCGGCGACGTGGAGGTCGCCGCGCTCGGCCTGGCCCGGCTGGACGGCCCGGTGGACCGGGTCGGCCCCTCCCTGCTCGCGCCGGGCGCCGGCGGGCGGGCGCTGCCGGCAGAGGGCGCGGTGCGCAGCGGCGAGCTCGAGCTCGGCAACGCCGGCGCCCTGGAGGCGTCGATCCAGCTCGTCTCGGCCCAGCGCGCCTACGAGGCCTCGCTGCAGGCCATCCAGACGTACCGGCAGCTCGACCAGCGCGCCGTCGAGGTGGCGCGCGTGAAGTGAAAGGACCCCCCGTGCTCCGCTCGCTCTACACCGCCGCCACCGGCATGGAAGCCCAGCAGCTCCGGATGGACGTCATCGCCAACAACCTCGCCAACACCGGCACCACCGGCTTCAAGCGGCAGCGGGCCGAGTTCGAGGACCTGCTCTCCGAGACGCTCCACGGCGCCGAGGCGCCCGACCCCCGCGGCGGCACCGCGCCCGCCGCGCTGCAGGTCGGCCTGGGCGTGCGCACCGGCTCCACCGTCCGCAACTTCGGCCAGGGCGAGCTGCTCACCACCGGCAACGCGCTCGACCTCGCCGTCGAGGGCGACGGCTTCTTCCGCGTGCAGCGCCCGGACGGCTCGCTCGCCTACACGCGCGCCGGGAACTTCCGGGTGGACGCGGCCGGCCGGCTGGTCACCGCGCGCGGCGAGGTGGTGGAGCCGGAGATCACCTTCCCGCCCGAGACGACGCGCGTGACGGTGGACGCCGACGGCACCGTGCGCGCGCAGGTCGCCGGGCGGGAGGCGCCGCAGGAGCTGGGGCGGCTCGAGCTCTGCACCTTCCCGAACCCGGGCGGCCTGGAGGCGGCGGGCGGGAACCTGCTCCTCCAGACCGCCGCGAGCGGCGAGGCGGTGGAGGCCCGCCCCGGCGAGCAGGGCGCGGGCACGCTCGCCCAGGGCTTCCTCGAGGGCGCCAACGTGAAGGCGGTCGAGGAGATGATCGACATGATCGCCACCCAGCGCGCCTACGAGCTCAACTCGCGCGTGGTCCAGACCGCCGACCAGATGCTGCAGCGCCTCACCTCGCTGCGCTGCAGCCCCGCCATGCCCGCCCTCGGCCTCGCCGCCGCGCTCCTCGCCGCCCTCGGCGCCCCGCCCCCGGCCGCCTCGGCCGAGGCCGCGGTGGCCTCGGCGCTCGCGCCCGACGGCGCCCGGGCGCACGTCGAGGCGCTCCGCGGCGGGTCGCCCGGCTGCGCGCCCGGCGGGTACCGCGCGCTGCGGCCGGTGCAGGCCTCGGGCGAGATCCCGCTGGAGGTGGACGGGCGCGACGGCGCCGGCCGGCCCTGCCGCGCCTTCGCCTGGGCCGCGGTGCGCGTCACCGGGCCGGCCCTCCGGACGACGCGCGCGCTCCGCGGCGGCGAGCCGATCGCCGGCGCGGTCGAGCCCGCCGAGGCGGAGCGCGTGCCCGGGCGCGCCCCGCTGGCCGACCTCCCCCCCGGCGCGCGCGCCGCCCGCGCCCTCGCCGCCGGCGCGCTGCTCGCCGCGGCCGACGTCCGCGCCGGGCCGGCGCCCGGCGAGCCGGTGGAGGTGGTGGTCCGCTCCGGCGGCCTGGAGATCACCCGCGCGGCCCGCGCCGTCCCGTGCGTGCGCGGCCACGCCTGCGCCCTCCTCCCCGGCGGCCGCCGCGTGGAGGGCCGGCTGCAGGACGGCCGGATCCTGGTGGAGGTCCCGTGAGCGCGCTCACCCGCATCGCCCTCGCCGTGGCGGCCTTCGCCGGGCTGGTCCTGGCGCTGTCCGCCTGCGGCCCGGCCCACGTGGCCGGCTACGTGCCGAAGCGCCGCGACTACGCCGTGCCGGGCGCCTCCGGGCAGGAGGCGCAGGCCGCCACGGCCGGCTCGATCTGGCGCGAGGGGCGCGCCGCGTCGATGCTCTACACCGACGCCCGCGCGCTCCGCGAGAACGACCTGGTGGTGGTCCGGATCGAGGAGATCGCCGACGCGAAGCGCTCGGCCGACACCGATCTCACGCGGCGCAGCGAGCTGAACGCGTCCATCGAGGCGTTCCTCTCCTCCCTGAGCAAGCCGTACGCGCTGAAGGGCGGCGCGGACACCGGGTTCCAGGGGCTCGGCTCCACCGCGCGCACCGAGCGGCTCACCGCCACCGTGCCGGCGGTGGTCCGCAAGGTCCTGCCCAACGGCAACCTGTTCATCGAGGGGCACCGCGTGGTGCTGGTGAACGCCGAGGAGCAGCACTTCTACATCTCCGGCGTGGTGCGGCCGATCGACATCGACCAGGAGAACGGCGTGAAGTCCTCGATGGTCGCCGACGCCGAGATCGAGTTCACCGGCCGCGGCGTGCTCTCCGACAACCAGCGCCAGGGCTGGCTCTCCCGCCTCCTCGGCTGGTTCTGGCCGTTCTGAGCCCCGCCATGCCCGCGCGCCCGACCTCCGCCGCCCTCGCCCTCGCCCTCGCCGCCGCGCTCGCCGCGCCGGCCCCCGCCGCCGCCGCGCGCGTGAAGGAGCTCGCCGACGTGGTGGGCGTCCGCGAGAACGCGCTGTACGGCTACGGCCTGGTGGTGGGCCTGGCCGGCACCGGCGACTCCGAGCGCGTGCTGTTCACGCAGCAGTCGGTGGCGGGCATGCTCGGGCGCCTCGGCATCCGGATCGATCCGAAGGACGTCCGCTCGCGCAACGTCGCCGCGGTGATGGTCACCGCGCGGCTGCCGCCGTTCGCGCGGCCCGGGACCCGGATCGACGTGGCGGTCGCCTCGATGGGCAACGCGCGCTCGCTCGCGGGCGGGCTGCTGCTCGTGACGCCGCTCTCCGGCGGCGACGGCAAGGTCTACGCGGTCGGCCAGGGCCCGGTGCAGGTGGCCGGCTACGACGCGGGCGCCGGCGGCGCCGAGCTGCGCAAGAACACGCCCACCTCCGGGCGCGTGGCGGGCGGCGCCACGGTGGAGCGCGCGGTGGACTTCGCGCTGGGCCAGGCGCCGCTGGTGCTCGCGCTGCGCCGGCCCGATCTCACCACCGCCACCCGCGTCGCCGCGGCGGTGAACGCGAAGCTCGGCGCCGGCACCGCCCGCGCGCTCGATCCGGCCGCGGTGGAGCTCTCGCCCCCGGCGGCGCGCAGGGACGAAGCGGTGGGCTTCCTGGCCGAGGTCGAGCTGCTGGAGGTCGAGGCCGACCAGCGGGCCCGGGTGGTGGTGTCGGAGCGCACCGGGACGGTGGTGGCCGGCGAGGGGGTGCGGCTGCGCCCGGTGGCCGTGGCGCACGGCGGCCTCCAGGTGCGCGTGCAGCGCGACCCGGCGGTCTCGCAGCCCGCGCCGTTCGGCGCCGGCCGCACCGTGGAGTCCACGCGCGACCGCGCCGCCGCCGCCGAGGCCGCGGGGGGCGTGGTGGCGCTGCCCGCCGCCGCCTCGGTCGAGGACCTCGCCCGCGCGCTCGACCTGCTCGGCGCGAGCCCGCGGGATCTGGTGGCCGTGCTGGAGGCGATCCGCGCCGCGGGCGCGCTCGACGCCGACCTCGAGGTGCTCGAGTGATCGCGCCCGCCGCCGGGGCCGCGCCCGCCGCGGATCCGCGCCTGCGGGAGGCCGCGCAGGCGCTGGAGGCCATGCTGCTCCGCGAGATCGTGCGGACGAGCGGCGCGTTCCGGGGCGGCGAGGGCGCCGGCGCCGGGGTCCGCGCCGACCTGTTCGCCGACGCGCTCTCCGACGCGGTGGCGCGCTCGGGGGGCATCGGGCTCGCCGGCGAGATCACCCGATCGCTGGGCGGCGGCGATCCCGGGCCCGCCCCCCTGGCCGGCCCGGCCGCGCCGCCGCGCACCGCGACCGTGGCGCCCGGCGCGCTCGCGCCGCCGCTGCCGGGGCGGATCACCAGCGCGTTCGGCCCGCGCGCCGATCCCTTCACCGGCGCCGCCGCGCGCCACGACGGCGTGGACGTCGCCGCGCCGGAGGGCACGCCGGTGCGCGCCCCCGCGGCCGGGGTGGTGGTCCGCGCCGGACCGCGCGGCGGGTACGGCAACGCGGTCGAGGTGGACCACGGCGGCGGCCTCGTGACGCTGTACGGCCACGCCGCGGAGGTGCGCGTCCGCCCGGGCCAGGTGGTGGCCGCGGGCGAGGAGCTGGCGCGCGTCGGCAGCACCGGCCGCTCCACCGGGCCGCACCTCCACTTCGAGGTCCGGATGGCCGGCCGCGCGATCGACCCGGCGCGAGCCCTCAAGATCTACGCGCGGCGTGCCGATGAGAGCGGCAGGAGCGGACCGTGAGCAGGAGGTCTCCATGAAGGTCAACGATGCCGCAGAGATCCGTCGCGTCGAGGCAGGCCGCGCCGCGGGGTCGCAGCGCACCCGGGAGCCGGGTGCGCCGGCGGCCGACCGGGTGTCGACCGAGTCGCTGGCGCGCCTCGAGGCCGCCGCGGCCGCCGCCCGGGGCGGCGCGGCAAAGGACCGGGCCGTGCGGCTGGAGGCCATCGAGGCGGCGGTGAGGCAGGGCACGTTCCGGCCGGATCCGCAGCGCATCGCGCAGCGGATCCTCGACGACGCCGAGCTGACCGCGCGGCTGCGGGCGCTGCTCCAGGGGTGAGGCGCCCGATGGACGACGTCCTCGCCGCCGCCGCCGCGCTGCGCGACGCGCTCCGCGCCGAGGCGGCCCGCGCCGCCGCGGTGCCCGAGGCGCTGCGCGCGCTCGACGCCCCCCGCATCCTCGACGGCGCGAGCGCCCGCGCCGGCTTCAACGCGCAGGTGGCGGCGCTGCAGGAGCGGCTCGCGGCGGCGCTGGCTCGCGCCGCCCCCGGCGGCGAGGCGACGCTGGCCCGGCTGCGGGCGCGGGCGCCCCGCGCGGCGGACGCGCTGGGGGCCCTGCTCGCCGAGGTGCGCGCGCTCGCCACCGAGATCGCGGAGCGCGACCGGCTCAACCTCGCGCTGGCGGCGCGGGCGCGCGCCTGCGTCCAGGGCTACCTCGCCGCGCTCTGCCCCTGCCCCGCCGCCTACGACCGGCGCGGCGCGCCCGCGGGCGCCGCCCGCCGCCGCTGAGGAGCGACCCCGTGGCCGACCTGCTGAGCATCCTCTCCTCCAGCGCCGCCAGCCTCGCGGCGCAGCGCGCCGCCGCCGCGACCGCCTCGCACAACCTGCAGAACGCCAACACCCCCGGGTACGCCCGCCAGCGCGCGGTGCTCACCACCGTCCTCCCCGCCCAGCAGGCCGGCGGGGCCTGGATCGGCCGCGGCGCGGCGCTGGCGCAGGTGACGCAGGCGCGAGACCGCTTCCTCGAGGCGCAGCTCCCCGCCGCGCAGGGGCGGTCGGCCCGCTCCGCCGCGGCGTCCTCGCTCCTGGAGGCGGTCCAGGTGCTGGACCCCGAGGCCGAGGGCGGCCCGGCCGACGCGCTCGGCGGCCTCTACGCTGCCCTCACCGAGCTGTCGCAGGCGCCCTCCGATCCCGGCCTCCGCCAGGCGGCCGTCGCGGCCGCCCGCACGCTCGCGCTCTCGCTCAACCGCGCGCGCCAGGGGCTGGAGGACGCGCGCGCCGGCGCCGACGCGCGCATCGCCGCCGGACTGTCCGAGGCGAACGCCCTCGCCGCCGAGGTGGCCGCGCTGAACCGCGACATCCGCGCGGCGCGCGCCGCCGGCGCCGGGGAGCCGAACGACCTGCTCGACGCGCGCCAGCGCTCCGTGGACCGGCTCGCCGCGCTCACCGGCGCGGTGCCGGCCGCGACGAGCGAGGGCGACGTCTCGCTGCTCCTGCCCGGCGGCGCCGCCCTGGTCGCCGGCCTCCGTGCCGCCACGCTGCTCCCGCAGCCCGGCCCGGACGGCCACCTCTCCGTGCAGCTCGCCATCGGCGGCACCTCCGCGGACGCCCCGCCCGGCGGCGAGCTCGGCGGGCTGGTGGACGCGTCGTCCGGCCCGCTGAAGGACGCGATCACCGCGCTCGACCAGCTCGCCTGGGCGGTCGGCAACCAGCTCAACGCCGCGCACCGCGCCGGCTACGGGCTCGACGGCTCCACCGGGCTGGACCTGCTGGACGTGGGCACCACCTCCGCCGGCGCGGCCCGGCGCATCGCCGTGGCGGGCGCGGTGGCGGCGGATCCCTCGCGGCTCGCCACCGCCACCGCCGCCGGCCAGCCCGGCGACGCCGGCAACGTCCTCGCGCTGCTCGCCACCTCGACCGCGCGGATCGCGAGCGGCCAGGGCTCGGACCTGCTGGCCGGCGTCGACGCCACCGGCGCGCTCGCGCGGATCACCGGCGCGTTCGGCGCCGCCGCGCGGGGCCTGGCCGCGTCCGCCGCCCAGGACGCGGGCATGGCCGACCACCTCGCCGCGATGCGCGAGTCGGCCAGCGGCGTCTCGGTGGACGAGGAGCTGCTGGAGATGGAGAAGGCGCAGCGCGCCTACGAGGCGATCTCGAAGGTGATCCAGGCCTCGTCGGAGATGTTCGACACCCTGCTGAAGCTGGAGTAGCCGCGATGCGCGTGACCGACCGGATGACCTTCGACCGCGCCGCCCGGGAGGGCGGCCAGGCCCGCGCGCGGCTCGACCGCGCGGTGGCGCAGGCGTCGAGCGGCGTGCGCGTGGTCCACCCCGGGGACGACCCGGGGGCCGCCTCCCGCGTCGCCGCGGAGCGGGTGAAGGCGCGGCGCATGGAGGCGGTCGCCACCGCCACCGGCCGCGCCTCGGACGAGCTCGCCGCGGTGGACGCGGCGCTGGGCGAGGTGGCGAACGGGCTGGCCCGGGCACAGGAGCTCGCCGCGAAGTTCGCGAGCGCCCCGTACGACGCGGCCCAGCGGGCCACCGGCGCCCGGGAGGTGCGCGGCCTCCTCGCCTCGGCGGTGGCCAGCCTCGGGGTGAAGGTCGGCAACCGGTACCTGCTGGGCGGGTTCCGGGACGGCGCGCCGCCGTTCGACGCGAGCGGCGCGTACCTGGGCGACGCCGGGGTGCGCGAAGTGGAGCTCGCCCCCGGGGTGCGGCAGCCGGCCGGCGTCCGCGCCGACGTGGCCATCGCCGGCGCGGGCGGCGGCGTGGACGTGCTCGCGACGCTGGCCGCGCTGGCGTCGGCGCTCGACGCCGACGACCCGGAGGCGATCCGCGCCACCCTCTCCCCGCTGGCGCGCGGGACCGACCAGCTCTCCTCCGCCCGCGGCGCCGCCGGGGCCGCCATGGCCGCGCTCGACGCCGCCACCCGGGCCGGCCAGGCGGCCCGCGACGACGCGCGCGCGGCCATCGGGAAGCTGGCCGACGCCGACCCCATCGCCGCCGCCAGCGAGCTGGCGCTGGCGCAGCGCGCGCTGGACGCGGCGCTCACCGCCACCGCCAAGGGGTTCCAGCTCACCCTGCTCGACCGGCTGCGGTGAGCGCGGGCGCCGGCCGGCCTTATCGCCGGCCGCCGGCGCGCCGATGCGGAGGGTGAGGGCGACCAGACCGATCGCCCCGCCACACCGACAAGGAGAACCACGGATGTCCCTCTCGATCCGGACGAACATCGCCTCGCTCAACGCGCAGCGAAACATGTCCAACACCCAGAACACGCTCGACTCGTCCATGTCGCGCCTGTCCTCGGGCTACCGCATCACCAAGGCCGGCGACGACGCCGCCGGCCTCGGCATCAGCACCAAGCTCGAGGCGCAGATCCGCAGCTACAACCAGGCCGTGCGCAACGCGAACGACGGCCTCTCGGTGATCCAGACGTCCGAGGCCGCGCTCAACGAGACCTCGAACATCCTCACCCGCCTCCGCGAGCTGGCCATGCAGGCGGCCTCGGACGGCATCGGCGACAAGGAGCGCGCCTACGTCCAGGCGGAGGCCGACCAGCTCACCGGCGAGATCGACCGCATCGCCAACGTGACGAAGTACAACGGCACCGCGCTGCTGAGCGGCACGGCCACCTCGCTGAACTTCCAGGTGGGCGTGGAGAAGGACACGGCGAGCAACGACCAGATCTCCTTCTCGACGCTCGACGCCACCGCCGCCAGCCTGGGCCTGGACGCGACCACCCTGGACTTCACCACCGGCACCACCGCCCGGGACGCCCTGTCGTCGATCGACGCGGCCATCGAGACCGTCTCGAAGAACCGCGCCGACCTGGGCGCGGTCGGCAACCGGTTCCAGAGCGCCATCAACAACATCCAGTCGTTCTCCGAGGCGCTCTCGGCCGCGAACAGCCGCATCCGCGACGTGGACGTGGCCGAGGAGACCTCGCGCCTCGCCCGCGCCAACATCCTCCAGCAGGCGGGCGTCTCGGTGCTCGCCCAGGCGAACCAGATGCCGCAGCTCGCCCTGAAGCTGCTCGGGTGATCTCGCGGTGAACTTCCCGCGCCGCCCCCCGGCCACGCGCCGGGGGGCGGCCGGAGGCCTTCATGGACGCATCGTTCCGCGCGGGCGGTCTCGCCTCGGGGATGGACACCAACGCCATCGTCGACCAGCTCGTCAAGCTGGAGTCGCGGCCGCTCGACCAGCTCCGGCAGCGGCAGGCCGCGTTCCGCACGCAGATCTCGGCGCTGGGCGACGTCATCTCCAGCCTGTCCACCCTCGCCGCCGCCGCCGCCGACCTCGGCGACCACGGCGTCCTCTCCACGCAGGTGCGCTCCGGCCCCAAGGCGTTCTCGGCCGCGCCGGGCTCGGACGCCATCGCCGGCAGCTACCGGGTGGCGGTGACGGCGCTCGCGCAGCCGGCCAAGTGGCGCTCGGCCGCGTTCGCCCCCGGCGCCGGGGTGGCCGGCGGGACCCTCCGGCTCACCGTGCAGGGCGCGGCCATCCCCCCCATCGCCGTCGCGGACGGCGCCAGCCTCGCCGACGTGGCCTACGCCATCCGGCAGAGCGGCGCCCCGGTGTCCGCGGTGGTGCTCGACGACGGCACCTCGTCCTGGCTCTCCGTCACCGCCCGCGACACCGGCCACCCGCTCGGCGGGACACCCGCGGACGCGCTGTCCATCGCCTTCACCGCCGACGCCGGCGCCGCCGGCCAGGCGCCCGGCCTCGCCGAGGTCCAGGCCGCGCGCAACGCACAGGTGCAGGTGGACGGTCTGACGTTCACCCGGACCGGCAACGTGATCGCGGACGCGCTGCCCGGGGTGACGCTCACGCTCGGCGCCGAGGGCGGCCCGGCGGAGGACCTGGTGCTCGGGACCGACGCGGACGGCACCCAGGCGCGGCTGCAGAAGCTGGTGGACGCCTACAACGGCGCGATGCGGCTGGTGCAGCGCCACCTCGCGGTCGCGAAGGACTCCGACCGCGCCACCACCCTGGCCGGCGACTCCACGCTGCGCTCGCTCCAGGCCCGGCTCCAGCGCGTGCTGGTGACCGAGGTGCCCGGCCTGGCCGGCGTGCGCACGCTCGCGGACCTCGGCGTGAAGACCGCGCGCGACGGCAGCCTCTCCGTCGACGCCGCCACGCTCGCCTCGGCGCTCTCGCGCGACCCCGCCGCGGTGAACGCGCTGTTCTCGACCCCGGGCACCGGGCTCGCGGCCGTGGTGAGGTCGCTCGTGACGGACCACACCCGCGCCGGCGACGGCGCGCTGGTGCTCCGGCAGGAGGGGCTGGGCCGCACGGTGAAGGACCTCGACGGCCAGGCCGCCGCGCTGCAGCTCCGCATCGACGCCTTCCAGCAGAACCTGATCCGGCAGTTCACCGCGATGGAGAACACCGTCAGCGGCCTCAAGTCGATCGGCAACTTCCTCGCCAGCCAGACCGCCCAGCCGCGGAACGGGAGCGGATCGTGACCGCCTGCCTCGCCGGGCCCGGCCCGGGCCCCAGCCCCGCCGACCCGGGCGCCCACCTCCGCCGCGCCGTCGCGCTGATGCGCACCGGCGCCGCCGCCCTGGAGGCGCGCCGGCCCGCCGACGCGGTCCGCGCCCTGGGCGCGGCGGTGGACCACCTGGTCTCGGTGCGCCTCGCCGCGCTCGCGCCCGGTGCGGGGCACGC
>NZ_BAZG01000151.1 GCF_000964525.1 Anaeromyxobacter sp. PSR-1
CACGGCGCGGATCCGGTAGGAGTACGTGACGCCGCGGTACAGGCCGGTCTGCGTCACCGTGACGGTGTTGGCCGGCAGGGTGCTGGTGTTTAGCCCCACGGTGAACGAGGCGTTGGTCGCGCGCTGGAGCTCGAACCCGGTCTCGTCGGTCGAGCCGTCCACCCAGGTGAGCGTGACGTTCGCCTTCTTGCCGGAGCGCACCGCGGTGCCGGCCAGGCCGGAGGGCGCGAGCGGCGGGCTGACGACGGTCACGGCGTTCGAGAGCGCCGAGGCCGACGAGCCACCCCCGTTCACCGCGCTCACCCGGTACTGGTAGGTGTGCCCGGTGGACACGGCGGGGTCGGTGAACGTCACCGTGCCGGTGTTGCTGCGCGCCGGCGGGGCCGACAGGTACGCGAAGCTCCCGCCGTCCACCGAGCGCTCCAGGACGAAGTACGCCTCGTTGGTCGCGTTGTCGCGCCAGGTGAGCGCGACCGACGGACCGGCCGCGAGGGTGGCGACCACGTTGGTCGGCGCCTGCGGCGGGGCCGGGACCGGCCCGCCCACCGGGGCCGACACCGACTCGCCGGCCGCGTTCACCGCCACGATCCGGTAGCTGTAGGTCAGCGCCGGGTCGGCGGTGCCGTCGCGGAACCGGGGGTGGTTCGCGAGCGTGGTGCCGAGGGCGGCGTACGCGCCGATCTTCCCGTTGTTCCCGATGGGCGCCCGCTCCACGCGGAAGCCGATCTCGTTCGACGGGTCACCCCAGGTCGCGGTGCCGGCGTATTCCACCGGCGTCGCGTCGATCCAGGCGAGGTCCACGCCGCCGGCGGCCGGCGTGACGGTGACGCCGGTGGGCGGGTACGGCAGGGACGTCGCGACCGAGACGGCCATGGGCCGCATCATGTCCATCTCCTCGTGGCTGAGGATGTGGCAGTGCCACACGTACTCCCAGCCGAAGTCCGTCATGACGTTGGTGAGCGCGGGGCTGATCGGGTTGCCGTTCGCGTCCACGCTGTTGAAGCCGTCCGGCGAGCCGAGCGGCATCATCGGGTTGAGCGGGCGGACGCTGTGCGGCAGGCCGAACGGGAGCTTCGGGACGACGGGCCGCATCGCCACGATGGTGTCCTCGAGCGGGCTGATCCGCACCGTGTCCTTCCAGCCGAGCTCGTTCGCGTCCGCCCGGCGGACGATGCCGTCCCAGCCGACGCGGTTGACGAGCTGGATGTCGAACAGGTGGAAGTGGATGGGGTGGGTGTCCACGCCGTTGTGCGTGATCTTCCAGAGCTGCGTCCCGTCGTCCGCGGTGGTGATCGGGGTCACGTCCACGCCGGGCGGCAGCACGATGCCGTCGAGGAGCTCGCTGGCCGGGTTGACGTACGGGTACAGGATCAGGTTCTGCTGCTGGCCCGCCTGCGCGTTGGGCGCCTCCAGGCCGAGGTTGCCGCTCATGCGCCCGTACTCCTTCTCGAACGCCTCGCCCATCTCGTCCTGGATGGCCTTGCGCTGCAGCGGCATGGTGAGCGGCACGCCGGAGACGGTGTCGAACGCGAAGAGCTCGTCGTAGATCTGCACCAGACCGGCGCGCGGGCCGTTCGCCTGGAAGGCGGTGCCGAGCGCGGCGTTGTACGGCTCCTGGCCGACGACGATGGGGTGCTGGGAGGCCTCGAACACGCCGGTCCCGTCCGGCTTGTGCGCGAACGCCGCCCGCAGCGCCGCCAGGTCGAACGGCGCGGCCGGGGTGCTCCCGCTCACCTTGATCTGCATGATGGTGCGGGTGTTCGGGCCGAAGCCGGGCGGCGTGGACGGCGCGCCGCCGGTCGAGGTCAGGTCCGCGTTGCCGGTGTAGTAGTCGTAGCGCGGGTCGCGCGCGGGGAACGCGGCGGGCGCGTCGTTGTACAGGATGAGCGTCTGCCCGGCGAACGCCGACAGGTCCACGATCACGTCGGCGCGCTCGGCGGGGCCGAGCAGCAGCGCGTGCTTGTCCACGTTGCCCGCGTTGAACACGGTGGGATCGGTGACCCAGGTGATGGGCTGCGGCGGCACCACCACCGGCGACGGCAGGAAGCCGCCCTCGGTGCCGATCTGGACGAAGCTCGGGCCGGGCGGGCTGAGCGCGGTGTCGGGCGTGGGGAACACGCCGGCCGGATCGGCCAGCGCCGCCTGCACCTCGCCGGCGTTCAGCGCCACCTCGGTGCCGCTCGCGTCGGCCACGTAGAGCTGCAGGTTGAAGAAGCGGTCGTTCGCCGCGTTCAGGATGCGGAGCCGGTACGACCTCGGCTCGAGCGTGACCGTCGGGTAGACGGTGCCGTTCACGAGCGGCGTGTCGTTGAACGCCTCCATGCCCATGGACAGCCAGGGCGTGCCCGGGACGAGCGGCGGCTCGCACCAGCCGGCGCTCGGATCGCAGGCCGGGTCGTAGTAGGGGTTCGCGATGGGCGGGTAGTCGATGCTGGACGTGGGCGGCCAGAACCACGGGCCGTACGCCCAGCGGCCGAACTGGTTCACGCCGCTCGCGTCGCCGGGGTTCTGCGCCGGCATGTAGACGTGGGGCACCCAGAGGCTGCCCAGCCCGCCCCAGCGCGCGAGATCCCAGGTCGGATCCTGCGCGGCGAGCTGCGGCTCGGGCGGCACGAACGTCTTGTCCTGCACGATGAGCGGCAGCGTGTCGTCCGGGCCCGGGATGACCCCGTTCGCGATCAGCGCGCCCTCGGCCGCGTCGGAGATCACGTACGCCGCGGCCTCCCCGGCGTAGACGTTGAGCCGCGTGATGCCCCACGCGTGGTCGTGGTAGAACATGAGCCGCGCGCTCTGCTGGTTCGTGTAGAAGAACGTCATCGCGCCCGGGCCGGGATCGGGCATGTCGGGCACGTTCATCACGCTGACGCCCTTCGGATACGAGGTCGAGTCGCCCGCCGGCGTGATCCACTGGTGCGGGGTGCCGTCGCTGATCCACGGCGTGATGCCGCCGTGGAGGTGCAGCGTGGCCCGGTTCTCCGCGAAGCAGCCCATCGGCTTCGGGGTCATGCCGCACATCGGGTTGCGCGGATCCGGCTCGGCCATGCCGCCCATGTCCGGGCCCATGCCCGCGCCCATCACCGTCGTGTCCACCGGCAGGAACAGGTCGCCGCCCTGGCCGGTGGGGAGCAGGTTCCGGAACAGGATGCGGACCGGGCGGTCCCTGGTGGCGAGGATGGCCGGCCCGAGGGAGTGCGGCCCGTCCACCCCGACCGCCTGCTGGCCGCCGGGGAGCGCGATGGGCAGGCCGTCGGTCCCCACCAGCGGGACGCCGGCGCCGGGGACCACCGCCGTGGCGAGCTGCACGTACCCGCGCAGCAGCGTGGGCGGCAGGTCCGAGTGGAGCTGCTCGCGGTACTGGACCACCGCGATCTCGTAGTAGTCGGAGCCCGGGTACGTGGTGGTGTCGGGGACGGCCACGGGGATGTACTGGCCGAGGTCGTTGGCCCGGGCGGCGCCGAGCCCGGGGAGCCCGTTCACGAACTTGCGGATGCCGGGGGTGACGTAGCCCGTGCCCGGCGCGTCCAGCGTGATGGCGGTCAGCGCGCCGGTGACCGGATCCACCACCGCGGTCGCGGCCGCGCCGGTGCCCGCGCCGGACGCGCTGGCGAAGGTCACGGTCGTGCTCCCGTCGGCGAGGTACCCGGCGCCCGGGTCCGTGAGCGTGACGCCGGTGATGGCCCCGGTCGCGAGGTCCACGGTGGCGGTGGCCGCCGCCCCGGCGCCCGCGCCGCCGATCGTCACGGCCGCGTCGGCCAGCCGGAGCGGGCTGTTGGCGTAGTTCGCGTACGGCCCGAAGTAGTGGGGGGCCGAGCCCGGGGCGGCCATGGTCGCCGTGGCCATGGCGGCGTCGAGGCTCTGGACCACCAGGCCCGAGCCGGCCGCCGCCGCGTCGCGCTGCGCCTGCGAGACCCGCGTCTGCTGGAGCGAGCCGCCCGCGCCGGACGCCGCCCGCGGTGCCTCCGCCGCCCAGCCGACCGACAGCAGGGCCAGCGCCAGCCGTGCCCACTGCCGAAGCATCCTCGTCGTCATCGTCGTGTCCTCCCCCGTTGACCATCGGTGCTGCGCCCGCCGCGCCGACCGTGCCCGCACCGCCCCGCCCGCGCGTGGTCTCCGTCGAAGCTATCCCGCGGCCGGCGAGCGGCCATCCCGAACGCCGGGGACACATTGCCCAATGATTGATCGGCCGTAGTCCCGAAGGCGCTCGGGATTGCTCCAGGGAGCCGCGCCCGGAGCGCGGCGGATCCCGGCGATCATTCACGCTGGGTGCGCTCGGCCTCCGGGCACAAACCGCCCGGGTGTTGCGGGCTTGGGTCGCGTCCCTTGATCGGGCCTGGCGCTCGCCGGGCGCGAGGAGCGGGTGGCCGGCCGCGAGGGCCTCCTCCGTCCGCACCGGGGCCGCTCCACGAGAACACGATGAGAAAGCTCTAATTGACACCCCATCATGGCTCCGCGCCAATGAACCCTGGGTGAACGTCGCGGTGGGCCTCTGCGCCAGCGCCCTGCGCGCCCTCCTCGCCCGAGGATCGGGGAAACCCCGGCTCGGCCCGCGGACGCGCCCGGCTCCGTCGCACGCCCGGACCTGCACGGCCGGATTGATCCCGGTTGCAATCCACCCCCGCCGCCGGGCGGCACCTTCACCCCTGGCGGACTTGATCGCGGCGCGGCGCCGGATCGGACGCGCGCATCCGACGGTCCGGCGTACCCCATCCGACCGGGTGGGGCGCGGCATCCCGCCGCCGGAGGGTCGAACCCCGTGAGCACGCGGGGTTGCGCGCCGGCGGGCCTTCCCGCGGTGGTGGCAGGGCGCTTGCGAGGAGGGAGCGCCGTCCCCGAACGCGAGGCTCCCCTCCATGCGCAAAGGAAGCTCCCTCCTCTCCCTGCCGGTCGTCCTCCTCGCGGCCGCCGCCGGCGCCGCGGTCGGCGTCGGCGGATACGCCTTCGCCTACGCGAAGGGCACGTCCTATCTCGGCAACGACCCCGCCACCTGCTCCAACTGCCACGTGATGAGCGGCCACTACGCGGGCTGGCAGGCCTCGGCGCACCACGCGGTGGCCACCTGCAACGACTGCCACACGCCCGCCGCGACCGTCTCGAAGTACGCGGTCAAGGCGGAGAACGGCTGGCACCACTCGATGGCCTTCACCGTGGGCGGGTTCCCGGACGTGATCCGGGCCCGCGCCGAGAGCAGCGCGGTGATCGAGGGCCAGTGCCGCCACTGCCACGCCCAGATCGTCGACGCCATGACCGGCGGCCGGGACGACGTCTCGTGCATCCGCTGCCACGCCTCCGTCGGACACCTCCGCTGACCAACCGCCTCACGCCGCACTCCAAGGAGAACCCGCAATGACCGTCGAGACCCAGTCCCCGAGGAAGCGCGCGCTCGTCGTCGGCGCGATCGCCGCCGTCTTCGCGCTCGCCGCCGTCCTCGCCGCCGTGGTCCTGGTGGACGTCGCCCAGAAGAAGGCCGAGGCGCGCAACCCGGTGGTGCGCGTCGTGGAGCTCACCGACGAGACCGAGGATCCCGCCGTCTGGGGGAAGAACTTCCCGATCGAGTACGACCTCTACAAGCGGACCGCCGACATGGTGCGGACCAAGCACGGCGGCTCGGAGGCGATGCCGCGCACGCCGAGCGACGGCGACCCGCGCACCGTCACCGCGCAGTCCAAGACCGACGCCGACCCGCGCCTGAAGACCATGTGGGCCGGCTACGCGTTCGCCGCCGACTTCCGCGAGGAGCGCGGCCACGCGTACATGCTCGACGACCAGTTCTTCACGCAGCGCCAGGTGGTGGCGAAGCAGCCCGGCACGTGCGGCCAGTGCCACGCGTCGGTGTACGTCCCCATGAAGAAGCTCGGGAACGGCGACCTGTTCAAGGGCTTCGAGGCGCTCAACAAGATGCCGTACTCCGAGGCGAAGCAGCACTTCAAGCACCCGGTGTCCTGCATCGACTGCCACGACCCGGCCACCATGGACCTGCGCGTCACCCGCCCCGGCTTCCTCGAGGGCATCCGCGCCTACAAGGCGTCGCTGGGCGTGAAGGACTACGACCCGAACACCATGGCCACGCGGCAGGAGATGCGCGCGTACGTCTGCGGCCAGTGCCACGTCGAGTACTACTTCAAGGGGCCGGAGAAGCGGCTCACCTTCCCCTGGTCGAAGGGGCTCAAGGCCGACGAGATCGTCGGCTACTACGACGAGGTCGGGTTCAAGGACTGGGTGCACAAGGAGAGCGGCGCGCCGGCGCTCAAGGCGCAGCACCCCGAGTTCGAGATGTGGAACCAGGGCATCCACGCCCGCTCCGGCGTGGCCTGCGCCGACTGCCACATGCCGTACATGCGGGTGGGTGGCACCAAGGTCTCGGATCACCAGGTCCGCAGCCCGGTGCTCAACCTCAACCGCGCCTGCCAGGGCTGCCACAAGTGGCCGGAGGCGGAGCTGAAGGGCCGCGTGGAGGCGATCCAGGACAAGCACCTGCAGCTCCGCGAGCAGGCCTTCGACGCCCTCGTCGCGCTCATCGGCGAGATCAAGGCCGCGCGCGAGGCGGGCAAGACCGACGACCAGCTGGTCACCGCCCGCTACCTGCAGCGCCGCGCGCAGTTCCTGTTCGACTTCGTCGAGGCCGAGAACTCCACCGGCTTCCACGCGCCGCAGGAGTCCGCCCGCGTGCTGTTCGAGTCCATCGACGCCTCGCGCCAGGGGCAGCTCGCGCTGCGCGATCCGTCGTTCAAGCCGACCGTGGCGGTGGTGAACGTCTCCACCGCACCGGCCCCCGCGCCCGCGGCGCCCGCCGCCCCTCCGGTGGTCCCCGCGGTGCTGAAGTAGCAGCCCGGTCCCCGCGCCCGGCCGCCCCCGTCCCCACCTCCCCCGGGGCGGCCGGCGCGCGGGGGACCCCGCCGTCCCACCCGTCGCTCGAAGGAGTCGAGAATGCGCACGCTCCTGCTCGCTTCCCTCCTCGCCCCGGCGCTGGCCGCCGCGGCTCCGGGCGCCCCCGCCCGCGCCAAGGCGCCGCGCCACCCCGACGTCGCCGCGCAGCTCGCGGTGCAGGACTGCGCCGAGTGCCACGCGACCCGCACGCCCGCGGTGGTCCGGGCGTGGGAGGGCTCGCCGCACGGCACCGCGCTGGTGAAGTGCGTCGTCTGCCACGGCTCGACCGGCAAGGACTTCACCCGCTCCGTCGCCGGCGCGCGGTGCGCGGGCTGCCACGCGGCCGAGGCCGCATCGCCCACCCCGGTGCGCGCCGGGCCGGGCGGCTGCTTCGCCTGCCACGAGCCGCACGCGCTGACCGCCGAGGGCGAGAACCCGCATTCCAGGTGAGCATCGCAGCCGAGGAGAACCCCATGCCTCTCACGCGCCGTGACTTCCTGAAGGCCTCCGCCGCCGCCTCCGCCCTGGCCGGGCTGGGGCTCCCCGTGGACGCGCTCGCCGCCGAGGGCGGCGAGCGCTGGGTGAAGTCGGTCTGCCGCTACTGCGGCACCGGCTGCGGCCTGTACGTCGGCGTCCGCGACGGCAAGGTGTTCGCCGTCAAGGGCGACCGGGACAACCACAACCGCGGCCTGCTCTGCCTCAAGGGCTTCCTGCTGCCGCAGATCATGTCGGCGCCGGATCGCTGCCTGCACCCGCTGGTGCGCAAGGGCGGCAAGCTGGTGCGCGCGAGCTGGGACGAGGCGATGTCGCTCGTGGCGCGGCGGTTCCGCGAGGCCGTCGAGGCGCACGGGCCGAACGCGGTGGGCTTCTACGGCTCCGGCCAGGGGCTCACCGAGGAGACCTACGCGGCGAACAAGCTGTTCAAGGCCGGCCTGCGCACGAACAACGTCGAGGGCAACCCGCGCCTGTGCATGGCCTCGGCGGTCGGCGGCTACCTGAGCACCTTCGGCAAGGACGAGCCGATTGGCTGCTACGAGGACATCGACCACGCCGACGTCATGCTGCTCGTCGGCTCGAACGCGGCCGAGGCGCACCCGATCCTGTTCGAGCGGATGGCCCGCCGGAAGCAGACCGGCAAGGACGTGAAGGTCATCGTGCTCGACCCGCGGCGCACCCCCACCGCGCGCATCGCCGACCTCCACCTCGCCTTCACGCCCGGCACCGACCTGGCCATCCTGAACGCGATGGCGAACGTGCTCGTCGCCGAGGGGCTGGTGGACGAGGCCTTCCTGAAGGCGCACGTCGCGTTCGGCGAGGGCAAGGACGTGAACAGGGCGTGGGAGGACTACCGGGCCTTCCTGGCGCCGTACACGCCCGTGCGCGCCGCGGAGCTGTCCGGCGCGCGCGCCGAGGACATCGTCACGGCGGCGCGCTGGTTCGGCGAGAAGGGGCGCACCGCCACGTCGATGTGGTGCATGGGGCTCAACCAGCGGACCCGGGGCGTGTGGGCGAACAACCTCGTCCACAACCTGCACCTCCTGACCGGCAAGATCGGCCTCCCCGGCTCGACCCCGCTGTCGCTCACCGGCCAGCCCAACGCCTGCGGCGGCGTCCGGGACGGCGGCGCGCTCTCGCACCTGCTGCCCTACGGCCGGCTGATCGCGAACGAGAAGCACCGCGCCGAGATGGAGCGGCTCTGGAACGTGCCGCCCGGCACGATCCAGCCCGAGAACGGCAAGCCCACCATCGACCTGTTCCAGGCGCTGGAGGCGGGCGACCTGAAGGCGCTGTACGTGATGACCACCAACCCGGCCCAGTCGCTGCCGAACCTCGACCGGTACCGGAAGGCGCTCGAGGCCCGCAAGGCGTTCCTGGTGGTCACCGAGGCGTTCCACCCCACGCGCACCTCCGAGCTCGCCGACGTGGTGCTGCCGGCGGCGCTGTGGGCCGAGAAGGAGGGCGTCTACGGCTGCACCGAGCGCCGCTACCAGCTGCTCGAGCAGGCGGTCCGCCCCGCCGGCGAGGCGCGGCCGGACTTCGCCATCCTCTGCGACCTCGCCGCGCGGCTCGGGCACGGGAAGCTCCTGCCGTGGAAGGGGCCGGCGGAGGCCTGGGACGAGCTCCTGACGCTGAGCAAGGGGACCGCGTACGACTTCACCGGCATGACCCGGGCCCGCCTGGCCGCGTCGCACGGCCTGCTCTGGCCGCTGCCGGCCGAGGGCCACCCGGGCACGAAGCGCCGCTTCGTGAAGGGCGAGGACCCGCTCGTCCCGGCCGACGCGCCCGACCGGATCCGGTTCTACGGCCGGCCCGACGCCCGCGCGGTGATCTGGCTGCGGCCGCAGCAGCCGCCGGCCGAGGTGACCGACGCCGCGTACCCGCTGTACCTCACCACCGGCCGCGTGATCGAGCACTGGCACACCGGGACCATGACCCGGAACTGCAAGGAGCTGCGCCACGCGAACGCCGAGTCGGTGGTGGAGCTGCACCCCGACGACGGGAAGCCGCTCGGGATCCGGACCGGCGACGAGGTGCGCGTCAGCTCCCGGCGCGGCGCCGAGACGTTCCAGGCGAAGCTGGTGGACGGGGCGCGGCCGGGCACGGTGTTCGTGCACATGCACGACCCGCAGCGCATGTGCAACCGCCTCACCATCGACGCGGTGGATCCCGTGTCGAAGCAGCCCGAGTTCAAGATCTGCGCGGTGAAGATCGAGCCGGTCCGCAAGGCCTGAGCCGGACGGAGGTCCACATGCTCGTCGCGGGGGTGGTGATCGAGACCGTGCCGGGGGCGGCGCCCCGGGTCGCCGTGCGGCTGCTCTCCGAGCCGGCGCTGGAGCTGGAGGGCGGCGACGGCGACCGCCGGCTGGCGGCGGTGTTCGCGGGGCCGGACGGCGCGGCGCTCGAGGCGCTCGCGGACCGGCTCCTCGCCGGCGACGAGGAGGTGCTGGGCGTGTACCCGACCTACGTCGCGGACGAGCCGGGCGACGGAGACGCGTGAGCGGCGGGCGGGGCGCCGTCCTGCGGCGCCGCCCCCGCGCCGCCGGCCGCCTCGCCCCCCGCCTCGGCGGCGTCGCCCTCGAGGCGCGCGTTCAGCGAGGTCGCGGCCACGATCCCGATGGCGCGGAAGAAGAAGCCCACCCCCGGGATCGCCAGCGCCGCGCCGACGGCCAGGCCGAAGCCGGCGGTCTCCCACGGGTGACGCTCGGTGAAGCGGACCTCCTCGTTCCAGGGCCGCGTCAGGCGCGCCAGCACGCGGCCGGCCCAGCCGAACGGCCGCAGCACCCAGAGCGCCGCCGCCAGCCGCTGGAGCGCCCGCGCGTACCAGGGCGTGCCGGCGCCCCGGCGCGGGCCGGGGACGGCCTCGAGCGGCAGCTCGAACGCGTCCACCAGGACCCAGTAGAACGCCCAGGCGACGCCCAGCGCCGCGGTGACGGGCTTCCTGCCGGGCAGCATCGACAGCACCACCACCACCGGGAACAGGCCCGCCGAGACCACCACCGCCTGGCGCAGCGCCTTCACCCACTCGCGCGCCACCCGGCGGACCCAGCCCTGGCCGGCGAACGGATCCTCGCCGGCGGGCAGGCCGAGCGCGCGGCGCGCCTCGAGCGCCACCCGGAGCCACTGGCGCTGCAGGAGGGTGGGCGGCATCGAGGCGAGGCCGACGAACGCGACGGTGAACAGGTGGAGCGCGCCGGGCCCGGTGACCTCGCCGTCCGCCGCGTCGCCGGCCGCGGTGAGCGCCGCGAACACGGCGCACCCGGCGGCCGTCAGCGCGACCGGCACCAGCGCCGCCCGGCGCAGCGCCGCGTCGTCGGCCAGGAGCCGGGCCGCGCGCAGCACCTCGCCCGCCGCCCACCGGGCGCGCT
>NZ_BAZG01000150.1 GCF_000964525.1 Anaeromyxobacter sp. PSR-1
GGACATGGCCACCTCCGCCCGCGGAGCGCGGGCTCCCGATCCAAGGTGGGGCGGCGGCGAGGAGGTGCGCAAGAAGGCGCACCCGCGTGTCAGGGCGCGAACCCGGGCCAGCGCCGGGCGGGCGGGCGGCGGGTCGTCCGGCGCGACGCTCGCGCGGGCGGCGGGGAGGGGACCTCAGCGTCCGTCGAGGTGCTCGGCCACGATGCGGTCGAGCGCCCGGCGGTCCGCCTCGGTGTGGCCCTCGGTCGGCCGCGCCGGGGCGCCGCCGCGGCCGGGCTGCTGCCGGGCCTGCGCCGGCGGGCGCGCGGCCGGCGGCTTCGCGGGCGCCGTGCCCTTCATCTCGGCCCAGGTCCGGTCCACGAACTCCGACGGGGTCCGGGCGGCCTTCCAGCGGTCGCCCAGCGTCCGCCCGCCGAACGGCACGAACGCCCACACCGCGGCCAGCGCGGCGCCGGCGACGGCGAGCTTCAGCACGAGCTTCAGCATGGGAGTCCGGGTAGCACGCCCGCGCCCGCGCGGCGAGTTTTTCGGAGCCCCGCCGCGCGGTCCGGGCGGCGCCGCCGCGCGCCCGCGCCGCGGCCTTGCCCGGCGCCCTCACGCGAGCCACGGGACCAGCTCCGCGGCGCTCTCCACCAGCACCGTCGCGCCCGCATCCAGGAGCGCGGCGCGGCTGCGCAGGCCCCAGCCCACCGCGACCATCTGCACGCCGGCGGCGCGGGCCGTCGCGACGTCCACCGGGCTGTCCCCAACGAACACGGTCTCGGCGTCGGTGGCGCCCACCCGCGACTGGATGATGCGGATGCCCTCGGGATCCGGCTTGCGCGGCGCCTCGTCGCCGCCCACCACCACGGCGAAGCGGCCCAGCAGCCCGAGCCCGTCGAGGATCCGGCGGGCCATGGCGCCCGGCTTGTTCGTGTGCACCGCGAGCGTGCGGCCGGCCCCGGCGAGCGCCGCGGCGAGGCCGGGGTACGGGCGGGTCGCGTCGAGGCAGTGGACCTCGTAGTGCGCGCGCCAGGCCGCGAGCGCCGGCTCGAGCCGCTCGGCGTGGGATCCGAGCGCCCGCTCGAGCAGCAGTCGCGCGCCCTCGCCCACGAAGCCGCGGATCTCGTCGCGGGTGCGGGGCGGCAGGCCCACGGTGGCGAGCGCGTGGTTCACCGAGGCGGCGAGGTCGTCGAGCGAGTCGACCAGCGTGCCGTCGAGGTCGAGGATGGCGAGGCGCGGCATGGCGGGGGGAGTCTACACCCGCGCCGCGCTCACGCCGCGCTCTCGGCGCGGCCCGCGGGCGGGAGCGCGCCGCGGCGCCGGAGCACCGCGACGAGCGCGTCGTGCACCGCCGGATCGAGCTGCGCCCCGCGCAGCTCCGCCAGCACCGCCGCCGCCGCCGCCGGCCCGAGCGCCGCCTGGTACGGCCGGTCGGAGGTGCAGGCGTCCCAGGTGTCGGCCGCGTTCACGATGCGCGCCGCGAGCGGGATGTCGCCGCCCGCCAGCCGGTCGGGGTAGCCGGCGCCGTCCCAGCGCTCGTGGTGGCAGCGGATGGCGGGGAGCGCCTCGCGCAGGAACTCGACCCCGCCCACGATGTCCGCCCCGATGCGCGGGTGCTCGCGCATGAGCGCCATCTCCTCGGGCGTGAGCGGCACCGGCTTCGCGAGCACGTGGTCGGGGATGCCGATCTTGCCCACGTCGTGCAGCACGCCCCCGTACTCGAGCGCGAGCAGCGCCGGCGCGCCGAGCCCCAGCTCGCGGCCGATCTCGACCGCCAGCTCGGCGACCCGCTGCGAGTGGCCGCGGGTGTACGGGTCCTTCGCGTCGATGGCGGAGGCCAGGCTGCGGATGGTGTCGAGGTAGCCGCGCTCGAGCGCCGCCACCAGCCGCCGGTTCTCCGCGTCGTAGCCGGCCAGCTCGCGCGACATGTGGTTGAACGCGTGCGCGAGGTCGCCCAGCTCGTCGCGGCTCCGCACCGCGACCTGCCGGCCGAAGCGGCCGCGCGCGATCTCCAGCGCGCCCTGCACGCTGGCGCGGATCGGCTCGGTGAACCGGCGCGCCACCCAGGCCGAGAGGGCCGCCGAGAGCGCGGCCGACGCGAGCACCGCCGCGGCCGGCGCCGCGTCCAGCCCGCCGCGGTCGCGGACCAGCACGACGGCGAGCACGGCGGTGGGCAGCGCGCTGGCCGCCAGCATCGAGAGGAACAGGGTCCGGAACACCCTCATCGCGCCCGCACCGCCCGCTCCAGCGCGCGCGCCAGCGCCCGGCGCGTCACCGGCTTCTCCAGCACCACCTCGGCCGCGTCGGCGCCCTCCACCCCGCGGACGCTCCGGCCGCTGATGGCGGTCAGGAGCACGGCGGGGGCGCGCGAGCCGGCCTCGCGGATGGCGCGGAGCGCGTCCAGCCCGGAGAGCCGCGGCATGAGGAAGTCGAGGACGAGCAGGTCGGGCGCCTCGCGGGCCGCCAGCTCCACCGCCTCCGGCCCGCTCCCGGCCGCGACCACCTCGTGACCGAGCTCGGCGAGCAGGTCGGCGACCAGGGTCCGGATCAGCCGGTCGTCGTCTGCGATGAGGACCTTCACGCGCCGCCCCCGGAGCGGGGAGGATAGCACGCCGGCCGGGCGCGGCCGCGGTGCGGGCGGGCGCCCGGTGGGCGCCTCACGGGCCCAGGCCCACCCACTCCGACCCGTCCTCGTACACCTCGCGCTTCCAGATCGGGACGTCCTGCTTCAGCCGCTCGATGCAGGCCTCGCAGGCCCGGAACGCCGGGGTGCGGTGCGGGGCGGCGCAGGCGATGACCACCGCCGCCTCGCCGGGCGTGAGCACCCCCACGCGGTGCACGATGGCCACCCGCACCCCGTGCTCGCGTCCCACCGCCTCGCCGATCTCGGCGAGCTTCCGCTCCGCCATGCCCGGGTAGGCCTCGTACTCGAGGCGCAGCACGCGGCGGCCGCGGGTCGCGTCCCGCACCGTGCCGGTGAACGTCACGATGCCGCCCAGCCCCGGGCCGGAGACCGCGTCCACCACCTCGGCCAGCGCGAGCGGGCGGTCCACCACGGCGAACGGCGGCGCGCCGCCCGCCACCGGCGGGATGAGCGCCACCTCGGCGCCGTCGCGGATGGCGTCGCCGTCCTCGGCGAACGCCTGGTCCACCGAGATGCGGCAGCGCGGCAGGATCCGGGCGAGCGCCGGGTGCGCCGCGGCGAGCGCGCGGCGCAGGTCGGCCACGGTGGCGGGGGCCTCGGCGAGCGTCTCGCGCGAGGTGCCGGCCGCGTCGCGGGCGCCGGCGAAGTAGAGGACGTGGACGGGCATGGCAGGAGCGTAGCGCGCCGGGCGGGCCGGTTCAGCGCCCGCGCAGGCGGGCCAGGTCGCCGAACACGGTGACCGCGAGGAGGAGCCCCACGAGCGCGACGAAGCCGATGAGGTGCAGCGCGTTCTCCACCCGCGCGTTCACCCGCCGCCGCGTGACGATCTCGTAGGCCAGGAACACCAGGCGCCCGCCGTCGAGCGCCGGGATGGGGAACAGGTTCAGCAGCGCCAGCGCCACCGAGATGGTCCAGACCAGGGTGAAGAAGCGCTCCACGCCCTCGTGCGCGCCGCGCACCAGCTCCTGCGCGATGCCCACCGGGCCGGACAGCTCCGCCTTCTGCCGGCCGGAGAACGCCTGGCCGAACGCGGCGAGCTGGCCGCCGAGCTGGGCGTTGGTGCGCGAGAAGCCGTCGGCGAGCGCGCCGAGCGCGCCGCGCCGTACCAGCACGTCGTGCTGGCGGAAGCCGACCCGGCCCACGCCGTCGTCGTCCTCCGGGGTGATGGGCAGCGCCAGGCGCGCCGCCGCCGCGCCCTCGCCTCGCTCCACGTCGAGCACGATGCGCTGGCCGGGGTGGCGCTGGAGCTGGCCGACGAGGTCGGTCCAGGTCTCGACCGGCTGCCCGTCCACCGCGGCGATCCGGTCGCCGGGGCGCAGCCCGGCCACCTCGGCCGGCTTCCCCGGCACGAGCGCGCCCACCCGCGCCGAGGCGTCGGGGCTGCGCAGCCCCACGCTCGCGAGCAGCGCCGCCGCGATCAGCACCGCGGCCAGGTAGTTCATGGCGGGCCCGGCCAGGATCACCACGAAGCGCCGCCAGGCCGGCTGGTTCGCGTAGGCGCCGCGGTCGGCCGGGTCCACGTCCTCGCCCGGCGCCATGCCGGCGATGCGCACGTAGCCGCCCAGCGGCAGCGCCGAGATCGCGAACTCGGTCTCGCCGCGGCGGAAGGAGAGCACCACCGGGCCGAACCCGACGCTGAAGCGCTCGACCCGCATGCCGGAGCGGCGGGCGGCCAGGTAGTGCCCGGCCTCGTGCACCACGATGAGCAGCGACACCGCCAGGATGGCGGCGATCACGGCGACGGCGGTCGTCAATGCGTGGGCTCCTCGCCGAACTCGTCGGCCTCGAACAGCTCGACCTCGGCGTCCGGCTCCTGCCAGGCGCGCGCGGGGAGGCCGGCCTTCAGGCACACGTGCTTCAGGAAGGTGGCGGCGTCCCAGCCGTGCTCGACCGCCACCCTGGGGAGGAGCGCGCCGCGGTGCCAGCCCTGCTTCACCAGCAGGCCGTGCCGGCCGACCTGCAGCTCGCCCGGGTCGGCCATGCGCCGGGGCGTGCCCAGGGCCGACACCGACACGGTGAGCCGGGCGATCTCGCCGGCCGCGAGCGGCGCGAAGCGCGGGTCCTCGTGGGCGGCGGCGACCGCCATGGCGGCCACGGTGGCGGCGAGGCTGCCCGCGGGCTGGAAGGTGCCGATGCAGCCGCGCAGCTCCCCGTCCACCTGGAGCGTGACGAACGCGCCGCGCGGCTCGCCCAGCGCGCCCTCCTCGGGCAGCGGGCGCGGCGGGGCCAGGCCGAGGTGGGCGAGGATCGCGCCGCGGGCGATGCCGAGCAGGGCGGCGCGGTCGGTGGCGGAGAGCGGGGTCATGGGCGGCGGCGCGCGCCGGTGAGCAGCAGGCGCCGGGCGTCGGCGAGGATCTCGGCGTGATCGAAGGCGATGGGCGAGGGCAGCGCGTCCCAGGAGAAGGCCCGCGCCTCCTCCGCGTCGTCGGCGCCGGCCGGCTCGCCTGCGGCGCGCCCGACGAACACCGCCGAGAGCGTGTGGCGGCGGGGGTCGCGGCGGGGGTCCGAGTACACGTAGACCAGGTCCTCGAGCGTCACCTCGAGGCCGGTCTCCTCGCGCGCCTCGCGGATCGCGGCCGCCTCGAGCGTCTCGCCGGCGTCCACGAAGCCGCCCGGCAGCGCCCAGCCGGGCGGCGGGTACTTGCGGCGCACCATCACCACCCGGTCCCCGGGCAGGAGGATCACCACGTCGACGGTGGCGGACGGACCGGCGGGGGGCGGCACGGTGCAGAGGTAGCGCAGGCCGCCCCGTGGGTCAATTCGCGAGGGGGGCCGGGCATTTCGGCGCGGCGGTTCACCGCGGCGCCACGATGAGCGGCGAGCCCTCGCCGGGCGGGACCGCGCCGGCGTCCGGGCCGGGGGCGGCCGGCGCCGCGGGCGGGAACGCCTTCTCGAGGAGCCGCCGGGCGAACGGGATCTCGCCCGCCGGCGTGCCCGCCACCAGCGCGCGCGCGGCCGCGGCGGCGGCGCGGGCGTTCGCGGCGTCGCCGGCGGCGTCGAGGTGCTCGGCCACCGAGTAGAGGCGGCCCGCCAGCAGCGTGCGCCGCGGCGGCTCGAGGTAGCGGGCGACGGCCTCGTCCAGGACGCGCGCCAGCTGCTCGGCGCGCTGCCGCTCGTCGAGGTAGAGCGGCGAGACCGACACCTCGTCGAGCCGCGCCGCGACCTCGCGCAGGTAGCCCTCCTCGGCGAACCAGCCGCGCAGGAGCGGCAGGTCGTGGAGCGCGCCGGAGGCCTCCAGCGCGGCGGCCTCCTCCGCGCCGGGGAGCGCCGGGAAGCGCGCGGCCGGATCCGGGAGCGGCGCGGCGGGCCCGAGCTGCGCCAGCCACAGGTCGGCGCCCTCGGGCACGCGCTGGCCGGTCACCTCGTTGCGCGCGCGGGCCTCGGCCACCAGCGCGTGCGCGCGGGCGCGCTCGAGCTCGCCCACGCCCATGGCGGCGCCGCGGTCGAGGATGCCGCGGGCGAACGCGCGCCACTCCTTGCGCCCGAGCAGCGCAACCTGCAGCTCCACCAGGCCGCGCTCGTCGGAGATCACCGCCTGGCCCACCTCGATGCCCTTGCCCGGCACGGCGCGCGAGAGCCAGACGGCGCGCTCGCCGCGGCCGTCCACCGCCGAGGCGTAGGCGGGCGGGGCCGGCTCCGCCGGCGCGGGTGCGGCGGCGGGCGGCGCGGGCCGCGGCGGCTCCGGCACCTGCACCCCGCGTGCGCGCAGGAGGTGCAGCCCGCGCTTCGCCTCCTTGGCGACGTCGCGGGACGCGTGGCCGGCGAGCGCCGCCAGCACGTCGGCACGGGGCGCCACGAGCGCGGCGTGCGACAGCGCCAGCGCCAGCGGGGCCGGGAGGGTCGCGATCTCCTCCGGCTTCGCGCGGGCGAGCCCGAGCACCAGCCGGGCGGCGCGGCCCACCTCCTCGCGCGGCGCGCCGACGAGCGCCGCGATCTCCTGGCTCTCCACGTTCGGGTCGCGGAGCATGGCCAGCAGCCGTTCGGGGTCGATGGTCGTCACGCCGGGGAATCTAGCGGCCATACCGGGGCGGGTCCACCCGGCGTCCCCCGGCCGCCCCGGGTGCGGCGGTCCTTCGCTTGACACGCCGGCGCACCGGTTCCTAGGCTTCGCGCTTCACGCCGGCCGCCCGCGGCCGTCCACACCGTTGGAGACGACCATGATCCGGATGCTCCTCGCGGCCGCTGCCGCCTTCGCCGTGTTCGCCGCGCAGCCGGTGCTCGCGTGCGACGACTGCAAGAACTGCCCGATGCACAAGGCCGCGCAGGCGGACAAGGGCGACAAGAAGGACGCCAAGGTGGGCTGTCCGTGCGCCGGCGAGGGCAAGGAGTGCAAGTGCGGCCCGAGCTGCCAGTGCCCGCACTGCGCCGCCAAGAAGGCCGCCGAGAAGAAGGACGAGACCAAGAAGAGCTAGGTCTTCGCCGCAGCGCAGCATCGATGGGGCCGCCTCGGGAACGGGGCGGCCCTTCGCGTTCCGGTGGGTTGTCGCCGGCGGGCAGGCGCTCTAACCTGTCCGGCCCGCCCCGGCCCCGGGCGAGGTCAGAGAGGAGCCCCTTGGCACTGCTCGACGAGATCCTGGAGGACAACCGGAGGGTGGCTGGCCCGGGCAAGGACCCCGGCAGCTACATCGCCCACCGGCACCTGTGCATCGTCACCTGCGTGGACCCGCGGCTGACGCACTTCTTCGGCAGCGCGCTCGGCGTCGAGCGCGGCCACGCGGTGGCGCTCCGCGTGCCCGGCGCGCGCATCGCGCCCGGCTCCGAGCTGATGCGGGCGCTGGCCGCGTCCGTGTACGTGAACGACTGCCAGGAGATCCTGGTCATCCCGCACACCGACTGCGGCGTCGCCAGCGTCGGCGCCACCGAGCTGCGCCGCGTGATGCGCGCCCGCGGCGTGGCCGACGCGGACATCCCGCAGGACCCGGGCGCCTTCTTCGGCCTGGTGCCGGACGTCCGCGAGGGCGCCCGCGAGACGGTGCGCGCCATCCGCGAGTCGCCGTTCCTCCCGCGCCACATCCCCGTGCACGCCGCGCTGATGGACATCCGCACCGGCGCGCTCGAGGTGATCGAGCGCGGGTACGAGCACGTGTTTGGGTAGCGCTCGGTCCCCGACGCCCCGCGCGCGGGCTACACCGCCGCGGAGCGCTCGGCCGCGCGGGGCGGCGCCGCGCGGCGGCGGGCGGCGTGGGCCGCGAGCACCTTCGCCAGGTACTGGCCGGTGTGGCTGCCGCGCGCCCGCGCGACCTCCTCCGGCGTCCCCTCGGCGATGATCCGGCCGCCCTCGTCGCCGCCCTCCGGCCCGAGGTCGATGACCCAGTCCGCGTACTTGATGACGTCGAGGTTGTGCTCGATGACGATCACGCTGTTCCCGGCGTCCACCAGCCGGTCGAGCACGTGGAGGAGCCGCTTCACGTCCTCGAAGTGCAGGCCGGTGGTGGGCTCGTCGAGCACGTAGAGCGTCCGCCCGGTGCCCACGCGCGCCAGCTCGCGCGACAGCTTGATGCGCTGCGCCTCGCCGCCGGAGAGGGTGGTGGAGGGCTGGCCCAGCTTCAGGTAGCCGAGCCCGACGTCCTCGAGCGTCCGGAGGATGCGGGCGATCTCCTTGTGGTTCTGGAACAGCGCGGTCGCCTCGGTGACCGAGAGGTCGAGCACCTCGGCGACGTTCTTGCCCTTGAACGTGACCCGGAGGGTGGCGTCGTTGAAGCGCTTGCCGCCGCACACCTCGCACGGCACCAGCACGTCGGCGAGGAAGTGCATCTCGACGAGCTTCATGCCGTCGCCCTGGCACGCCTCGCAGCGCCCGCCCTTCACGTTGAAGCTGAAGCGCCCGGGCTGGTAGCCGAACGCGCGCGCCTCGGGCGTCTGGGCGAACACCTCGCGGATGTGGTCGAAGAGCTTGGTGTAGGTGGCCGGGTTCGACCGCGGGGTGCGGCCGATGGGCTGCTGGTTGATGTCGATGACCTTGTCCACCAGCGCCGCGCCCTCCAGCCGCTCGTGGGCGCCGGGTGCCTCGCGCGTACCGTAGTGGTGGCGCATGAGCGCCGGGCGCAGGATGCGGTTCACCAGCGTGGACTTGCCCGCGCCGGACACGCCGGTCACGGCCACGAAGCGGCCCAGCGGGAAGCTGGCGGTCACGTCCTTCAGGTTGTGCTCGCGCGCGCCGAAGATGGTGATGGCGCCGTGGTCCCCGGCGCGGCGTCGCTCGGGGAGGGCGATCTCCGCCCGGCCGGACAGGTACGCGCCGGTGAGCGAGCGCGGGTTGCGCTTCACCTGCTCGGGCGTGCCCTCGGCCACCACCTCGCCGCCGTGCGCCCCGGCGCCCGGGCCGAAGTCCACGATCCAGTCGGCCTCCTCCATCGTCTCCTCGTCGTGCTCCACCACGATGACGGAGTTGCCCACGTCGCGGAGCCGCTTGAGCGTGGCGAGGAGCTTGCCGTTGTCGCGCTGGTGCAGGCCGATCGACGGCTCGTCGAGGATGTAGATGACGCCGGTGAGCTCCGACCCCATCTGCGAGGCGAGCCGGATGCGCTGGCTCTCGCCGCCGGAGAGCGACGGGCCGGGGCGGTCGAGCGTGAGGTAGCCGAGGCCCACGTCGAGCAGGAACTTGAGCCGGTTGCGGATCTCCTTCAGCAGCTCGTCGGCGATGCGCGCCTCGTTGCCGGCGAGGTCGAGCGCGGAGAGCCACGCGTGCGCCTCGGCGATGGTGAGGTGCGACAGCTCCACGATGCCGCGGCCGCGGATCCGCACCGCCCGGCTCTCCGGCTTGAGCCGCTCGCCGCCGCAGGTCGGGCACGGCTTGTCGGAGAAGAAGCGCATGTACCAGCGCCGCATCGCCTCCGAGCCGGTGGCCTTGAAGCGCCGGTAGAGCTGGTTGACCACGCCCTCCCACTCGAGCCGGTACCGGCCGTTCCCGGCGGCCTCCGTCCCGAGCATGATCACGTCGCGGTCCTTCTTCGGCAGCTTGGACCAGGGCGTGTCGAGGTCGAGCTTCAGCGCGCGCGACAGGTGCTCGACGAACTCGAACGTCCAGCCCTCGCCGCGCTCCATCCCGCTCGCCCAGGGCTCCACCGCGCCCTCGCGGATGGTGAGCGACGGGTCCGGGACGATGAGGTCCGGGTCCATCTCCGGGCGCGTGCCCAGGCCCTGGCAGTCGGTGCAGAAGCCGATGGGGGAGTTGAACGAGAACCCGGGCGGCGTGAGCTCGCCGAAGCTGAGGCCGCAGGCGTGGCAGGCGTTCAGCTCGGAGAAGAAGCGGTCGTGCCGCTTGTACTCCTCCGGATCGCCGGGCCCGACCTTCTGCTCCTTGTCGGCGTCGGCCACCACCAGCGTGCCCTTGCCCTCGCGGAGCGCGGTCTCCACCGAGTCGGTGAGGCGCGGGCGGATGCCCTCCTTCACCACCAGGCGATCCACCACCAGCTCGATGTCGTGCTTCAGCTTCTTGTCGAGCGCGAGCCGGTCGGTGAGCTGGTGGATCATCCCGTCCACGCGCACGCGCGAGAACCCGCGCTTGGCGAGGTCGGTGAACAGGTCGCGGTACTCGCCCTTGCGGTTCTGCACCAGCGGCGCGAGCACCAGGATGCGCGCGCCCTCCGGCATCGCCAGCACCGTCTCCACGATCTGCTGCGCGGTCTGCTTGCCCACCTGCCGGCCGCAGCCCGGGCAGTGCTGCACGCCGATGGAGGCGTACAGCACGCGCAGGTAGTCGTGGACCTCGGTGATGGTGCCGACGGTGGACCGCGGGTTGTTCGAGGCCGCCTTCTGCTCGATGGAGATGGTCGGCGAGAGCCCGCGGAGGGTGTCGTACTTCGGCTTCTCCATCTGCCCGAGGAACTGCCGGGCGTAGGACGAGAGCGACTCGACGTAGCGGCGCTGGCCCTCGGCGTAGAGGGTGTCGAAGGCGAGCGAGGACTTGCCGGATCCGGAGACGCCCGTGAAGACCACCAGCTTCTTCTTGGGGATCTCGAACGTGACCGACTTCAGGTTGTGCTCGCGCGCCCCCTTGACGGTGATGAACTCGGGCTCGCTCATGAAGCGGTCTACTTAACGGAGGATTCCGACATTGGCCAGCGCCGCTGGCCGCCCGGCGGCGCGCCTTCCGCGTTTCCCGCGAAGGTGATAGCACCGACTGGCCCATGT
>NZ_BAZG01000149.1 GCF_000964525.1 Anaeromyxobacter sp. PSR-1
CGGGTGCGGCGGGAGCGGCGGCGGCGGGCGCCGCGGCGGCCGCGGCCTTCGCCTTGTCGCGCTGCGACTGGAGCATCTTCGGGTTCGGCGCGAGGATCATGAACATCTGGCGCCCTTCCATGCGGGGCGCCGACTCGATGACCGCCACGTCGCGCAGGTCCTCGATGACCCGCTGCAGCACCTTCTGGCCCAGCTCGCGGTGCGACATCTCACGGCCGCGGAACATCACGGTGATGCGCGCCTTGTTCGCCTCGCCGAGGAACTCGCGCACCTTCTTGATCTTGGTGTCGTAGTCGTGCTCCTCCGTGCGCGGGCGGAGCTTCACTTCCTTGAGCTGCACCACGACCTGCTTCTTCTTGGCCTCGTTCTGCTTCTTCTTCTCGAGGTACTTGAAGCGGCCGTAGTCCATGATCTTGCAGACGGGCGGCTTCGCCATCGGGCTGACCTCGACGAGGTCCATGCCCAGCTCCTGCGCGCGCGCCAGCGCCTGGTCGATCGGGAGCACGCCGAGCTGCTCGCCCTCGGCCCCGATGACACGAACCTCGCGGGCCTTGATGCGGCGGTTGGTGCGCGCATCGCGGCTGCCGCCGCCGCCCCGCGGATCTCTGTGCTGGATCGCCATGCTCCTCCGGCCCTGGGAAAAAGACGCTGTAGAATAAGGATTTCGGCCGCAATGTCAACGCGGCCGTGCGCCCGGGCGCGCGCGTCCCCTTCCCTCTCGCGGGGAAGGGGACGGCGCGGGCGGGTCTAGCGGGTGCCCGGGTCCGACGAGTCCTTCTTCGCCTCGCGGATCCAGCTCATCATGTCGCGGAGCCGCTTGCCCACCTCCTCGATGGGATGAGCGGCCTCGGCGGCGCGGTAGCGGGCCATGGTGGGACCGCCCGCCTGGTTCTCGAGGATGAACTCCTTGGCGAAGTGGCCGCCCTGGATCTCCTTGAGGATCTTGCGCATCTCGTCCTTGGACCGGTCGTCCACCACCCGCGGGCCGCGGGTGTAGTCGCCGTACTCCGCGGTGTCGGAGATGGAGTGGCGCATCCAGGCAAGGCCGCCCTCGTACATGAGGTCCACGATGAGCTTCAGCTCGTGGAGGCACTCGAAGTACGCGCTCTCCGGCTGGTAGCCGGCCTCGACCAGCACCTCGAACCCGTTCTTCACCAGCGCCGCCGCGCCGCCGCACAGCACGGCCTGCTCGCCGAACAGGTCGGTCTCGGTCTCCTCCTTGAACGTGGTCTCGAGCACGCCGGCGCGGGTGCAGCCGATGCCGCGGGCGTAGGCGAGGCCGACGGCCTTGGCCTGGCCGGTCGCGTCCTGGTGGACCGCGACCAGGCCGGGGATGCCGCGGCCGTCCTGGTACTGGCGGCGGACCATGTGGCCCGGGCCCTTCGGCGCGACCAGGAGCACGTCCACGTCGGCCGGCGGGCGGACCTGCACGAAGTGGATGTTGAAGCCGTGCGCGAAGAGCAGCGCCTTGCCCTTGGAGAGGTGGGGCGCGATCTCCTCGTCGTAGACCTTCTTCTGCGTCTGGTCCGGGATGAGGACCATGATCACGTCGGCCTCCTTCGAGGCCTCCGCGACCGGGAGGACGCGCAGCCCGGCGCCCTCGGCCTTGGCCTTGGACTTCGAGCCGGCCGCCAGGCCCACCCGCACGTCCACGCCGGAGTCGCGCAGGTTGAGCGCGTGGGCGTGGCCCTGCGAGCCGTAGCCGATGATCGCGACCTTCCGCTTCTTCAGCAGGTCGAGGTTCGCGTCCTTGTCGTAGTAGATGGTCGCCATGTTCGTTCCTCTACTTCAGTGAGGGGGGAGCCAGCGTCTTGAAGCCCCGCTCGAGGGCGATGCGCCCGGAGCGGCAGAGTTCCTGGATGCCGAAGGGGCGGAGCCGCTCCTCCAGCGCGTCGAGCTTGCCGGCGGTGCCGCTCGCCTCGACCACCAGCGCGTCGGGCGAGACGTCCACGATCACCGCCTCGTAGGTCTCGGCCAGCGCCCGGAGCTCGGCGTGGTTCCGCTCCGGCGTGCGGATCTTGGCGAGCAGCAGCTCGCGCTCGATCAGGTCCTGGGGCGAGAGCTCGCGCACCTCCACCACCGGGACCAGCTTCTGGACCTGCCGGACCACCTGGTCCACCGGGCTCGAGGAGAGCCGGACCACGATGGTCATGCGCGAGTACTCGGCCCGCTCGGTGGGGCCGACGGTGAGGCTCGCGATGTTGTAGCCGCGCCGCGAGAACAGCCCGGCGATCCGGTGCAGCACGCCCGGCTTGTTCTCGACGAGGAGGCTGATGGTGTGGGTGGAGCCGCTGGGCTGCGGGGTCTCGGTCCGTTCCATGTCACTCACCGTCGATCATGTCGTTGAGGGGGGCACCGGCCGGCACCATCGGGTACACCTTCTCCTCGCGCCGGATCCGGACGTCCACGATGGTCGGGCCGTCCTGGTTCGCCAGCGCGCGGTCGATGACCTGGTCCAGCTCCTCCGGGGTCCGGGCGCGCAGGCCGAGGCAGCCGTACGCGTCGGCGAGCTTCACCAGGTCCGGGAGATCGGCGAGCGGCGTCTCCGCGTACTTCTCCTCGTAGAACAGCTCCTGCCACTGGCGGACCATGCCCAGGAACAGGTTGTTCAGGACGAAGATCTTGATGGGCAGCTTCAGCTCGGACGCGGTGGCGAGGTCCTGCAGCGTCATCTGGAACGAGCCGTCGCCGTCGATGCCGATCACCAGCGCGTCCGGGCGGCCGAGCTGGATGCCGATGGCGGACGGGAGGCAGAAGCCCATGGTCCCGAGGCCGCCGGATGTGACGAACGTCCGGGGCTCGGCGGTCTTCCACCACTGCGCCGCGAACATCTGGTGCTCGCCCACGCCGGTGGTGACGATTGCCTTGCCGCCGGTCTTCTTCCAGAGCGTGTCGATGACGTACTGCGGGAGCAGCGGCTGCTTGGGGTCCTGCCGGTAGCGCAGCGGGTGCTTCTCCCGCCACTCGTTCACGCGCTTCCACCAGGGCCCGAGGTCCGGGCGGCCGTGGTCGGCGAAGGCGCGCCGCGCCTCCTCGTGCAGCTGCGGGAGCAGGCGCTTCAGGTCGCCCACCAGCGGCACCGTGGCGGTCACCAGCTTCGAGATCTCCGCCGGGTCCACGTCGAGGTGGATCACCTTCGCCTCGGGGGCGAAGGTGGAGAGCTTGCCGGTGACGCGGTCGTCGAAGCGGGCGCCGAGCGCGATGATCAGGTCCGACGCCTGCACGGTGTAGTTCGCGTACCGCGAGCCGTGCATGCCGAACATGCCCAGGCACAGCGGGCTCGTCTCCGGGAACGCGCCCTTGCCGTGGAGCGTCGTCACCACCGGCGCGCCGAGGAACTCGGCGAACGCGAAGACCTCCTTGTGCGCGTCGGCGGTGCGGACGCCGCCGCCCAGGTACACGACCGGCCGGCTGGACGCGCGCATGAGCTGGGCGGCGTCCTTGAGCCGCGGCTCCTCGCGGACCGGCGGGTGGTAGCCGGGGATCTCGACCGTCTCCGGCCACTCGAAGTCCAGCTCGGCGTTGAGCACGTCCTTGGGGATGTCCACCAGCACCGGGCCGGGCCGGCCGGTGCGGGCCACGTAGAACGCCTCCTTGAGGATGCGGGGCAGCTCGCGCACGTCGGTCACCAGCCAGTTGTGCTTGGTGATCGGCATGGTGATGCCGGTGATGTCCGCCTCCTGGAACGCGTCGGTGCCGATGAGGCTCGAGGACACGTTCGCCGTGATCGCGACCATGGGCACCGAGTCCATGTACGCGTCGGCGATCGCGGTCACGAGGTTGGTCGCGCCCGGGCCGGAGGTGCCCATGCACACGCCCACCTTGCCGGTGGCGTGGGCGTAGCCCTCCGCCGCGTGCCCGCCCACCTGCTCGTGCCGGACCAGCACGTGCCTGGGCCGCTCGGCCCCGTACAGCGCGTCGTAGAGCGGGAGGATCGCGCCGCCGGGGATGCCGAAGAGGACCTCGACCCCCTCCGCCTCCAGGGCGCGCAGGACCGCCTTCGCGCCCGTCATCTTCTCCTTGGCCATGCCGTCACCTTCGATTCACGAGTGTTCGAGGGAGCTGCGCTGTCGCGAAGCGGAACGCCGACGCACGGCCCGGCGTCGCCGCCCCGCGGGCGGCGCCGGCGCGGACCGTGCGCGTCATACGGCCACGGCGCGGATGCCGCGGCCCGCGGAGCCGCGCGAGGGCGCCGACGCGGCGGCGCCGCCGGGAACGGCGAGGCGCTTGGCGCCCTCGCTCACCGGCGGCCCCCTTCGAACGCGGCGATGTCCGCGTCCTGCGCGAGCAGGAAGCCGAGCTCGTCCACGCCGTTCAGCAGGCAGTAGCGCGCGAACCCGTCGATCGGGAACTTCGCGGTCGAGCCGTCGGGCAGCGTGACGGTCTGCGCCTCGACGTCCACGCGGACGCTCGCGCCCGGGGCGGCGAGCAGCTTCGCGTGGCTGGCCGGGTCGAGCACCACCGGGACCAGCCCGTTCTTGAGCGCGTTGTTGCGGAAGATGTCGGCGATGCGGGTGGAGATCACCGCGCGGACGCCGGCGTCCACCAGCGCCCAGGGCGCGTGCTCGCGCGACGAGCCGCAGCCGAAGTTGTCGCCCGCCACCAGGATCGAGCAGCCCTGCGCCTCCGGCCGGTTCATGACGAAGTCGGGCCGGGGCGAGCCGTCGGCGGCGTAGCGCCAGTCGGAGAACAGCGCCTTGCCGAGGCCCTTCTTGTCGGTGACCTTGAGGAAGCGGGCCGGGATGATCTGATCGGTGTCGACGTTCTCGCGGGGGAGGACGACGGTGCGGCTCTCGATGACGCGGATCGGTTCCATCACCGGCCCTCCAGCACGCGGCGGGGGTCGGCGACGGCGCCCGTCACCGCGGCGGCCGCGGCGGTGAGCGGGCTGGCGAGGAGCGTCCGCCCGCCGGGGCCCTGGCGCCCCTCGAAGTTGCGGTTCGACGTGGAGACGCAGTACTGGCCGGCCCGGATGTCGTCGCCGTTCATGGCGATGCACATCGAGCAGCCGGGCTCGCGCCACTCGGCGCCGGCCTCGCGCACGATGCGATCGATGCCCTCGGCCTCGGCGTCCTTCTTCACGCGGTGCGAGCCGGGCACCACCAGCGTGCGGGTCCGCACCTTGCGCCCCTTCAGCACCCGGGCCGCCTCGCGCATGTCCTCGATGCGGCCGTTGGTGCAGGAGCCGATGAACACCACGTCCACCTTCTGCCCGGCGATGGGCTTGCCGGGGACGAGCCCCATGTAGCGGAGCGCGGCCTCGAGGGTGGTGCGGGCGGAGGCGTCGCGCTCCGCGGCCGGGTCCGGCACCAGGCCGGTGACGGCGATGCCCTGCCCCGGGTTCGTGCCGAACGTGATCATCGGCTCGAGCGCGGAGGCGTCCAGGCGGAGCTCGCGATCGTAGGCGGCGCCCTCGTCCGAGGGCAGCGCGCGCCAGCGGGCCACCGCCTCGTCCCACGCGGCGCCCTTCGGCGCGCGGGGCCGGCCGGCCAGCCACTGGAAGGTGGTGTCGTCCGGCGCGACCAGGCCGGCGCGGGCGCCCGCCTCGATCGACATGTTGCAGAGGGTCATGCGGCCCTCCATCGAGAGCGCGCGGACCGCGGGGCCGAGGTACTCGATGACGTGGCCGGTGCCGCCGCCCACCCCGAGCCTCGCGATGATCGCGAGGATCAGGTCCTTGGCGGAGAGGCCGGGGCCGAGCTGGCCGTCCACCCGCACGGCCAGCGTGCGGGGGCGGCGCTGCAGCAGGCACTGGGAGGCGAGCACGTGGCCGACCTCGGAGGTGCCGATCCCGAACGCGAGCGCGCCGAACGCGCCGTGCGTGGCGGTGTGGCTGTCGCCGCACACCACCGTCATGCCGGGCTGGGTGGCGCCCATCTCCGGGCCGAACACGTGGACCACGCCCTGCGCCTCGTCGCCGAGCCCGTGCAGCTCGACGCCGAACTCGGCGCAGTTGCGCTCCATCTGCGACACCTGCGCCGCCGCCTGCGCGTCCACGAACGGCCACTTGCCGTCGGCGCCGCGGGGCAGCGTCGGGATGGAGTGGTCCATGGTGGCGAGCGTGCGCTCGGGGCGGCGGAGCTTCAGGCCGCGCTCCCGCAGCACCGTGAACGCCTGCGGGCTCGTCACCTCGTGCACGAGGTGCAGGTCGACGTAGAGGATCGCGGGCGCGTCCGGGGTCTCCGCGCGGACCACGTGCGCGTCCCAGACCTTGTCGATGATGGTCCTCGGCTGGCTGCCGTCGCTGCGCTTCGACATCAGGGCGTCCCCATCTCCGCGCGGGCCTCGCTCTCGGTGGGCGGTGGCATCTTCAGGGCGATCCGGTTGACCACGTCGAGGAACGCCCGCGCGCTGCCCTCGATGATGTCGGTGGAGAGCGCGCGGCCGCGGTACACGCCGGTCGGGTGCTCGACCTCGATGGAGACCTCGCCTTGCGCGTCCTCGCCGCGGGACACGCTCGCGATCTGGTAGTCGCGGAGCTTCAGGCTGATGCCGGTGACCTTCTCGATGGCGCGGTACACCGCGTCCACCGGGCCGTCGCCGGCCGCGACCTCCTGGATCCGCTCGCCGGCGGCGGAGCGGAGCGCGACCGACGCGCAGGGCAGCGTGCCGGTGCCGGAGGTGGTGGAGAGCGCCTCCAGCTCCCAGGCCACGCTCCCCTTCCCCAGGATCTGCCCGTGGACCACGAGCGCCTCGATGTCGGCGTCGTAGATGTCCTTCTTCTTGTCGGCCAGCACCTTGAAGTCGGCGAACACCTTGTCGATCTGCGCCTCGTCGAGCTGGTAGCCGAGCGCGAGGAGGCGATCCTTGAGCGCGTGGCGCCCGGAGTGCTTGCCGAGCACGAGCTGGCTGCGGGCGAAGCCGACCTCCTCCGGCCGCATGATCTCGTAGGTCTCGCGGTTCGTGAGCATCCCGTGCTGGTGGATGCCGGCCTCGTGCGCGAACGCGTTCTGGCCCACGATGGCCTTGTTGCGCTGCACGTGGAGCCCGGTCACCTGCGACACCAGGCGGCTGGTGGGGAAGAGCCGCTCGGTCTGGACGCCGGTGGTGACGCCGAGGACGTCCTGGCGCGTCCTGAACGCCATGACGATCTCCTCGAGCGAGGCGTTCCCGGCGCGCTCGCCGATGCCGTTGATGGTGCACTCGACCTGGCGCGCGCCCTCGAGCACGCCGGCCAGGCTGTTCGCGACCGCCAGGCCCAGGTCGTTGTGGCAGTGCACCGAGATGATCGCCTTGTCGATGCCGCGGACGTGCTTGCGCAGGTAGCGGATGGTCTCCGCGTAGGTCGAGGGCAGCGCGTAGCCGACGGTGTCCGGGATGTTCACGGTGCCGGCGCCGGCCTCGATGACGCGCTCGACCACCTCGGCGAGGAACTCGAGCTCGGTGCGGGCGGAGTCCTCCGCGGAGAACTCGACGTCGTCGAACTTCTCGCGGGCGAGCTTCACGCCGTCCACGGAGCGCTTGATGATCTCGTCCTTCGCGAGCTTGAGCTTGAAGTCGCGGTGGATGGGCGAGGTGGCGAGGAACACGTGGCAGCGGCGCCGCGGCGCGTCGGCGAGCGCCTTCCAGGAGGCCTCGATGTCGCCCTTGTTGCAGCGGGAGAGGCTCGCGATGATCGGCCCCTCGACCTGCCGGCTGACCGCCTGGATCGCCTCCAGGTCGCCGGGGGAGGCGGCCGCGAAGCCGGCCTCGATCACGTCCACGCCCAGGTCCCGGAGGGCCCGCGCCACCTGGAGCTTCTGCCCCAGGTTCATCGACGCCCCCGGCGACTGCTCCCCGTCGCGGAGGGTGGTGTCGAAGATGGTGACCCTTTGGCCTGCGTCGCTCACGGTTTCGTCTCTCCTTCCGGGACCTTGACGCGGTCTGACCGGTTCGGCTGAAACGGGAACCGCGAAGGGTACCAGAAACGTCCGGCGATGTGTACCCATCGAACACCCATAAATGGGCGTTCCGCCGCACCCAGGTGGGAGTGGGGCGGCGGGGCTGGACGCTAGAACGGCGCTGTCGCCTCGCGCGCCATCAGCTCGGCGAAGGCCTCGAGCGGCATGGTCTTCAGGTCCTCGCCGCCGTGGCGGCGCGGCGAGACGCCCTTCGCCTCGACCTCCTTCTCGCCCACCACCAGCGTGAACGGGATCTTGGCGAGCTGCGCGTTGCGGATCTTCGCGCCGAGCTTGTCGGAGGACGCGTCCACCTCGACGCGCCAGCCGCGCGCCAGCAGCGCGGCCGCCGCCTCGTGCGCCCACGCGTCGAAGCGATCCGAGACGGTCACCACCCGCGCCTGCACCGGCGCGAGCCAGGCCGGGAACGCGCCGGCGTAGTGCTCGGTGAGGATGGCGATGAACCGCTCGAACGAGCCGTAGATGGCGCGGTGGATCACCACCGGCCGGTGCTCCTTGTTGTCCTCGCCCACGAAGGTGAGGTCGAAGCGCTCGGGGGCCGCGTAGTCGAGCTGGATGGTGCAGGTCTGCCAGCGGCGGCCGAGCGAGTCGGTCACCAGCATGTCGATCTTCGGGCCGTAGAACGCGCCGTCGCCCGGGTTGAGCGTCCACTTCAGCCCGGTGGCGTCGAGCGAGGTGCGCAGCAGCGCCTCGGCGCGGTCCCACAGCGCGTCGTCGCCGATGCGCTGCTCGGGCCGGGTCGAGAAGGTGGCCTCGAAGCCCAGGCCGAACGCGCCGTACACGACCTTCATCAGCTCGAAGATCCGCAGCACCTCGTCGGTCACCTGCTCCTCGCGCAGGTAGATGTGCGCGTCGTCCTGCTCGAACTGGCGCACGCGGGTGAGGCCGCCCAGCGAGCCGGACGCCTCGTTGCGGTGGAGCGCGTCGGTGGTGAAGTAGCGGACCGGCAGCTCGCGGTACGAGCGCTTGTCCATCTTGTAGATGAGGTGATGCGACGGGCAGTTCATGGGCTTCAGCGAGAAGCTGCACCGGTCCTCCAGCGGGAGCGCCGGATCCGACTCGCTGTCCACCACCAGGAACATGTTCTCCCGGTACTTGCCCCAGTGCCCGGAGGTCTCCCACAGCCGCTTGTTGAAGAGCAGCGGGGTCTTCACCTCCTGGTACCCGTTCTTCAGGACCAGGCGGCGCATCGCGTCCTCGAGCACGTTGTAGAGGACGGTGCCGGCGGGCAGCCAGAACGGCGCGCCGGGCGCGTACTCGTGGAACGTGAAGAGCCCGAGCTGCGGGCCGAGGCGGCGGTGGTCGCGCTTCTTCACCTCCTCGAGCTTGGCGAGGTGCGCGTCCAGCTCCTTCTTGTCGAAGAAGGCGGTGCCGTAGATGCGCTGGAGCATCGCGTTCTTCGCGTCGCCGCGCCAGTACGCGCCGGCCACGTTCAGCAGCTTCACCACCCCGATGCGCCCGGTGGACGGGCCGTGCGGCCCGAGGCAGAAGTCCACCCAGTCGCCGTGCCTGTAGAGCGTGAGGGTCTTCGCGCCCTTCGCGGCGATGTCCTTCACGATCTCGACCTTGTACCGCTCGCCCATGCCCTCGAAGAGCGCGAGCGCGGCCTCCATCGAGATCTCGGAGCGGACGAAGGGCAGGTCGGCCTTGATCGCGTCGTTGGTCGCCTTCTCGATCTTCTCGAGGTCCTCGGGCGTGAACGGGGTCTCGCGCGCGAAGTCGTAGTAGAAGCCGTCCTCGATGGCCGGGCCGATGGTGACCTGGGTGCCGGGGTAGAGCTTCTGCACCACGCTCGCCATCACGTGCGCCGCGTCGTGGCGCGCGACCTCGAGCGCCTCCGGGCTCTTCGTGGTGACGATCTCCAGCCTCGCGTCGCGGTCGAGGGCGCGGGAGAGGTCCACCGGCGCGCCGTCCAGCTTGGCGAAGTAGGCCGCCTTGGCGAGGCCCGGGCCGATCTGCCCCTTCACGAAGTCGATGACCGGGGTGCCCCGCGGCGCCTCCTTCTGGCTGCCATCCGGGAGCGTCACCTTCACGAGGTCGGACATGTCGGTATGCCTATCCGTGGTCGAAAAAAAAGGCCAGCCGTGGCGGCTGGCCCTCGGTGGCGGGGGACGCCCGCGATGTGGGCACGGCTGGGATCGAACCAGCGACCCCCTGCGTGTCAAGCAGGTGCTCTACCACTGAGCCACGCGCCCTTCGATGAGGCGCGGTTATAGCCGAACGGGAATCGGTGTCAACGGCCGGGCGCGCGCGCCGCGCGCAGGAAGAACAGGAAGTACTGCGCGAACGAGACCGTCACGCACAGCGCCGCGAGCAGGCCCAGGGCGGCCACGTACGGCTCGACCGCGTGGCGCGGGTAGCCGCCGTAGTCGCCGGCGAGCGCGGTGAGCACGGTCGCGGCGAGCGCGAAGGTGGCGTACTTGCCGATGCGGGTGGGGGCGACCGGGATGACGCGGTGGACGGTGCGCAGGAACGCCGCGCCGGCGAGCTGCGCCAGGTCGCGGGCCACCACCAGCGCCGGGAGCCAGGCCGGCAGCCGGCCGGTCGCGGCCAGCGCCACCAGCGCGCACGCCGCCAGGAACTTGTCGGCGATGGGATCGAGGAACGCGCCGAGCCGGGTGCGCTGCCGGAGCGCGCGCGCCACCAGCCCGTCCAGCACGTCGGTGGCGGCGGCCGCCGCGAAGGCGGCCAGCGCGCGGGGCCGGTCGCCGCCCACGTAGAGGACCAGGAACGCGGGCGCGAGCGCGATGCGCAGCGCGGTGAGCAGCGTTGGCGAGGTTCACCGGCGAGGCCTCGGTCCTCGGCCGGGCGGGGCTCGTCCTCGAGCGGGCGCGGGGGCCGGGACGCTCACGACGCCTCAGGCGCGGTCGCGCAGCGCGCGGAGCACCACGAAGCGCCGCGCCGGGCCGGCGGCCGCGGCGGCCGGGTCGGCGCGCGCCACCGCGGCC
>NZ_BAZG01000148.1 GCF_000964525.1 Anaeromyxobacter sp. PSR-1
GGATGAGGGTGCCGCTCAGCTCGGTCAGGGTCTTCATGGGGCCGTAGCCATACACCATCGGCCCGCGCCGACAAAGCGCCGCGGGGACCCGCCTCGGCGGCGGCCTAGGGCCTGGGCGGCGGGTGCTGGCGCGCCCAGGCCTGGAACCGTCCGGCGGCCCCCTGGAGGCGGGGTGAGGCGGTGGCCCAGGAGAAGGACCGGGTCAGGCGCAGGTCGCGGAGCGGCAGGATGCGGAGCGTGCCGGCCGCCACCTCGAGCTGCACGCTCCAGCGCGAGACGAACGCCACCCCCAGCCCCGCCACCGCGGCCATCTTGATCGACTGGTTGGAGCCGAACAGGAGCTCGGAGCGGCGCACCGAGCGGGCCCCGAGGACGCCGGCCAGCGCCTCCTCGACCACGGCGCGGGTGTTGGACCCGGGCTCGCGCAGCAGCAGCGGCGCCGAGGCGAGGTCGGCCGCGCGGGAGATGCGCAGGAGGTCGCGCGCGGACGCTGCGGCGACCGCCACCAGCTCGTCCTCCAGGTAGCGCTCCAGGTGGACGCGCGGCGAGCGCAGCCGGCCCTCCACGATGCCGAGCGGCACCTTGCCGTCCGCCACCCACTCCAGCACGCGGGCGGTGTTCGCGACCTGGAGCCGGAAGGGGACGCGGCCGTGCACCGCGCGGTAGCCGGCCACGAGCGGCGGGACGAGATAGGCCGCGGTGGTCATGCTGGCGCCGAGCACCACCTCCTCGCCCACCCCCGGCTCGTCCTGGAACGCACCCTCCACCTCGCCGAGCAGCGCGTGCACCTGCTTGGCGGTGTCGAGCAGGCGCAGCCCCCAGTCGTTCGGCGTGACGCCCTTCGACGAGCGGACCAGCAGCGCGCGGCCGCACTCCTCCTCCAGCGCGCGGATCTGCGCGGTGACCGCCGGCTGCGACAGGTGGAGCAGCTTGGCGGCGGTGGAGATCTTCCGGGCCTGCGCGACCACGCGGAAGGTCTCGAGCTTGCGGGGATCGAGGCGGCGCACGCGCGCAGGCTATCAGATCCCCTGCGCGGCCGGGAGGCGGCCATCAGCTCCGCCTATGGTCCATCCGATCTTGCGTGGAGGCGCGGCGCGCCGGCGGGCGCATCATCGCCTCCGGAACACGCCGGGCCGCGCCCGGCCGCTCAGCCCCGGAGGGCACCGCACATGGCCTCGATCCAGAACCGCGTCACCCGCACCGTCGTCGCGCTCGACGACACCGCCAGCTGCGCCGAGGCCGCCCGCCTCATGACCGACCGCGGCATCGGCTCGGTCGGCGTGCGCCGCGGCGGGACGCTGGCCGGCCTGGTGACCGAGCGCGACGTGGTCGCCGCGGTCGCGCGCGGGATCGACCCGGCCAAGACGCCGCTCGCCGCGGTGCTGCGCCCCGACTTCCCCGCCGTCGCGCCGCAGGCCACCGACGCCGAGTGCGCCCAGCTCATGCGCGCCCGCCGCACCCGCCACCTGGCGGTGCGCGAGGGCGGCGCGGTGGTGGGCGTCATCTCGATGCTCGACCTGGTGGACCTGGTGGTCGAGGAGAAGCAGTCGGACATCGAGCAGCTCGAGAGCTACATCCGCGGCGGCCGCGCCCACCAGCTGAGCGAGCCCATCACCACGCTGTTCTCGCACGCCGCGAACACGGCCTATTAGGCCAGGCTCGCTCCACGGGGCTGCGCCCCGATCTCACCACGGCACCGGCCGGTAGTCCTTGAAGAACTGCCCGGCCGGATGCCGCCCGGTGCGGAAGCCGTCGAAGATGGGCGCGACGATCCGCGCCGCGCCGTCCACGATGTCGAGCGGCGGCGAGAACGCGTGCTCCTCCGCCTTGCGCGCGGCGAGGTGGGCCGGGTCCTCGTCGGTCACCCACCCGGTGTCCACCGCGTTCAGGAAGATCCCGTCCTTCGCGTAGTCCGCCGCGCTGGTCCGCACCAGCATGTTGAGCGCCGCCTTGGCCATGTTGGTGTGCGGGTGCCGGTCGGTCTTGTGCTCGCGGTAGAACTGCCCCTCCATCGCCGACACCATCACCACGTGGCGGGCCGCGTCGCCGCTGGTGGCGGTCCCTTCGGGCGCGCCCGGCGCCCGCGTCATGAGCGGCTTCAGCCGCGACGCCATCACGAACGGCGCCGTCGCGTTCACGAGCAGCACCTCCAGCAGCTCCAGCGTGGGCACCTCGTGCAGGCGCAGGCGCCACGAGTTGTGCGTGCGCAGGTCCACCTGCTGCAGGTCCTGGTCGAGCACGCCGCGCGGGAACAGCTCCAGCGCGCTCTTCCCGGGCAGGAGCGGGTCCGCGTCGCTGCGGGCCTGCGAGAGCAGCGCCGGCCCGGTCACGCCCGCCGCGCCCCCCTGCCCGCGGAGCGCGTCCCGGAACGCCTCCCAGTCGCGCAGCAGCGCGCGCTCGGCCGGCGGCAGCGCCGAGGGCGGCGCCTGCTCGGCCTCGAGCAGGTGCGCGTAGAACCCCGGGGGACGCCGCACCGTCTGGCAGGCGTTGTGGACCTGGAAGTCGAGCCGCGGCAGCGTCGCGTCGAGCCGCTGGCAGAGCAGCTCCACGCTGGGGGTGTGGCGCAGGTCCACGCCGTGGATCGAGAGCCGGTCGCGCCAGCGCCCGAAGTCGGCCTCTCGCGCGTAGCGCGCCGCGGCGTCGCGCGGGAACCGGGTCAGCGCCACCACGCTGCAGCCCGCGCGGAGCAGCAGCAGCGCCGCCTGGTAGCCGATCTTCACGCGCGCGCCGGTGACGAGCGCCACCCGGCCGCGCAGGTCCGCGCCGGCGGTGCGGCGCGCCTGGTTCTCGTCCCCGCAGGCGCGGCACAGCTGATCGTAGAACGGGTGCAGGCGGCGGAACGTCGCCTTGCAGACGTAGCACTTGCGCGGCTCCGACAGCTCCGGCCCGGTGTCGTCCTCCGCGCGCGGCGCGCCCGCCTCGGCGCCGGCCTCGCGCGCGTCGGGCAGCCGGGGCCACCAGCCGGACGCGTCGGCGCCGGGCGGGGGCAGCTCGGGGAGCGGCGCCACGAACACCGGCGCCTGCCGGAGCCGCTGGATGCCGGTGTCGCGGCGCAGGTCCGCGTCCCGGGACCGGCGCGCGCGGTGCTCCTCCTTTAGCAGGGCCTTCTGCAGCTTCTTGCGGGCCTTCAGGTCCGGCCGCGCCACCTCGCCGGCCAGCCGCTGCAGCGCCACGCGCGCGTCCGCGTCCACGCGCGCGAGCACGGTGCGGTCCTCGGCCACCCGCGCCAGCACGCGGAGCGCCGCCGCGAGGTCGGCCGGATCGAGGTCCGGCCCGCCGCCGTCGCCAGGTGTCGCCATGGGGGCGCATCCATACCCCGCCCGCGGGCGCGTGCCCACCCCCGGCGCGCGGCGGCGCGCCGCAGGCGTCCCTCGTCCGCGCGTCCCGGCCCTGCGGGTCGGGCGCTCGCGCGACTTTTCCCGGCGGAGCGGGCGGGCGACGCTGGGCACGGTCGCAGGGGCCGGCGAACCTGAGGGGGGACGCGATGATCCACTTCTACGAAGAGGCGGCGGGCGGCGCGGCGTGCCGGGCGGAGAACGGCCGGTTCTGGACCATCGTCCCCGTCACCGTGTCCTGCCCCGCCTGCCAGGCGGTGCTGGCCGAGCGCGAGGCGGAGCGCCGGGCGCAGCGGGCGGCGCCGCCCCCGTGCGCGCCGGTGCTGCTCGGCCGGCTGCGCTCGGCCTGAGCCTCAGGGCTCGGGCGTCCCGTCGCCCGGCGTCCCGCGGCTGCCCGCCTCGAGGACCTGCGCCAGCGTGGCGGGGTCGAGGGGCTTCTCCACCCGGGCGTTCGGGACCCGCTCCAGGAACTCGCGCGCCCGCGCGGTGAACGCGCCGCCGGTCATGAACACGATGCGCGCCGCCTGGCCGGGGTCGAGCTCCTGCACGGACGCGTGGACGTCCATCCCGGCCAGCTCGGGCATCATCAGGTCGCAGAGGATCACGTCCCAGCGCTCGCCCGAGTGGAGGCGCCGGAGCGCCTGCGCCGGGTCGGTGCTCACGTCCACCGCGCAGTCGCGCGACAGCGTCCGGCCGATGGCGCGCGCCACCAGCGGATCGTCGTCGAGCACCAGCACCCGCCGCCGCGGCGGCCCGGCCGGCTCCGCGGACGCCTCCGCCCGCCCGATCGCGGCGCCGGCCGGCGCGGGCGGGAGCAGCACCCGGAACCGGCTCCCCCGTCCGACGGCGGTCTCGACGTCGATCTCGCCGCCCAGCGCCTTCACGATGCCGTGGCAGATCGACAGGCCCAGCCCCGTCCCCTCCCCCACGCCCTTGGTGGTGAAGAACGGGTCGAAGATCCGGGGCAGCACGTCGGGCGCGATGCCGGTGCCGGTGTCGGCGACCGCCACCTCGACGCGCCCGTCCGCGGCGAGCGCCGTGGAGACCTCGATGCGGTTCGCGCCCGGGTCGCCCTCGGGGATGGCGTGCGCGGCGTTCACGACGAGGTTCAGCATCACCTGGCCGATGCGCGCCTCGCTCGCCAGGACCCGCGGGACCGGCCCGAGCCGCAGGATGACCTGCGCGCGCTCGCGGGTGAGCGTGCCCGTCATCTTGAGGCAGCCCTCGATGACGCGCACCACGTCCACCGGCTCGAGCCGGTCGTTCTCGGCGCGCGAGAACGCCTTCAGGTCCCGGACGATGTGGCGGACGCGGTCGGCGCCGGCCAGCGCCTCGCGCAGCGCCTGGAGCGCCTCGCCGAGCGGCGCCTGCCGCCCGCGCGCGTCCAGCGACCCCAGCCGCTCCAGCGCGAACGCCACGTTGCCGTACACGTAGGTGAGCGGGTTGTTCACCTCGTGGGCGACGCCGGCCGCCATCGTCCCGAGCGACGCCATCCGCTCGGCCACGTGCACCCGCGCCTGCATCTCCCGCCGCTCGGTCACGTCGCGGGTCACGCCGATGGCGCCGAGCACCTGCCCGTCGGCGCTCCACAGCAGGCTGAAGCGCGACTCGGCCTGGACCCGCCGCCCGTCCTTCGCGACCACCTCGTGCTCGATGAGCGCGTCGGCGAACGGCTGCGCGTGCGGCGCCACCGCGCCGAGCCGGGCGAGCGCCGAGCGGATCCGCTCGATGGAGGGCACCGACAGGAGCCTCGGCCAGCGGAGGCGGCAGGCCTCCTCCGGCGTCCACCCGGCCAGCCGCTGCACCGCCGGGCTCACGTAGGTGAGGCGGCGCGACGCGTCCACCATCCAGATCACGTCGGTGGCGCTCTCGGCCAGCAGCCGGAAGCGGGTCTCCTGCTCGGCGAGATCCTGCACGGCCGCCTGGTGCCGGCGCCACGCGCGGAGCGTCAGCCAGGCCGCCGCGGCGGTGAGCAGGCCGAAGGCGGCGAGCACGGCGGTGGCGAGCAGCGTGGAGCGGCGCCAGCCGGCGAGGTAGTCGTCGAACGCGAGCCCGACGATGACGAGGTGCCCGGTGCGCGCCATCCGCCGGAACGTGAAGGTGCGCTCGATGCCGTCCACCGCCACGCCGGAGTACGTGGCCGAGCGGTGGCCGTCGCGGAGCAGCGCCTGCAGCTCGGGCGAGACGGTGCGGTCGCCGAGCGCGATCGGCGCGCCGGAGGTCTGGCGGCGCACGACCAGGCCGAGCTCGGGATCGCGCAGCACGATGACGCCCCGCGCGCCCACGTCGTAGCCCTCGAACGCGCTGCCCAGGTCCTCCAGCAGCACGCTCGCGACCGCCACGCCGGCGAAGCTCCCGTCCGCGCGCCGGAGGGCGCGCGCCAGGACCAGCAACGGGCGGGCGGTGAGCCGTCCGACGAGCGGCCTCGAGACGATCACGCCGAGGCCGGGCTCGGCCCGCAGCCGCCGGAAGTAGTCGCGGTCGGAGATGTCGATGACCGAGCCGGGGGGCGCGTCGCGGCCGTGCGCCAGCTTGCCGTCCGCGTCGAACGTCTCGAGCGAGTGGAGCTGCGGGATGCGCCCGCGCTGGCGGGCGAGGAAGTCGTCGAACACGGGCCCGTCCACCCGGCCCTCGGCCGACTCGCGCGCGTACTCGTCCGCCACGGTGAGCAGCGTCAGCTCGACCTTCTCGAAGACGCCGGCGAGGTACTGCTCGAGCGCGGCGGCCAGGTTCTGCGTGGCCGCGGTGGCGCGCTCGCGGTGGTGCTGGCGGCTGGCCTCGACCGACGAGCCGACCAGCAGCACCGCCAGCAGGTCGATGATCGCGACCGCCACCGCCAGCGCGCGGGCCGCTCGCGGCGACGACCAGGCCGGGACCGAGGACCGCTGTTCTCCGTCGCTCACGCGCGCGCTCCGGGGGGCGACCCGGGGCCACGAGCCCCCGGTCGAGCGGCGAGAGTACCCTCCGGACCGCGCGCTCGGAAGCGCCCTCGCGTGCGGGCGCCGGCCGCCCCCGCGTTCACGGGACGCGCGCGAGGCAGGTGTTCCCTGCTCCCACCCGGCGGCGCGCTACGCCGGGAGGAGCTCGCGCACCGCGTCCTCCAGCCGCGCGCGCGGCACCGCGCCGACGAGCTGGCGGGCCACCTTGCCGCCCTTGAAGAAGAGCAGCGTCGGCATCGAGCGGATCCCGTAGCGCTCGGCGGTGGCCGGGTGCCGCTCCACGTCGAGCGCCGCGACCTTCACGCGGCCGCGGTACCCGCTCGCGAGCGCCTCCAGCGTGGGCGCGAGCGCCTTGCAGGGCGCGCACCACGCCGCGGTGAACTCCACCAGCACCGGCTCCGGCGCGGCCAGCACCTCGCGCTCGAACTCCGCGTCCCCGATCTCCATCACCGCCGCCATGGCCGCCTCCGCCGCGCCGCCGGGCGGAGTGCCCGGCCGCCGCGCGGGAAGGGATCTACCCGCGGCGGCGCGCCGGGGCGACCCGCCGCGCCGGAACGCTGCGTTCCGCCGCGTCCCCCGGCCCGCCGGCCGGCGCGCGCCCCGGCGGATCCCAGGGCAGCGCCGCGGCGCCGCCCGACACCAGCTCGAGGAACGCGCGCACCTTGGGCGCGAGGTGCCGGCCGCTCGGGTACACCGCGTGGACCGGCATGCCCGGCGGCGTCTCGGCCTCGAGCACCGCCACGAGGCGCCCGGTCCGCACGTCCTCCGCGACGAGCGCCGCGGGCAGCCGCACCACGCCCAGCCCGGCGCGGGCGGCGAGCTGCCCCGCGCGCACGCTGGGCACGCGCAGGCGGCCGGCGGGGCGCACCGTCCGCGCCGTCGCCCCCGCGCCGAAGAACCAGACCTCGTCGGTGCCCGCCTCGGCGAGCAGGATGCAATCGTGCGCCCCCGCCTCGCCGCGCAGCGCGTCCGGGCCGGCGGGCGTGCCGCGGCGGGCCAGGTAGGCCGGGCTCGCGTAGCAGCCGGTGCGCAGCGTCCCGAGGCGCCGCGCCACCAGGGAGGAGTCGGCGAGCGGTCCGGTGCGCAGCGCGAGGTCGTGCTCCTCCGCGAGCAGGTCCACGTGCGGCGGCGCGAGCGCGAGCTCGACGCTCAGGCGCGGGTGGCGGAGCAGCAGCTCGGCCACCGCGGGCGCGAGCAGCTCGCCGAGCAGGGCCGGGGTGGCGATCCGCAGCGTGCCCTGCGGCGCGCCGCGGGCCTCGGCCGTCTCCCGGTCCAGCGCGCGGGCCTCGGCCACCAGCCGGGCGGCGCGGGCGTGGTACGCGCGGCCCGCCTCGGTGAGCCGCAGGCGGCGCGCGTTCCGCTCCAGGAGCCGCACGCCGAGCCGCTCCTCGAGCGCGGCGAGCCGGCGGCTCACGGTGGACTTGCGCAGGCCGAGGCGCGCCGCGGCCGCCGTGAGGCCGCCGGTGGCCACCACCTCCACGAGCAGCCGGAGGTCGTCCAGGCTCGCGTCACCGGCGATCATGGCGCGGGGCGCGGCCTCACCCCGCCCGCTCGGCGGCGGCCGGGGCCACCGCGCCCGGCGCGGCCGGGGCGGAGGCCGGGGCCGCGGGCCTGGCGCGCACGGCGGCCCCCGACGTCGCCAGCCAGGAGCCGCCCAGGATGAGCGCGAACCCCACCGCGGTGCCCACGGTGAACGGCTCGCCGAGGAGCGTCACCCCGGCCGCCACCGCCACCGCGGGGTTCACGTACGCGACGACCGTGGCGCGCACCGGGCCGACCTCGGCGATGAGCTGGAAGAACAGCGTGAACGCGAGCGCGGTGCACAGGACGCCGAGCCCCGCCACCGCGCCGAGCGCCTCGGCGGGCGGCCAGGCGGTGGGGAGCTGCGCGATCCCGAACGGCGCGTAGGCGAGCGCGCACATCGCGAGCGACACCGCCACCACGTCGAGCGCGGGGAGGTCGGAGAGGCGGCGCGCCACGATGCGCGGCGCGAGCGCGTAGCCGAGCACGACCACCGCGAGCTCCGCCACGGCGCGCGCGTCGCCGCGGCCGAGGTCGAGGCCGAGCAGCGCCACCACGCCCGCGAGCCCGACGGCGAGGCCGGACATGCGGCGCGCGCCGAGCGGCTCGTGGCCGGCGCTCAGGCGCGAGGCGAGCGCGCCGACCAGCGGCGTGGCGGCGATGACGAGCCCCGCGAGCGAGCTGGTGACGTGGCGCTCGGCGTCGGCGAGCAGGAGCCAGGGGACCGCCATCTCGCCGAACGTGAACAGCGCGATGGGCCGCCAGCGCGCCAGCACCGGCCGCAGGTTGCCGCGGAGGAGCACGAACGGGAGCAGGAGCACCGCGCCCGTGGCGGTCCGGAGGAACACGAGGCTGGCGGGCGAGAGGTCTCGCACCGCCACCTTGATGAGCAGGTACGGGATGCCCCACAGCACGCACAGCGCGACGAACAGGATCCAGCCTCGGCGGGTCACCCGGATCTCCTTGGCGCCGCACAAGGCCGGCGCGAGGACGCACGAATAGTCGGCCCGGCGCCTGCGGGCAAGCGCGCCGGCGCGCGCATCCGCGCGCCGGGGACGGGCGTTCTCGCGCCCCCCCGGGAGCCGCGGCGGCCGTCAGTAGACGACCACCGCGTCCGGCGCGAGCAGGCCCGACGTCGCGTCCACCTGCACCAGCGCGACGCGGCGGGTCGCGTCGGCGGAGAAGAAGGCGAAGCGGCCGTGCGAGACGTAGCCCTTGCCGCCCACGCCGATGCGCGCGAGCGGGATGGTCTCCTGGAGCGCCAGGAAGTCGTCGCCGAACAGGCGGAGCTCGGCGTCCGCGCCGGGATCCGCGGGCCAGTACGGCAGGCCCCGCACCACCAGGATCTGGCCGGCCGCAGCCGAGTGGTCCGCCCACTTCACCTGCCCGGTGCCCTCCAGCGCGCCCGCGTAGGTCATGTCCGAGCCGGCGGTGGAGCCCTGGGTGGTGTTCGCGTGGAAGGTGTTGCCGCACGCGGTCACGATGCGCAGGCCGTCCTCGGTGATCCAGAGGTCGCCGCACATCTCGTAGTCCCCGTGGTACGGCGAGTCGTACAGGAACGAGGCCGTCCCGCCGGCGATCGAGAACTTCCGGATGTCCTCGGGCGAGACGAAGTTGTCCGCGCCGTAGATGGCGGCGCCGCCCGGGTGCAGCCTCCCCTTCGTGCCGTCGTACGGGCTCCAGCCCGTGCTCGCCGTGTCGGCGCCGGTGGAGATCCGGATGGAGTGGAGCTGCTCCCAGGTGGCCGGGAACACGTAGATGTAGCCGTTGCCGGCCAGGACCACGTCGGACGGAACCACGCTGGTGGTGAACGTGCCGACCAGCGCCGGCGGCGCGTCGAGGCTCACGTACGAGACCAGGGCGTCGTGGCCGACCGCGGCGTAGCGGCCGTCGGGCGAGACGCTCACGGCGAGCGCCGCCTTGGGGAGCGCCACGGACACCTCCGTCCCGGCGACGGGGTCGGCGACGTAGAGCTTCGAGCCGCCCACCGCCACGAGCCGATCGAGCGCGCGCGAGTACTCCGCGTCCACCACCGCGTGCCCCAGCATCCACACCTTGCGGTGGACCGTGACCTGCACCACGTCCGTCGCGGCGCTCGCGAGCTCGCCGTCGTGGACCGCCAGCGAGAACGCGTACACGCCCTCCAGGTCGTAGGTGACGGAGGGGGCGCAGGCGGCCGGATCCGAGAGGGCGGCGGCGCTGCCGGTCGGCTTCGATACCAGCGCCCAGGCGCAGGTGATCGGGTCCTGGTCCGGGTCGCTGGACGCGGCGGCGCTGAGCGCCAGCGTCGCGCCCGCGTTCGACTCGAGGTCCGGCCCGGCGTCCGCGACGGGCGCGTGGTTGCGGACGGTGATGGTCGCCTCGTCCTGCGCGGAGAGGCCGCCGGCGGTCACGGTGAGGCGGACCACGTAGGCGCCGTAGACGTCCGGCGTGAACGAGGCCTGCGAGAGCGTCGCGCCGCCGAACGCCGCCGCGCTCCCGGCCGGGCGGGACACCAGCGCCCACGCGTAGGTGAGGGCGTCGCCGTCCGGGTCGGCGCTGGCGCGGCCGTCGAGCGCCACCGCGATCCCGCGGCTCCCCTCCCGGTCCGGCCCGATCGACGCCGTGGGCGGGAGATCCTGGCTGGTGATGACGACGTCGTCCGAGACGGGCGGGTTCACGCCGTCGGAGACCTGCAGGCGCACCCCGTACACGCCGGGCACGTCCGCGGTGAAGGACGCGTGCGCGCTGCCGGCGGACTGGATGAGGGCGGCGCTGCCGCCGGGCCGGGAGGTGAACGTCCAGCCGTAGGTGAGCGGGAACCCCTCCGGATCGCTGCTGGCGGCGCCGTCGAGCTGCACCAGCGCGCCCTTGCCGACGGTGCGATCGAAGCCCGCCTGGGCGACGGGCGGGCCGTTGCCCGGGATCACGGGGAGCGAGGGCTTGTCGCTCCCGCCGCTGCAGGCGAGGGCGGTGCAGAGCGCGAGGGCCGCGGCGGTGCGGCGGCGGGCGGGGTGCATGGAGCCTCCGGCGGTGGCGGACGGGCGCGCGCCGTCATGGCGCCGGCGGTCCACCCCGGTCACTGGGGGTGCATGCTATGGCATGGGCCGCGCTTCACCGTGCGCCAAACGCGCGGC
>NZ_BAZG01000147.1 GCF_000964525.1 Anaeromyxobacter sp. PSR-1
CTCGGCAAGGACGCGTTCCTGAAGCTCCTCACCACGCAGCTCCAGCACCAGGATCCGCTGTCGCCCATGGACAGCCAGGCGTTCGTGGCGCAGCTCGCGCAGTTCTCGTCGGTCGAGCAGCTCGGCGCGCTCGGCGACAAGCTCGACACGCTCGCGGTGGCGCAGGCCTCGTCGAACCAGCTCGGCACCGCGGCGCTGGTGGGCAAGGAGGTGCTCTTCCGCGCCGACCGCGTGCGCCTCGACCCCGGCGCGCCCGCCCGCTTCGAGGTCACGCTCCCGGCCGACGCCGGCGAGGCGGTGGCGATCCTCGCCGACGCGAGCGGCCGGGTGGTGCGCACGCTCCCGCTCGGCGCGCGCGAGGCCGGGACGTTCCCGGTGAGCTGGGACGGCCGGGACGCGTCGGGCGAGCCGCTCCCGGCCGGCGACTACCTGCTCACCGTCTCCGCCACGCGCGCCGACGGCACCGAGCTCGACGCGGCCACCAGCCTGCGCGGCACGGTCACCGGCGTCACCTTCGAGAACCAGGCGCCCGAGCTGCTGGTGGGCGGGCGCCACGTGAAGCTCTCCGACGTCCTCCAGCTCGCCGCCCCCGCGGCCTGATCCCCAGCCCCGCCGCACGAAAGGAAGCCCCATGTCTCTCCTCACCGCGCTCTCCTCCGGCACCACCGGCCTCCAGGCCTCCTCGCTCGAGCTCTCGGTGGTCGGCGACAACATCGCCAACGCCAACACCGTCGGCTTCAAGTCCGGCCGCGCCGCCTTCGAGGACGCCCTCTCGCAGACCGTCATCGGCGGCAACGGCCAGATCGGCCTCGGCGCGCGCCTCGGCGGCGTCCAGAAGATCCTGACCCAGGGCGCCCTCGCCTCCACCGGCCTCGCCACCGACCTGGCGCTGCAGGGCAACGGCTTCTTCGTGGTGCGCGGCGCGCACGCCGGCCAGACCGGCACGTTCTACACGCGCGACGGCCAGTTCACGGTGGACGACGACGGCTACCTGGTGAACCTGGAGGGCCTGCGCGTGCAGGGGTTCCCCGCCGATCCCGCCGGCGCGCTGGCCGGCCTGCCCGCCGACCTGCTCGTCGGCACCGCCTCCGCCCAGCCGCGCGCCACCACCCGGCTCACGCTCAAGGCGAACCTCCAGGCCGACGCGGCGGTGCCGACCGCCGCGTGGGATCCGGCCAGCCCGGGCGCGACCTCGAACTTCTCCACCACCATGACGGTGTACGACGCGCTCGGCGGCAGCCACGCGGTGCAGGTCTACTTCCGCAAGACCGGCGACGGCGCCTGGGACTGGCACGCCCTCACCGACGGCGCCGGCGTGGCCGGCGGCACCGCCGGCCAGCTCACCGAGATCGCCGGCGGCACGCTCGCGTTCGGCGACGCGGGCGAGCTCACCGCGATGACGCAGTCCTCGAGCTTCACCCCGGCCGGCCAGGCCGCCCCCCAGCCCCTCGACTTCTCCTTCGGCGATCCCACCGGCGCCGGCGGGACCGGCCTCGCCGGCGTGACCCAGTTCGCGGCCGCCTCCGCCAGCACGTTCATCGGCCAGGACGGCTACGGCTCGGGGCAGCTCGCCTCCGTCCGCGTGGGGCCGGAGGGCGTCATCTCCGGCGTGTTCACCAACGGCCAGACCCGCGTGCTCGGCCAGGTGGCGGTGGCGGGCTTCGCCGCGCCCGACCAGCTCGATCGCGCCGGCGGCAACCTGCTGCAGCAGACGCCGGGCTCGGGCCAGCCGGTGGTGGGCGCGGCCGGCTCGGGCGGGCGCGCGTCCATCGTGGCCGGCTCGCTGGAGCAGTCCAACGTGGACCTGGCAGAGCAGTTCGTGCGGCTCATCGCGGCGCAGCGGGCCTTCCAGGCCAACTCCAAGACCATCACCACCGCCGATCAGCTCCTCTCCGAGCTCATCGCCATGAAGCGCTAAAGGCCGCCGCCCGGCGTGCCGATGGACGATCGGGAGCCGCTCATGATCGTCCTCACGCGCCTCGACGGCAGGCCGCTCGTCGTCAACGCCGACCGGATCCTCACCGCCGAGGCCACCCCCGACACCGTGCTGCTGCTCGACGGCGGCCTGCACCTCATGGTGCGCGAGCCGCCGGACGAGGTGGTCGAGCGGGTGATCGCGTTCCGCCGCCGGATCGCCGCGGGCCCGGCGCGGCCCGGCGCGCTCGTCGCGCTCCCCCGCCCCGCGCCCGAGGAGTGAGCCATGGACGTCACCACCATCGCCGGGATCGTCGTCGCCGTGGGCCTCATCCTGCTGGGCCAGGCGCTGGAGGGTGGGCACGTCGGCTCGCTCCTCCAGGCCACCGCGGCGCTGATCGTATTCGGCGGGACCTTCGGCGCGGTGCTGGTGGCGTTCCCGCGCCGCGACGTGGGCAGGGCGCTCTCGCAGCTCAAGCTCGTGTTCACCGAGCGCAAGGTGGACCTGGGCGCGCTCTCGCGCGAGCTGGTGGACTACGCCGGCGTGGCGCGCCGCGACGGCGTGCTCGCGCTCGAGGGGAAGCTCCCCGGGATCCCGGACCCGTTCCTGCGCCGCGCGCTCCAGCTCGTGGTGGACGGCGTGGACGCCTCGGTGACCCGCTCCACCCTGGAGGCCGCGGTGGACGCGGACTTCGAGGAGCGCGCGGTCGGGGCGAAGGTCTGGGAGGCGGCCGGCGGGTTCGCCCCCACCGTCGGGATCCTCGGCGCCGTGCTCGGCCTCATCCACGTGATGGAGAACCTGTCGGATCCGTCCAAGCTCGGCGGCGGCATCGCCGTCGCCTTCGTGGCGACCGTCTACGGCGTGGGGAGCGCGAACGTCCTGTTCCTCCCGTTCGCGAACAAGATGAAGCGCAAGCTGGCCGCGGAGCGCGACCGCAAGACGCTCGTCACCGAGGGCGTGCTCGCCATCCAGGAGGGCATCAACCCGCGCGTCCTGGAGGAGAAGCTGCGCGCCTACAGCGGGGAGCCGCCGGCCGCGCGCGAGGCGGAGCCCCGCCGCAAGGCCGCCTAGGCGGCGCGAGGACCCATGGCCCGCCGACGCCGCGAGGAGGAGCACGAGAACCACGAGCGCTGGCTCGTGTCCTACGCCGACTTCATGACCCTGCTGTTCGCGTTCTTCGTGGTCATGTACGCGGTGTCGCGCGTGGACAACAAGCGCGTGGTCCAGGCGGCGGAGTCCATCCGCTGGGCCATGCACTTCTCCGGCACCGGCGGGACCGGGGCGCTGCCGCTGTTCGACGGGCCGCCCAGCGAGGGCGGCGGGCCGGCCCTCGAGGCCGGCACCAGCATGCGGCAGGAGCACCGCGGCATCGAGCTGCTGCGCAAGCGGATCGAGCGGCGCGTGCGGCCGTTCGTGATGGAGCGCCGGCCGGTGCCGGTGGTCTCGGTGCTGGTGGAGGGGCGCCGGCTCACCGTCCGGCTCGCCGCCACCGAGTTCTTCGACCCGGGCCAGGCCGCGCTCCGGCCGCAGGCGCTGGCCCTGCTCGACGCGATCGCGGAGGAGCTCGTGCCGCTCGGCCGCCCGCTGCGGGTGGAGGGCCACACCGACGAGACGCCGGTGGGCGGCGGCGGGCGGTGGATCAGCAACTGGGAGCTCTCCGCGGCGCGCGCCGCCACGGTGGTCGGCTACCTGGAGCAGGCGCACGCGGCGCGGCCCGCCGGGCTCTCCGCGGTGGGCCTCGGCTCGGCGCACCCGCTCTCCGGCGACGCGACGCCCGAGGCGCACGAGCGGAACCGGCGCGTCGAGCTGGTGCTGGAGCTGGAGCCGAAGGACGAGCTGCTCGGGGCCGCGGCGCAGGAGGAGTAGCCGCGGCGCGCGGCTCAGCGGCACAGCCGCAAGAGCTCCGGCGGGATGGCCGGCAGCGGGAGCACGCGGTCCGCCGCGCCCAGCCGGATGGCCTCGCGCGGCATGCCGAACACGACCGAGGTGGCCTCGTCCTGCGCGATCGTGTCGGCGCCCATGCGCTTCAGCTCGGCCAGGCCGCGCGCCCCGTCGTCGCCCATCCCGGTCATGATGACGCCCACCGCGTTCCGGCCCGCGTAGCGCGCCGCGGATCGGAACAGCACGTCCACCGAGGGGCGGTGGCGGGACACCAGCGGGCCGTCCCGCACCTCCACGTGGTAGCGGGCGCCGCTGCGCCGGAGCAGCGTGTGCCGGTTCCCGGGCGCGATCAGCGCCCGCCCCGGCACCACCGCGTCCCCGTCGGCGGCCTCCTTCACCGCGATCGCGCAGAGCCCGTCGAGGCGGCGCGCGAAGGCGGCGGTGAAGACCTCCGGCATGTGCTGCACGATCACCAGCCCGGGCGCGTCCCCCGGGAGCGCGGCGAGCAGCTCGCGCAGCGCCTCGGTCCCGCCGGTGGAGGCGCCCACCACCACCACCCGCTCGGTGGTCCGCAGCACCGCGTCCGGGCGCGGGCGGGCCAGCACGGCGTCGGCGGTGAGCTTCGGCTGCACCAGCGGCGCGCCGGCCCGCGGCCGGCCGAGCCGGGCCCGCGCGGCCGCCTTGACCGCGTCGCAGAGGCGCACCCGCGACTCCTCCAGGAACCGCCGCGTGCCGACGCGCGGCTTCGCCACCACGTCCACCGCCCCGCACTCCAGCGCGCGCAGGGCCGGCTCGGCGCCGGCCGTCGCCAGGCTGGAGCAGATCACCACCGGGATCGGGTGCTGCGCCATCAGCCTGCGCAGGAAGGTCAGCCCGTCCATGCGCGGCATCTCGATGTCGAGCGTGATGACGTCGGGCGCCTGCCGGCGCATCCGCTCCACCGCGGCGTACGGGTCGCCGGCGGCGCCGATCACCTCGATCCCGGCGTCGGAGGCGAGCACCGCCGTGAGCGTCTCGCGCACCAGCGCCGAGTCGTCCACCACCAGCACGCGCACGCGCCGCGCGGGGCGCTCCGGCCCGGGCGGCATGCGCTAGCCGCCCTCCCGCCGGCGGTAGACGGTCGGCGCCACCGCATCGAACGGCACCTCCAGCCCGGCGATGCTCTCCGCGTGTCCCAGGAAGAGGAAGCCGCCCGGGGAGAGGACGCGCGCGAACTGGAGGAGGACGCGCTCCTGCACCGAGCGCTCGAAGTAGATGAACACGTTGCGGCAGAAGATCACGTCCATCCGGTCGCGGAGCCGGTAGTCGGGGTCCAGCAGGTTGAGCTGCTCGAGCGCGACGAGCTCGCGCACCCGCTGGCACACCCGGACGACCTGCGGATCGCGGACGCTGCGCAGCAGGTATCGCCGCCGCAGCGCGAGCGGCACGGGCCTGACCTGCGCCTCGGTGTACTCGGCGCCGCGCGCGCGCTCGAGCACGCGGGTGGAGAGATCGGTGGCGAGGATCCCGAAGCGCAGCCCGGCCGCCTGCCGCCCGGCCTCGAGCAGCACCATCGCCAGCGTGTACGGCTCCTCGCCGGTGGAACAGCCGGCGCTCCACAGCCGGAGCGGCCGCCGCGTCCCCGCGCCGCGCTCCGCGGCGAGCGCCGGCAGCACGTCGCGGGCCAGGAGCTCGAAGTGGTGCGGCTCGCGGAAGAAGTCCGTCTTGTTGGTGGTCACGTGATCCACCATCCGGACCACCTCGTCGCCTGCCGCGCCGCCCAGCACGTGCTCGCAGTACTCGCCGAAGCCGGCGAGCCCCAGCTCGCGGACGCGGCGCCCCAGCCGCGACTCCAGCAGCGTCCGCTTCGAGGGGGGCATGCGGATGCCGCAGCGCCCCTCGATGAACGCGCTCAGGCGCGCGAAGTCGCGCGGCGAGAGCGCGGGCGGCCCGCCGAGCCGGCTCGCCGCCGGACCGGTCGGGCCGCCGTCCGCCGCGTGCCGATCAGCCCGCGAGCCCTGCATCGCCCACCCGCTCCGCCCCGGCGCCGTCCGGCGCCGCGCCCCGAGGGACGCCCGCGCCCAGCGGCTCCGTCAGGGCGCGCAGCCCGTCCTCCGCGAGCACCCGCTCGATGTCGAGGATCACGAGGAACTGGTCCTCGCGCCGGCCCATGCCGCGGATGAAGGCGGTGTCCACCCGCGCGCCCATCCGCGGCGGCGGCGCGATGGCGGCCGGATCGAGCTCGATCACCTCCTGGACCGAGTCGGCCAGGGCGCCGAGCACGAGGGGCTCGCCGTCGGCCGTGACCTCGGTGATGACGACGCAGGTGTCGATGGTCCGCTCCGTGGGGGAGAGGCCGAGCTTCAGGCGCAGGTCCACCACCGGGACGATGTCGCCCCGGAGGTTGATCATGCCGCGCAGGAAGTCGGGGGTGCGCGGCACCTTGTTCACCCCGGTGAACTCGAGCACCTCGCGCACCCGCTCGATCTCGACGGCGTAGTGCTCGCCGTCGAGCGTGAAGGTCAGGTACTGCTGGCTTCGGGTCGAGGCCGACGCGTCCATGGCGTTCTCCGGTCGCGCGGGGCGCTCAGTAAGCCTGGTAGCCCGGCTCCGGCTCCGGGGCCTCGGCGAGCTCGATGCGGACGCCGGCCTCGGACGGCGCGGCGGGCCGGGCCGGCTTCGGCACCGGCTTCGGCACCGGCGCGGGCCGCGCCGGGGCGTTCGGAACCTTCGAGGCCTTCGGGGCGCGCAGGGCCGGCCGGGCGGCCGGTCGCGCCGGCGCCACCGCGCGCACCGCGCCACGCCCGGCGCCGTCCGCAAGGCGGAAGAACGCGATCAGCTCCTGCAGCTTCACCGCCTGGGCGGTCAGCTCCTCCGCGGTGGAGCTCATCTCCTCGGCGCCGGCCGCGTTCTGCTGGATCACCTGGTCGAGCTGCTGGATGGCCTTGGAGATCTGGGCGGCGCCGGTGTCCTGCTCGCGGCTCGCGGCGCTGATCTCCTGCACCAGCTCGGAGGTCTTCTGCGCCTCGGGCCGGATGCGCCCGAGCAGCTCCCCCGCCTTCTCCGCCACCGACACGCTGCTCGCGGAGAGCTCGCTGATCTCCCCGGCCGCCTTCTGGCTGCGTTCGGCGAGCTTGCGCACCTCGGAGGCGACCACCGCGAAGCCCTTGCCGTGCTCGCCCGCGCGCGCCGCCTCGATGGCGGCGTTCAGCGCGAGCAGGTTCGTCTGCCGGGCGATCTCGCCGATGATCGAGACCTTGCCCGCGATCTGCTTCATGGCCTCCACCGTGCGGGCCACCGCCTCGCCGCCCTCGGCCGCGACGCCGGCCGCCTTCGTCGCGAGCTGCTCGGTCTGCGAGGCGTTGTCCGCGTTCTGCCGGATGTTCGAGCCCATCTCCTCCATCGACGCGGAGATCTCCTCGATGGACGAGGCCTGCTCGGTGGCGCCCTGGCTGGTCTGCTCGGACGCGGCGCTGAGCTGCTCCGAGCCGGCTGCCACGCCGTCCGCGGCCACCTTCACGCCCTGCACGACCTCGGTGAGCCGGTGGACCATCTCGGAGAGCGCGCGGAGCAGCTCGTCCTTGTCCGAGCGCGCCTCGAGCCGGACCTGCAGGTTGCCGCCCGCGACCTCCTGCGCCGCCCGGGTGATGCCGCCGAGCGCGTGGTTCATCGCCGCGAACGCGCGGGCGAGGACGCCCACCTCGTCCTTGCGATCCTCGCGGAGCTGGACGTCCAGATCGCCGATCGCCATCCGCTCCGCCGCGGTGACCATCGCCCCGATGGGCCGGCTGATGGTGCGCGCGACGAGGATCCCGAGGCCCACCGCGAGCAGCATGGCCGCCAGGGCGATCACCAGCATCAGCCGGTTGGCCCGCTCGGCCAGCGCGTCGTTCGCCTCGCTGGTCTGGCGCGCGACCTCGTCGTTCGAGTCCAGCATCGCCTGGAGCGCCGCGCGCTCGGCCTCGAACGCGGTCGCCAGCTCCCCGCGCAGCACCGCCTGCGCGCGCTGGTCCTCGCCCGCCCGGATGTGCGCCGCCACCCGGTCGCGGGCGGCCGAGTACGCGCGGTGCAGCCCCTCCAGCTCCGCGAACGCCTTGCGGTCCGCGTCGGTGGAGAACGTCTCCGGGTAGCGCTTCATGCGGTCCTGGAAGCGCGCCTCGTACGCCTCGAGCTTCGCGAGCGGCGCCTCGCGCGCCGAGCGGTTGCTCTCGCCCAGCGCGTCCTGGAGCTCGGACTTCTGGCCGCGGTAGCTCGCGACCATCTCCGCGAGGTACTTCAGGGACAGGGTGCACTTGTGGTAAAGGAAGCTGTCGGCCGCGTTCAGGGTGTTGAGCTGCCTGTACCCCACCCCGCCCACCACCCCCGCCATCAGCGCGACCAGGGTGAACCCGACGAGCAGCTTCGCGGTGATCCCGAGGTTCTCGTACCAGCGCATACGGTCTCCGTTGCGTCGCGCGCGAGGGCGAGCGGCGCGTCTGCGCCGGCCCCGCCGAGGGGCCGGCGTCCTGCGGTCGACTTCGCCTCACGCAGCGCGGGCCGCGTGCTCCTTCAACAGCGCCGCGACGTCCAGGATGGGCGCGACGCTCCCGTCGCCGAGGATGGTGGCGCCGGAGAGCCCCTTCACGTTGCGGAACATCTGCCCCATCGACTTGATGACGGCCTGGAGCTGGCCGGCCACCTGGTCCACCGCCAGGCCGCAGCGCCCGGCCTCGGTCCGCACGATCGCGATCTGCTCGTGCTCCGGCCGCGCGCCGCGCACCTCGAACACCTCCCGGAGGCGCAGGTACGGGACGAGCTCGCCCCGCACCGGCGCGAGGTGCGCCCCGCGCGCGGCCTCCACCTCCGCGGCGGTGAGCCCGACGCACTCCTCCACCGCCGCGAGCGGCAGCACGTAGCTGCCCCCGCCCACCTCCACCAGCAGCCCCTCGATGATCGCGAGCGTGAGCGGCAGCTCGATGCGCAGCGCCGTGCCGGCCCCCGGCGCGCTCTCCAGGGCCACGGCCCCGCGCAGCGCCTCGACCGACCGCTTCACCACGTCCATGCCGACGCCGCGCCCGGAGACGCTGGTGACCGTCCGCGCGGTGGAGAACCCGGGCTGGAACACGAGGTTGAGCAGGTCCGCCTCGCCGACGCGCGCACCGGGCTGCAGCAGGCCCCGGGCCTCGGCCCGGGCGCGCACCGCCGCCGGGTCGATGCCGGCGCCGTCGTCGCGGACCTCGACGACCACGCTGCCGCCCGCCTGGCGGGCCGAGAGCGAGATGGTCCCGCGCGGCGGCTTGCCGGCGGCGCGCCGGGCCTCGGGAGTCTCGATGCCGTGATCGCAGGCGTTCCGGATCACGTGCACGAGCGGGTCCCCGAGCCGCTCGATGACGGTCTTGTCGAGCTCCGTCTCGGCGCCCTCCGTCACCAGCTCGATCTCCTTCCCGAGGTCGGCCGCGAGGTCGCGCGCCACCCGCCGCAGGCGCCCGAACGCCGTACCGATGGGCACCATGCGGAGGTCGAGCGCGGTGTCGCGCAGGTCGGCGGTGAGCCGCTCCAGCCCCTCGGACACCGCGGCCAGCTCCGCGTCCTCCGCCTGCGCGGCGAGCCGCGCCAGCCGGGACTGCGCGGTCACCAGCTCGCCCACCAGGTCCACCAGGTGGTCGAGCTTGGCCGCTGCGACCCGCACGCTGGAGGCCGCCTCGGGCGACCGGGCCGGGCCGCCGGTGGAGCGCGCGACCTCCCCGGCCCCGGCCGCCAGGGCCGGGCTGGGGGCGGCAGGGGCGGCAGGCGCGGCCTCCGCGTCGGGGAGCGCCTGGACGCGCAGCGTGCAGCGGTCCTCGACGAAGGCGAACACGTCGCGGATGGCGTCCTCGCCGCGGTCGGTGGTGAGCGTCACCTCCCAGGCCAGGTGGCACCGCTCCGGCGCGAGCTCCTCGAGGGGCGGGATCCCGTCGGTCCGCGCCACCACCACGCATGGGCCGAGCGTCGACAGCTCGTCCAGCAGCCCCAGCGGATTGGTGCCGTTCTCGAACAGGTCCGGGCTGGGCTCGAAGGCGATGCGCCAGGTGCGCGGCCCGAGCGCCGCTGCCGCGTCCCCGCCCGCGCCGCATCCGGCGTCCGCCAGCTCGCCGACGGCCGGCGCCCGCGCCCCGCCCTGCGCGTCCGGCGCGAGGGCCCGGTAGGCCGCCACGAGCCGATCGCGCTCGCGCCCGTCCGCGCCGCCTTCGCCGTCCAGCATGCCGCGGACCAGGTCCTTGCCGGCGAGCGCGAGCCCGATCAGCTCGCGGGTGACGGCGAGCCGTCCGCCGCGGACGTGCTCGAACACGGTCTCCAGCTCGTGGGTGAACGCCGCCACCTCGTCGAAGCCGAACATCGCGCCCGAGCCCTTGATCGTGTGCAGCGCGCGGAAGGCGCGCGACACGAGCTCGGCGTCGTCCGGCGCCTGCTCCAGCTCGAGCAGGGTGGCCTCCAGCTCCGCCACCCGCTCGCCCGCCTCCTCGCGGTAGCTCGCCGCCAGCTGCTCCAGGGAGCGCATCGTGTCCTCCTCAGGCGCCCAGCAGGCGCGCGGCCACGGCGAGGAGCTGCTCGGGGGTGAACGGCTTCACGATCCAGCCGGTGGCGCCGGCGGCCTTCCCCTCCAGCTTGCGCGCCTGCTCCGACTCGGTGGTCACCATCACCACCGGCGTGAGCCGGTGCGCGGGGTCGGTGCGCACCGCGCGGATGAGCCCGACGCCGTCGAGGTTGGGCATGTTGAGGTCCGTGAGCACGAGATGCACCGGGCGCGCCGCCAGCTTCGCGAGCGCGTCCTGCCCGTCGACCGCCTCCAGCACCTCGTACCCCGCCCCGGTGAGCACGACCCGCTCGGCGAGCCGGACGCTCGCGGAGTCGTCCACGACGAGCACGCACCTAGCCATCTCGATCCTCCACGTCCAGCCAGCTTCCCTCGAGCGCGCGACCGAGCCCGGACCGCGCCACCGCGGCCGCGAGCGCCTCGCTGCGCGCGTCGAGCCCAAACCGCACGCCGCGCGCGGCGGCGCTGCGCGCGGCGGCGCACAGCACCTGCAGCCCCGCCGCATCGGCCGACGCGACCGCCCCGGCGCCCAGCGCGAGATCCTCCCCGCGCTCGAGCGCCTCGAGCAGCAGCGCCCGGAGCGCCTCCGCCCGCGCGATCGTCAGGTCCTCCGGCAG
>NZ_BAZG01000146.1 GCF_000964525.1 Anaeromyxobacter sp. PSR-1
CAGAACGACCGGTGGGGGTCCCGGCGATGCGGGGTCTGCACGAAGCATCGCACGCGGACTTCGTGCTCCGTGAAAACGCACGAGGATGGCCCAGGACGAGAGAACGCGGCCGGGGTGCCGCGACCCCTCGGCTCACGAACGCGCGCCACGGCGACGCCCTGCGCATGCGCGGAGACCCTGCGCGACGGCGTGTCAGTTCGCGAAAGCCGCCCCGAGCCCCGAGCCCGTCAAGCGTTCACTGTGAGACAAATGGGTGCCGCCGCGCTCCGCCGCTCCGCCCGCACCCGCCTCGCGCAGGACCCGCGCCCCGCGCCACGCCCTCAGGTCTCTCCGTAAGCCGATCCCCGCAGCCCCGGCTCCGGCCCGCAGCACCGCCCCCGACCCCCGCCGCACCCTCATTGCCGACAAACAGAGAGGGCCCGGCGTCGCCGCCGGGCCCTCGAACTACAGAAGCCTTTGCCCCGCGCAACTGGGGGCGGAGCCTCAGATGAGCCCGTGCGCCACCATCGCCTTGGCCACCTTGATGAAGCCGGCGATGTTCGCGCCCACCACGTAGTTGCCCGGGGCGCCGAACTCCTCGGCGGTCTCGTAGCAGTTCTGGTGGATGTTCTTCATGATGTTCGCGAGCCGCTTCTCGGTGTACTCGAAGGTCCAGCTGTCGCGGGTCGCGTTCTGCTGCATCTCGAGCGCGCTCGTGGCGACGCCGCCGGCGTTGGCGGCCTTGCCCGGCCCGTAGGAGATCTTCGCGTCGAGGAACACCTTGATGCCCTCGGGCGTGGTGGGCATGTTCGCGCCCTCGCCGACCGCGATGCAGCCGTTCTTCACCAGCGTCTTGGCGTCGTGGCCGTTGATCTCGTTCTGGGTGGCGGACGGCATCGCCACCTGGCACGGGATCTCCCAGATGTTGCCGCCCGAGACGTAGCGGGCGTGGCCGCGGTACTCGACGTAGTCCTTGATGCGCCGCCGCTCGACCTCCTTCAGCTGCTTCACGAGGTCGAGGTCGATGCCCTTCTCGTCGATGATGTAGCCGTTCGAGTCGGAGCAGGCGACCACGCGGCCGCCGAGCTGGGTGATCTTCTCGATGGTGTAGATGGCCACGTTGCCGGAGCCGGACACCACGCAGCGCTTGCCGTCGAACGAGTCCTTGCGGACCTTCAGCATCTCCTCGACGAAGAACGTCGCGCCGTAGCCGGTCGCCTCGGTGCGCACCAGCGAGCCGCCGTAGTCGAGCCCCTTGCCGGTGAGCACGCCCGCCTCGTACCGCGAGGTGAGGCGCTTGAACTGACCGTACATGTAGCCGATCTCGCGGCCGCCCACGCCGATGTCGCCGGCGGGCACGTCGGTGGTGTCGCCGATGTACCGCCACAGCTCGGTCATGAAGCTCTGGCAGAACCGCATGATCTCGTTGTCCGACTTGCCCTTCGGGTCGAAGTCGGAGCCGCCCTTGCCGCCGCCGATGGGCAGGCCGGTGAGGGCGTTCTTGAAGATCTGCTCGAACCCGAGGAACTTGATGATCCCCAGGTAGACGGACGGGTGGAACCGCAGGCCGCCCTTGTACGGGCCGAGCGAGCTGTTGTACTGGACGCGGAACCCGCGGTTGACGTGGACCTCGCCGCGGTCGTCCTGCCACGGCACGCGGAAGATGATCTGCCGCTCCGGCTCGCAGATGCGCTCGATGATCTTGCGCTCGCGGAACTCGGGGTACTTCGCGAGCACGGGCCCGAGCGTCTCGAGCACCTCCCGCACCGCCTGGTGGAACTCGGCCTCGCCGGGGTTGCGGCGAAGCACGTCCTGGTACATCGACTCCAGCCTCTCATCCATCTTGTTGGACATGCTCTCCCTTTCGTTGCGGGCGCGATCCCGCGTTCGAAGATCGGGCAGTCTGCACGGTCCGCAGGCACCTGAGAAGGGGCCGGCGCCGGAAATCGACTGATCCGATCGAGGGAGCGCCGGGCGCCGCCGCGTCAGAAATGCACGGCGTGTGCGCGCGCCGCGTTCGACCGGAACAGCTCCAGCCAGCCCGGGCCGCTGATCCGCTCCGCCAGCGCGATGGCGAGGTGCTTCGGCTGCACGCCCATGGGCGCGTTGCGGCCGAGGCCCTGGACGCACGACGGGCAGTTGGTGAGCACGGTCGCGCCGCCGGGCCGCGTCTCGAGCGCCTCGGCGAACGCGGCGCGCTTGCGGTGCAGCATGGCGTCGGTGATGTCCGGCCGCGACAGCGTGAGCGTGCCGGCCTCGGAGCAGCAGTGCGGCACGGCCTCCACCTTGCCGAACCCGCCGAGCTTCACCAGCACCTCCTGCGCCTTGCCGTCCAGCGAGTCGTGGCAGGGCGCGTGGTACAGGAAGTCGCCGGAGCCCTCCAGCTTCAGGCCGCGCTCCAGCGCGTACCGGGTGACGTCCACGAGGCGCCCGCCGAAGAGCTGGCCCGCCTCCATCTCCGCCAGCCCCTCGCGGCAGGTGCCGCAGGTCACGACGCACCCGTCGAACTGCAGGTGCGCGAACATGTCGCGGATCTGGCTGAACAGGATGGTGTCCCGCAGCATGATCTGCGAGTGCGTGTCCGCCTTCCCGTTCACCTGCTGCGGGAACCCGCAGCACATGAACGGCGGCGGCAGGATCACCCGCGTGCGCAGCTGGGTGAGCACGTGGAGGGCGGCCATCGAGATGTGCGACTGGAGCCGCTCCGAGCCGCAGCCCGGGAAGTAGAAGACGGTCCGCTCCGCCTCGGCGCCGCCGCCCGGCTCGAACACCAGCACCTGGTCCTGCTCGCAGGCGGGGATGACGTCGCGGAGCGTCTCCGGAGGCGCCGGCGGCATGGGCGCGCGCAGCAGCTGGAGCGGGTAGAGCCGCGGCGCCGCGTCCTTCGGCTGGAACGGCGCGGTCACCTCGCAGCCGGCCCGCTGCAGCGCGCCGCCGATCTGCACCACGGTGGAGCGGAACAGCCGGTTGTAGGTGGGCGAGCGGCTGTCGAGGTAGCCGAGCGTGGCGCGGGTCGCCGCGGTCGAGTGCTTGTAGCCCCAGCTCGCCAGGATCTCGCGCTCCAGGATCGACACCTTGCCCGAGTCGATGTCCACCGGGCAGGGCTTCAGGCACTTGTGGCAGATGGTGCAGTGGTCGGCGACCTCCTCCAGCCACCGCAGCAGCTCGAAGCGCGTGGAGCGCTTGCGCTGGGCGTCGTAGAGCAGCGCCTCGATGAGCGAGCCGATCGCCAGGTTCTTGTTGCGAGGGTGGAAGAACATGCCGCGCGCCGGGTGGTACACGCAGCAGTCCGGCTTGCACTTGCCGCAGCGGACGCAGTGCGCGATGGCGCGGGCCAGCTCCTCCAGCTGGCCGTGCTGGAGGATGCGCGCCTCCAGCTCGAGGAGGTTGAACGACGGCGTGAAGACGCGGTCGAGCACGTCCACGTCCTCGAGCTTGCCCGGGTTCATCAGCCCGCCGGGATCCACGTCGCGGCGGTGCGCCGACAGCTCCTCGATGCGCTCCGGCTCCAGGTACTTGAGCTTGGTGATGCCGATGCCGTGCTCGCCGGAGACCACGCCCCCGAGCGACACCACCTTCTCCATCACCACGTCGAGCACGTGCTCGGTCCGCCGCAGCATGGGCCGGTCGTTGGACAGCACCGGGATGTTCACGTGGACGTTGCCGTCGCCGGCGTGCATGTGCGTGGCGAGGACCACCAGCCGGTCGCGCACCTCCTGGTGCGCCCGGTCCACCGCGCGGGTCAGCTCGGGCCAGCCGCGCATCAGCTTGGCGAGGTCGCGGCGGAAGTCCTCCAGCAGCGCCAGCGCGCGCAGGTCCTTCGGGCCGGCGCGCGAGATGGCGTCGCGGGCGCGGGCGCAGCGCTCGAGCGCGGCCGGGATCTTGCCGGCCAGCCACTCCGGGTCCTCGCGCGGCGGCTCGGTGGTCCGCAGCAGCTCCTCGGCCCGGTCCACCAGCCGGCCCTGCGCGTACCGCTCCTCCTCCACGTTCATGTCCTCGACGAACCGCGCGAACCCGGCCAGCTGGTCGAGCGGGAGGACGATGTCCTCGTTCATCTTGAACGCGTTGGTGCGCCGGGCGATGGCGCCCAGCTTCTTGCGGTCGGCCCAGAACCGCTTGCCCTCGGCCGCGTCGCGCGCCTCGAACAGCTCGGTGTTGGGGTGCTCGTCGAGGATGGCGCGGATGCTGCCCACGCCGCGCGCCGCCTCCTCGGCGGAGTGGCCCACCACGTCGATGAGCAGCACCGCCCGCGGCGTGTCGGCCCGGGCGGCCTTCACCTTGTAGTCGATGGCGCGGACGTACTCGTCGTCGAAGTGCTCCAGCGCGGTGAGCGTCTCCTTGCCGTCGTTCGGGAACGGGAACGCGCGGGCCAGCTGGAGGATCACCCGCGAGGCCTCGTCGAAGTCCGGCCCGAAGAACTCCAGGCACAGCGTCCGCTTCACCTCGAACTCGGGGTAGAGGATGAACTCCGCCGAGGTGATGACGCCGTCGGTGCCCTCCTTCTGCAGCCCCGGCACGCCGCCCAGCGCCTTGTTGGTGATGTCCTTCCAGAGCCCCTTCTTGCGGACGTCGGCGCCGCGCAGCGCGACCGTCTTCACCACCGCGCCGTCCTGGTCGGACACCTGGAACGTGACGGTGTCCTCCGGGAGGATCTTGCGCAGCTGGTGATCGGTGCGCCGGACCGTCCAGAGCCGGCCGGACGGCATCGCCATCCGCCACGAGATCAGGTTGTCGATGCAGGTGCCCCACTGCACGCAGTCCTTGCCGCCGGCGTTCTCGGCGATGTTGCCGCCGATGGTGCAGGCCCAGGCGCTGGTGGGGTCGGTCGCGAACACCAGGCCGCGCGCGGCGGCGTGCTCCATGGCCGTCTCGGTGACCACGCCGGCCTCGAGGTCCACCACCTGCGCGGCCGCGGTCCGGCCGTCCGCCAGCGTGAAGGCGCGCTGCGAGACGCCGCGGATCCGGTTCAGCTTCTCGGTGTTCACCACCACGCAGCCGGGCCGCAGCGGCACCGCGCCGCCGGTGAGCCCGGTGCCGCCGCCGCGCGGGATGGCCTTCAGGCCCAGCCGCGCGATGCCCGCCAGCACCGGCGCGACCTGGCGCTCGTCGTCGGGCATCACCACCGCGACCGGCAGGTGCAGGCGCCAGTCGGTGGCGTCGGTGGCGTGCGACACGAGCGTGAACGGGTCGAAGAGCACCGCGTCCTTGCCCACCACCGGGCCCAGCTCGCGCAGCATCCGGCGGCGCAGCTCCGGGGTCCCGTCCACCTCCTGGCGGAAGGCCACGAGGAGCTGCCGGCTCTCGGACAGGACCTCCAGCACGCGGGCCTCGCCGTTCGCGTTCTTCTCGACCAGGCCGAGGTCGGTCTCGATGTTCGCGAAGAAGCGCCGGCGCCGGGCGCGGGACTCGACCAGCTCCTGGAACAGGAAGGGGTTGCGCCGGTGGATGAGGATCTCGCCGAAGAACCGCATCAGCAGGCGGGCGCTGCGGCCGGTGACGCGGAGCCCGCGGAGCTCCTCCAGCTTCTGCCAGACGTGCGGACCGAGCAGGTGGGAGATGGCCTGGCGGTCGTCGGCCGAGGTGTAGTTGAACGGGATCTCGCGGGGTGAGGTGCTGGCCGTCATCGTCGAGGTGCCTTCGGGAGGGGCTCCACGCCCCCATGTGGAGCGGAGCTGGCGAAGATAGCAGCTTTCGTGCCGCGCGTCTTTGGCGGAGCCCCTGCTTTTTCGCGGGGTTGGCTCCACCTCGCGCGCCGCGGAGCCGGCAAGCTTTTCGCGCGCGCGCATGCCTGGGGACAGGAGGGCGCGGTCGCCGGGACGAGGGACTACCCCGAATGCGTCGTCCGGGGGACTGTGCCGGCCGGGGGAGTCGAGGGGGAAGCCTGATGAGCACGCGCTGGAGCCCGGCGCTGGAGCTCGGTCACGACGTGATCGATCGGCAGCATCAGGAGCTGTTCCGCCGGTACGAGTCGCTGGTCCAGGCCCTGGCGCGCGGGGATCGCGCCGAGGTCGGCCCGCTGTTCGAGTTCCTGGGCAGCTACGTGGTCGAGCACTTCGCGGACGAGGAGCGGCTCATGTCGGAGACCGCGTTCCCCGGCCTCACCGTGCACAAGGCCTCCCACGACCGCTTCGTGCGCGAGTACCACGCGCTGCGCGACCTGTTCGAGCGGGCCGGGCCGAGCGCCGGCATCGCGGTGCGGGCGGAGACCTGGATCGCCGACTGGCTGGCCACGCACATCGGCGCGACCGACGCCCACCTGGCGCGGCACCTGCGGGGAACCCGGTGAGCGGGGCTGCGGCGCCGCGCCCGTGGCGGCCGGGACCGCGACCGGGGATACTGGGCCCGCCATGGTGATCGAGTGGACGCCGTCGCTCTCGGTGGGGGTGGCCGAGATCGACGCCCAGCACCAGGAGCTCTTCCGCCGCGCCGCGCGCCTCATCGTGGCGCTGCGCGCGGGCGATCGCTCCGAGGTCCAGCCGCTGCTCGAGTTCCTCGCCGACTACGTGATCGAGCACTTCGAGGCCGAGGAGCGGGAGATGCGCGCGGCCGGGTTCCCGGAGTACGCCGCGCACAAGGCCGCGCACGACGCCTTCCGGCGCGACTTCGAGGAGCTGGCGGGCGAGGTCCAGCGCAGCGGCGCCAGCCCGCTCGCCGCGCTGACGCTGCACAACTGGATCTCCGACTGGCTCCGGCGGCACATCGCCGGCGTGGACCAGGAGCTCGGGCGGTACCTGCTGGCGCGCGGCTAGCGGAGCGCTCGCGCCGCCGCCGGCCCCGGCGCGGCGCCCTTCACTTGCGGTGTCGTGGACCGGTCCGGTCGCCGACGGGAGAATCGGGCGCCCGCCCTCCGACGCCCCTCGACACGGTGCGGCAGGCTGTGCTCCACTTCCCAGCCCGACGCCGAACCGCTGGACCGAGCCGAGCCCGTGACGCCCGACTTGATCCTCGACGCCCCGTTCCTCGCCCGCCCCAGAGCGGACGGCGATCGCCATCGACTCTCCACCTCGCCAACGACGCGCGCCTCGCGTGCGCGCGCCGCTACGTCGTCCCGGAGCCCGACATGACGATCCCGTTCAAGCGCGTGATGGCCGCGAACCGCGGCGAGATCGCGATCCGGATCTTCCGAGCCTGCACCGAGCTCGGCATCCAGACCATCGCGATCTACTCGGAGGAGGACCGCCTCTCGCTGCACCGCTACAAGGCCGACGAGGCGTACCTCGTCGGCAAGGGCAAGCCGCCCATCGACGCCTACCTCGGCATCGAGGAGATCGTGGAGCTGGCGAGGCGGCTGGAGGTGGACGCGATCCACCCCGGCTACGGCTTCCTCTCGGAGAACCCGGAGTTCTCCGAGGCGTGCGAGCGCGCCGGGATCGCGTTCATCGGCCCGACCTCCGAGATGCAGCGCCGGCTGGGCGACAAGGTCGCCGGCCGCAAGGCCGCGCAGGCCGCCGGCGTGCCGGTGGTGCCCGGCACCCCCGAGCCCATCCTCCACGACGAGGAGGCGCTCATCTTCGCGAAGCAGCACGGGTACCCCATCATCATCAAGGCGAGCGCCGGCGGCGGCGGCCGCGGCATGCGCGTGGCCCGCAACCAGAAGGAGCTGCTGGAGGGGCTGGTCTCGGCGCGCAGCGAGGCGCGCGCCGCGTTCGGCAACCCGGCGGTGTTCCTCGAGCGCTACATCGAGCGCCCCAAGCACATCGAGGTCCAGGTGCTGGGCGACCACCACGGCAACCTCGTCCACCTGTTCGAGCGCGACTGCTCGATCCAGCGCCGCCACCAGAAGGTGGTCGAGTTCGCGCCCTCGCTCGCGCTCGGCGAGGCGCAGCGCGAGGCGATCTGCGGCGACGCGCTGAAGATCGCGCGCTCGGTGAGCTACCGGAACGCCGGCACGGTGGAGTTCCTGGTGGACCAGCAGGGGCACCACTACTTCATCGAGGTCAACCCGCGCATCCAGGTCGAGCACACCGTCACCGAGTCCATCACCGGCCGGAACCTGGTGCAGGCGCAGATCCTGGTCGCGCAGGGCAAGCGCCTCTCCGACCCGGAGATCGGCATCGCGCGGCAGCAGGACGTGCAGCGGCGCGGCTTCGCCGTGCAGTGCCGCATCACCACCGAGGACCCGCAGAACGGCTTCGCCCCCGACTACGGGGTGCTGAAGGCGTACCGGTCGCCGGGCGGGTTCGGGGTGCGGCTCGACGCCGGCTCGGCGTTCGGCGGCGCGGTGATCACGCCGCACTACGACTCGCTGCTGGTGAAGATCACCACCTGGGGCCTGACGCTCGACGCCGCGGCGCACGTCATGGACCGCTCGCTGCAGGAGTTCCGCGTACGCGGCGTGAAGACCAACATCGCGTTCCTCGAGAACGTGATGCGCCACCCGGTGTTCCTGACCGGCCGCTGCGACACCTCCTTCATCGAGGCCCACCCCGAGCTGCTGGCGCGGTCGGAGCGCAAGGACCGCGGCACCAAGCTCCTGCGCTACCTCGCCGACGTCACCGTCAACGGCTCGCCCGGCGTGTCGCGCGCGACCCGGCCCGCCGAGATCCGCGAGCCGCGCGTGCCCAGGGTGGACCTGTCGCGGCCGCGGCCCAAGGGCACCCGGGACATCCTGCTGGAGCGCGGGCCCGAGGGGCTGGCGCGCTGGGTGCTCGCCGAGAAGCGGCTGCTGTTCACCGACACCACGCTGCGCGACGCGCACCAGTCGCTGCTCGCCACCCGCGTGCGCACGCACGACATGCTCCGCGTCGCGCCCGCCACCAGCGTGCTCGGCGCGGGCCTGTTCTCGCTGGAGATGTGGGGCGGCGCCACGTTCGACGTGGCCATGCGCTTCCTGCGCGAGGATCCGTGGGAGCGGCTCCACAAGCTGCGCAAGGAGATCCCGAACGTCCTGTTCCAGATGCTGCTCCGCGGCTCGAACGCGGTCGGCTACACGAACTACCCGGACAACGTGGTGGAGCGCTTCGTCGAGGAGGCGGCCCGCTCCGGCGTGGACGTGTTCCGCGTGTTCGACGCGCTGAACTGGACCCGGGGCATGCAGGTCGCCATGGAGGCGGTGCGCCGGCAGGGCAAGGTCTGCGAGGCGGCCGTCTGCTACACGGGCGACATCGACGACCCGCGGCGCGACAAGTACCCGCTCGACTACTACGTGAAGCTGGCGAAGGAGCTGGAGCGGATGGGCGCCCACTTCCTCGCGGTGAAGGACATGGCCGGGCTGCTGAAGCCGTTCGCCGCCGCGAGGCTGGTGAAGGCGCTCAAGGACGCGGTGGGCCTGCCGGTGCACCTCCACACGCACGACACCTCCGGCGTGGCCTCCGCCACGCTGCTCGAGGCGACGAGGGCCGGCGTGGACGTGGTGGACGCGGCGCTCTCGCCGCTCTCCGGCCTCACCGCGCAGCCGAACCTGAACTCGCTCGCGGCGGTGCTGGAGGGCAGCGCCTGGGATCCGAGGCTCGACCGTGACGGGCTGCAGCAGCTCGCGAACTACTGGGAGACGGTGCGGGACTGGTACGCGCCGTTCGAGTCGGGGCTGAAGAGCGGGACCGCCGAGGTCTACCGCCACGAGATCCCGGGCGGCCAGTACTCCAACTACAAGCCGCAGGTGGCCGGGCTCGGCCTCCTCGACCGGTGGGAGGAGTGCAAGGACATGTACCGGAAGGTGAACCTGCTGTTCGGGGACATCGTGAAGGTGACGCCGTCGTCGAAGGTGGTCGGCGACATGGCCATGTTCCTGGTGAAGAACGGGCTCGAGCCGGAGGACCTGTTCACCGAGAAGGCGAACGACCTCGCGTTCCCGGAGTCGGTGGTGGGGCTCGCGCGCGGCATGCTGGGCCAGCTCCACGGCGGGTTCCCGGAGCGGCTCCGCCAGGTCATCCTGCGCGGGCAGGAGCCCATCACCTGCCGGCCCGGGGAGCTGCTGGAGCCGGCCGACCTCGAGCTGGAGCGGCGCAAGGCGGCGGAGCGGGTGGGGCACCCGGTGGACGACAAGGCGCTCGTGTCCTGGCTGCTCTACCCGAACGTCTGGCCGGAGCTCTCGCGCCACCGCGAGACGTTCTCCGACACCTCGGTCGTCCCCACGCCGGTGTTCTTCTGGGGCCTCGAGCCGGGCCAGGAGACGAGCATCGAGATCGAGCCGGGCAAGACGCTCATCGTGAAGCTGGTCTCGATCGGCAAGCTCGAGAAGGACGGCACCCGCGACCTGATCTTCGAGCTGAACGGCGAGGGGCGCACCATCAACGTGCGCGATCAGTCGGCCACGCAGGCCTCCGCGGCGCGCGTGAAGGCCGAGCGCGGCAACCCGGTGCACGTGGGCGCGCCGATGCCGGGCAAGGTGCTGAAGGTGAACGTGAAGCCGGGCGACGAGGTGAAGGCCGGCGCGGTGCTGCTCGTCACCGAGGCGATGAAGATGGAGACCAACGTCAAGGCGAAGGGCGACTGCCGCATCGCCGAGGTCCGCTTCAAGGAGGGCGACAAGGTCGAGAAGGAGGACCTGCTCGTCGTCCTCGGCTGAGGCGCGCGGCCCGCCGCGCCGTCGAACGTGAGGGGCGGCCCCCGCGCGGAGCCGCCCCTCACCCCCGTCCGTGCACTACGGCCGGTACACCCCGCCGTCGAGCGTCTTCGCCTCGCCGTCGATGGTCACCCCGCCGGCCGCGCCGGCCGGCGTGCCCGCGCCCCCGCGCGCGGTGAGCGGCGCCGTCACCGCGGTCGCCGCGGCCGAGGAGGCCAGGTCGATCGACCCGCCGATGCCGCCCGCCATCGCGGCCGACGCGCCACCGTCCACGTTCACCGCGCCGCAGGCCACCTGCGTGCCCCACAGCTGGACGTGGCCGCCCACGCCGCCCTCGCCGGCGCCGCCGGCGCCCCCGGCGGCGCGGAGCGCGGCCTCGATCCGGATCCCGTCCGCGGGCACCGCCGCCGCCGCCGGCGCCAGCGTCGGCGCGCTCGCGCCGTCCACGCCGATCCAGCCGCCGTTCCCGCCGCCGTCGGCGCCGTC
>NZ_BAZG01000145.1 GCF_000964525.1 Anaeromyxobacter sp. PSR-1
GGATCGCGCCCCGTGAACGCGAGCAGGCGCACCACGCGGGCGCGGAGGTCGCGCGTGGCGCTCGACTCCCCCGGCCGCGCCGCCCAGCCCAGCCGCGCGAGCACGGGCCGGTAGAGCCGGCGCGCCAGCGCCTCCACCGCCGGCCGGTCCGCCGCCGGCACCAGCCACTCGCGGGCGCGCTCGAGCGCCTCGATCGGCGCGGCGGCGACCTCGGGCTGCCGGTCGCGCGCCAGCGCGGTGAGCGCGTCCATCGCGTCCGCGTACGGCAGCGCCCCGGCGCGCTCGGCCGCCGCGACGGACCGCGCGTAGGAGAGCCGCTCCAGGGTGGAGAGCCGCGCCAGCCCCCGCGCGCGCAGCCGCGCCAGGTCGGCGGGCGCGAGCGCCCACGCGTAGTAGCCCGCCGCGCCGGCGTCCGGCATGAGCCACGCCGGGCAGCCCTCGGGGAGCGCCAGCGTCCCCTCGACCTCGTCCAGCAGCGTGCAGCGCTCGCGCACCGCGCCGGCGGCCTCGTAGCGCACGCACACCGGGATGCTCCAGGCGCCGCCCGGCGCGGCCGCGGAGCCGCGCGGCAGCGCCCGCGCCTGCCGGAGCCGGACCCGTGCGCCGGGGCCCCCGCAGTCGACGGCGGCCTCCACCCGCGGCACCCCCGGCTGCGAGAGGAACGTCCGGAACGGCCCGGCGACGTCGCGGCCGGCCGCCGCGGAGATGGCCGCGAGCAGCGCGTCGGTGGAGCCGGTCCCGTCCGCGTGGGCCGCCAGGTAGCGGCGGACGCCCTCTCGGAACGGCGCCTCGCCCACCCAGCGCTCGACCATGCCGAGGAGCGCCGCGCCCTTCTGGTAGCTCATCGCGTCGAACTGCCCCTCCACCTCCTCGATGCGCTCGAGCGGCTTCAGGATGGCGCGGGTGGTCGCGAGCTCGTCCTGGCGCATCGCCCGCGCCGTCCCGGCCGCGGCGGCCACGTCCGCCCCCCACGACGGCTGCCAGCGCTGGACCGCCCGCGTCCCCATCCACTGCGCGAAGGACTCGTTCAGCCAGATCTCCGTCCACCACGGCAGCGTCACGAGGTCGCCGAACCAGTGGTGCGACATCTCGTGGGCCATGGTGTCCGCGATCGACCGGCGCTCGTCGGGGCCCTGCCGGCGCGGGTCGAACAGGAGCGCGGACTCGACGTAGGAGATCGCGCCCGGGTTCTCCATGGCGAGCGGGAAGCCCGGGAGGGCGACGTGGTCGAGCTTCGGGTAGGGGAACGGCGTCCCGAACCACCGCTCCAGCTCCGCGAGCAGCGCCTGCCCGGCCTCGCGCGCGAACGCCGCGTCGCCGGCGCGGCCCCGCGGGACGAGGTAGCGCACCGGCAGCGGCGCCCTGCGGACCCCGTTCGCCGGCGCCGGCGCGTCCACGACGTCGTACGGGCCCACCGTCCAGAACACCAGGTAGGTGGGGATGGGGCGGGTGGCCGAGAAGCGGACGCGGCGGAGGCCGCCCGCGGCCGGCTCGCTGGCCTGCTCCGGGGCGTTCGAGATCGCGACCAGCCCGGCCGGAACGGTGAGCGTCACCTCGAACGGCGTCTTGAACCGGGGCTCGTCGAAGCACGGGAAGGCGCGGCGGGCGTCCACGGCCTCGAACTGCGTGGACGCGTAGAACGCGTCGCCCTCGCGCGCGCGGAACGAGCCGGTGCCGGGGCCCCAGCGCGCCGACCAGGCAAGGCGGATCGTCGCCGGCCCGGGTCCCACCGCCCGCGGCAGGTCGAGCCGCGCGACGCCCGTGGGGTGGACCTGCGTCAGCCGTCCGGCCACGCGGGGGCCGCCGGCGACCTCGACGGTGACCTCCGACACGGCGAGGTCGCGCGCGTCGAGCCAGATCCGGGCGAGGGACCGCTCCAGCACCACCGCGATCTCGGCCCGGCCGCGGATCCCGTCCTCGCGGTCCGGCAGCACCTCCACGTCGAGCGCGTAGCGGACCGGGCGCACCTCGCCGGGGAGCTGCAGCAGCGGAGGCCGGTCCGCGTCCCGGGGGGCCGGCGCCGCGCCGGGCGGCGACACGGGCGCCGCGGTCGCGCGCGAGGCGAGCGCCAGCAGGGCGGCTGCGAGGAGGGCGGGGTGGAGCCGGGGCGGAGCGGCGCGGCGCATCGACGTCACGGTTCACCTCCGGAGACGGAGACGATACGCCGCCCCGGCGCGCCGGGGAACCGCCTCGACGGCCGGCCGCCGGTCCCCGGACGAACGCCGGGCTTGATCGGCGGGGCGCAGTCGGGTACGAGCGCCCGGATCGCAGTGCGCGCGCCTCGACGGCGCGACGGAAAGGTGCCGAGATGCCGAAGACCGAGCTGCCCGTCCTCGAGTTCGTCCTCACGAACTTCAAGAACTTCAACGCGCGCCAGACCCGCGACGCGCTCGTCGCCTACTGGCGGCACGTCGAGGCGGGCGGGAAGATGTTCTGGGCCGTCGCCGGCGCCATGTCCTCGGCCCAGCTCGGCCTCACGCTCGCGCCCGCCATCCGGGCCGGGCTCATCCACGGGTTCTCCGTCACCGGCGCGAACCTGGAGGAGTCGCTGTTCCGGCTGGTCGCGCACCACAGCTACAAGGACTTCCCCGACTACCGGTACCTCACCAAGGCGGACGACACCCGCATCCTCGAGGACCGGATGCGCCGGGTGACCGACACCAGCATCCCGGAGGACGAGGCGTTCCGCGCGGTCGAGAAGTTCATCGTCCCGATGTGGACGCGCGCCACCGAGAAGGGCGAGCGCCGGTTCTGGCACGAGTACTTCTACGAGCTGATCCAGTCGATCGGGACGGACCTCTACGAGGGCGATCCCGAGGCCTGCTGGCTGCTCGCCGCCGCGCGGGCGAAGCTGCCCATCGTGGTCCCCGGCCACGAGGACTCGACGTTCGGCAACATCTTCGCCTCGCACGTGAAGACCGGCGAGTGCAGCCCGTCGATCGTGAAGTCCGGCATCGAGTACATGGCCGCCTTCTACGACCAGTACAAGGAGCTGTCGGCCGGCCAGGGCGTGGGGTTCTTCCAGATCGGCGGCGGCATCGCCGGCGACTTCCCCATCTGCGTGGTGCCGTCGATCAAGTACGACCTGGGCGAGCCGGTGAAGCCCTGGGCCTACTTCTGCCAGATCTCCGACTCGACGACGTCGTACGGCTCCTACTCCGGCGCGACGCCCAACGAGAAGATCACCTGGGACAAGCTCACCCAGGACACGCCGATGTTCGTGGTCGAGTCCGACGCCACCATCGTGGCGCCGCTGATGCTCACCGCGCTGCTCGAGTGCAAGCGCGCGCCCGCCGAGGCGAACGCGCTCATCGCGAAGCTCGCGAAGTGACGTCCGCTTTGGCGGACGGGGGGCGGGATCCCTGCTAGAAGGACGGCATGGAGATCCCGCAACCCCCGCGGACGGCGCCGGCCGTCCGCCGGCTCGGGCTGGGGATGGCCGCGCTGGGCCGCCCCGCCTACCACACCATCGGACACGGCACCGACTTCCCCGAGGGCCGCTCGCCCGAGCAGCTCCGCCGCCACGCGCACGCGGTGCTCGACGCGGCGTACGACGCCGGGATCCGCCACCTCGACGCGGCCCGCTCCTACGGCGCCGGCGAGGCGTTCCTGCGCGCCTGGGCGGACGCCCGCGGGCTCGGCCCCGGCGACGTCACCGTGTCGTCGAAGTGGGGGTACCGCTACGTGGGCGGCTGGCGGGTGGACGCCGAGAAGCACGAGGTGAAGGACCACTCGCTGGAGGCGCTGCGGCGCCAGCACGCCGAGTCGGTCGAGGCGCTCGGCCCGCTGCTCTCGCTGTACCAGATCCACTCGGTGACCGCGGACGGCCCGGTGCTCGGCGACGGCGCGGTGCTGGACGAGCTGGCCCGGCTGCGCGACGGCGGGCTGCGCATCGGGGTGACCGTGAGCGGGCCGGGGCAGGCCGAGGCGGCCGCGCGCGCGCTCGGCGTGGAGCGCGGCGGCCGGCCGCTGTTCACCGCGGTGCAGGGCACCTGGAACCTGCTCGAGCGCTCCTGCGAGGCAGTGCTCGGCGAGGCGCACGCGTCCGGCCGGCTGGTGATCGTGAAGGAGCCGCTCGCGAACGGCCGGCTCGGGCCGCGCGGCGACGCCGGGGCCGACGGGCCGCTCGCGCGCGTGGCGCGCGACGTCGGGACCACGCCGGACGCGCTCGCGCTCGCCGCCGCGCTGGCCCGCCCGTGGGCGGACCTGGTGCTGCTCGGCGCCGCCACCGTGGACCAGCTCCGCTCCAACCTGCGCGCGCTCGAGCTGCAGCCCAGCGCCGAGGCCCAGGAGCGGCTCGCCGCGCTGGTCGAGCCGCCGGCCCGCTACTGGGCCCGGCGCGCCACCCTGGCCTGGACGTAGGCTACGGGGCGGGCAGCGCCGCCAGCGCCGCCGCCACCGCGCTCGCGAGCGGCGTGCTCGGCCGCCCGATCAGCCGCTGGAGCTCGCCGCTCGCGTCGTCGAGCTCGCCCCGGGCGACGCCCAGGTCGGCGTCCACCAGCGCGTCGGCGTACGGGCCCGGGAGGCCGGCGCCGACCAGCACCGCCCGGTACTCGGCCGGCGGCAGGTCGCGGTAGGCGACGGGCTTGCCGGCCTGGCGCGAGACCTCCGCGGCGAGGTCGGCCATGGTGAACGGCGTGCCGGCCAGCTCGTACACCCGGCGCTCGTGGCCGGTGCCGGTGAGCACCGCGGCCGCGGCCTCCGCGTAGTCGGCGCGCGACGCCGCGGCGATCCGGCCGTTCCCGGCGGAGCCCGCGATCGCCCCGTGCGCCAGCGCCGGCGCCAGGTGCTCGGTGTAGTTCTCGAGGTACCAGCCGTTGCGGAGCAGCACGTACGGCACGCCGGAGGCGCGGAGCAGGGCCTCGGTCTCGCGGTGCTCCGTCGCGAGCAGCACGCGCGAGGTGTCGGCGTGCAGGATGCTCGTGTACGCGACCAGGCGGACGCCGGCGCGCCGGGCGGCGTCCACGACCGCGCGGTGCTGCGGCACCCGCCGGCCGACCTCGCTGCCGGAGATGAACAGGAGCTTCTCGACGCCGGCGAGCGCGGGCGCGAGCGTCTCCGGGCGGTCGTAGTCGCCCTCGCGGACCTGCAGCCCGAGGGCGGCGAGGTCGCCCGCCCGCTCGGGGTGGCGGACCAGCGCCACCAGCCCGGCGGCGGGGACGCGCTTCAGCAAGGCCTCGACGGCCCGGTGGCCGAGGTGTCCGGAGGCGGCGGTGATGGCGATCACGGGATCTCTCCTTCGGGCGCGGGCGCCCGGGAATCGGGCCTTGCATACCGGGCCGCGGCACCGTTCGCCCGGCGCGGAACGGCCGCCCTTGACGCGGCGCGCATCGACGGCTATCGAAGGCCCGCCAGGAGCCTCTCCATGCCCGTCCAGCTCACCGACGACGAGTTCTGCAGCATCGCGCGGGCGCTCGCCGACCCGCAGCGCTGCGAGATCCTCCGCCGCGCCGCCGCCGAGGGCGAGGTGGCGTGCTCGCAGCTGGTGGAGGGCGTCGCCCTCTGCCAGTCCACCGTCTCGCACCACCTGAAGGAGCTGGTCGGCGCGCAGCTGCTGGAGCGCCGCCGGGAGGGGCACTTCGCGTACTTCCGGCTCCGGCGCGACGTGATGGAGGCGTACCTGGAGGAGCTGCGGACTCGCACCCTCGCGCCCCCGCCACCGCGCAAGCCCGCGGAATCGCGGGCGCGCGGCGCCTGATCTCCGGCCGCCCATCGCGGGACCCCGGCGCCCCCGCCCGCTTTCGGATGAAAATCGACGGGCGTCGAATTAAGTAGCGGGGGTGCCGATGAACACCTGGTCCCTCGTTCCCATGTTGCTGGTCGAGAACGCCATCCCCGCGGACGCGCGCCGCGCGCTGCACGCCTCGCTGCTGGTCCGCGACGCCCGCCGCGCCCGCGCGGCCCGGGCGCTCGCCGGGCGCATGCTCGTCGCCGAGCGCTGCCTCACGCCGGAGGAGGCGGGCGAGCTCGTCGGGGTGGATCCCGGCGACCTCCAGCCGCCGCTGGTCCCGCTCGCCGCCTGAGCCGAGCCCGCCGCCGGACGCGCTACGGGACGCGCTCGAACGCCTCGGCGGGCGAGAGCGACACCGGGCACGTCTCCGGCGGCTGGGCGCCGCGCGCCACGTGCCCGCACGTGCGGCAGACGTGGAGCGGCTCGGCGGGAGCGCGGAGCTGGTCGAGCCGGCCCACCGCGTCCTGGTAGAGCGCCACCAGCTCCCGCTCCACCGCGTGCGCCAGCGTGAAGCCGAGCGCCGCCTCCGCCAGCCCCTCGCGGCGCGCCTGCCGGACCGCGCGCGGGTAGGACCCGAACCGCTCGGCGCTCTCGTGCGACAGCATCGCGCGCAGGTTGAACGGGGTGTCTCGCACCGTCCCCACCGCGGCCGCGGCCGTCGTGACCGAGCCGCCCAGGCGGCGGAGCGCCGCCGCGTGCAGCTCCGCCCGGATCTGCTCGGAGCGCGCGGCCGCCCGGAACAGCGTCGCCGCGGCCGGGTAACCCTCGCGGTCGGCGGCGGCGGCGAACGCCTGGTACCGGGCGTGCGCGTCGAGGTCGCGCTGGTGCGCCGCCTGGAGGTTCGCCTGCGTGGGGGAGGGCTCGGCGCCGAGCGCCCCTCCCGCGAGCAGCAGCACACACGTCCCGACCGCGATCGCCATCGTCCTCATCGTGAGCCTCCGTCGCGCCTCCCGGACCAGCCCGGGGCGACGGTCACCATGGGAGGACCCGCGCGGCGGCGCCATCCGGCGCATGACGCATGGCCGGGTGCCCTGCGAGATCGGGAGCTTGCCGGCGCGCGGCCGGCGGATGCCGGAGGAGGCCCCCGGGGACGAGCCTAGCCCGGCTCGGGTGGGCCGAGCGCCAGCGCCCGCATCCGCTTCCAGAGCGTCCCGCGCGAGATGCCCAGCCGCCGAGCCGCCTCCGCCCGGCGCCCCCCGCAGGCCTCCAGCGCGGCCCGGATCTCCTCCGGCCCCGGCATCGCGCCGGGGCGGCGGGCCGGCGGCGCGCAGGCCCCGCGCAGCTCGGCGGGGAGGTGCTCCAGGCCGATGTCGCCGTCGCCCGCCTGCAGCGCCGCGAACTCGAGCACGTTCTGGAGCTCGCGCACGTTGCCGGGCCAGGTGCAGGCGGACAGCGTCGCCACCGCGGCCGCGGAGAGGGCGCGCGGCCGCCCGCCGGACGCCGGCGCGTGGCGCTCCAGGAACGCGGCGGCGATCTCGGGCAGGTCCTCGACGTGCTCGCGCAGCGGCGGGACGCGCAGCGGGAACACCGCCAGGCGGAAGTACAGGTCGGCGCGGAAGCGGCCCGCGTCCACCAGCGCGCGCAGGTCGCGGTGGGTGGCGCACACGATGCGCACGTCCACCGGGACCGGCGCGGAGTCGCCCACGCGCTCGATCTGGCGCTGCTCGATGACGCGCAGGAGCTTGACCTGCACCACCGGCGAGATGTCGCCGATCTCGTCCAGCAGCAGCGTGCCGCCGTCCGCCTCCTGGAAGCGGCCGCGCCGGTCGCGCAGCGCGCCGGTGAACGCGCCGCGCACGTGCCCGAACAGCTCGCTCTCCAGCAGGTTCTCGTTGAGCGCGGAGCAGTTCACGCGCACGAACGGGCCGGCGGCCCGGGCGCTGCCGGCGTGGATGGCCTCGGCCACCCGCTCCTTGCCCGAGCCGCTCTCGCCGTGGAGCATCACAGTCGCGTCGGAGCGCGCCACCAGGGCGATCATCCGGCGCAGCTCCTCCATCGCCGCCCCGCGCCCGAGCAGCCCCGAGGCCTGCGGCCGCGCGCACGGGTCCTGCCGGCGCCCGGCGGGCACCGGGTCCACCGGGCTGAAGGACTCGAGCGCGCCCACCGCGGCGCCGTCGGGCGCGAGCAGCGGGACGGCGCTCTTCACGATGACGAGCAGGCGGCCGTCGCGCGTGCGCACCGAGCAGGTCTTGGAGGTGCGCTCGCGCTCGGCCATGCCGCAGCGGATGGGGCCCTCGCCGCAGGCGCAGCCGTGCACCGGGTCGCCGGCCAGCAGCGAGCAGTCGCGCCCGACCGCCTCGCCGGGCGACCACCCGGTGATCCGCTCCGCGGCGCGGTTCCAGAAGGTGATGCGCCCCGCGGCGTCGGTGGTGAACAGGCCGTCGGGGAGCGCGTCGGCGACGGCGTGGAGCGCGTCCTCGCTGCCGAGGCCGAGGAACGGGAGGGGGGCGGCGCTGGGCGGGGACACGTCTCCTCCGGCGTTCACGTGAACGCCGGGTCGGAGCCGCGCGCCCCGTCGTGGGTTCCGCCCAGGGCTGCGGCAGATGGCCGCAGGGCCGGATCCCGGGGGATTCCGGCCCGCGTCGCCGGCGCGGCGGGCGGGCGTTCAGGGGCGCCGGCGCGAACGAGACGGGAGACGTTCACGCGTGAACGCCCGGCGCGACGGCGCCCCGCGGGCGGCCGCGCCATCCGCCCGGGACGGCTCGGGACGTGGACGGAAGCGCGCAGGGCGCGGCGCGGCGCCCGGCGGGGCACGCGCGTTGCTCACCGGCCCCGCGCCGCCCGCCCGCGGGCGCGCGGCGCGCCGCCACCGGCGGTGAACCCCGTTCCGAGGAGAACGTCTTGATCCGAACCGTTTCCATCCGGGGCCTCGCCCTGGCCGCCGCGCTCGCCGCGGCCGCCGGGCTGGCCGCCTGCTCGTCGAGCGACGACAAGAAGTGCCAGGACTTCTGCGGCGAGGGCGCCGCCTGCGTGGGCGGCGCGTGCGTCGCGGTGGAGGCCTGCAGCCCCGCCTGCGACGCCGGGACCGTGTGCCAGGGCGCCGGCGCGTCGGCGAGCTGCGTGCCGCTCCTCTCCAGCGCCTGCGCCGCCGGGTGCGCGCAGGATCAGGTGTGCATCGCGGCCGGCGGCGCGGCCGCGTGCGTCGGCGTGTGCGGCGCCGGGCAGGCGTGGAACGCCGCCGCGCAGCGGTGCGAGGCCACGGCCTCCCTCTGCGGCCCGGGCCAGGCCTGGAACGCCACCGCGCTGCGCTGCGAGATCACGAACATCCACGCGGCCTGGCTCACCGGCCCGTTCACGAAGGGTGAGGAGGTCACCGCCGAGTGCCTCACCTGCCACGCCGCCGCCGGCCAGGAGATGCTGGCCTCGGCCCACTTCCGCTGGGCCGGCCCGACGCCGGGCCTCCGCGACGCCGCCGGCAACCCGGTGGACGACGGGACCATCGGCAAGAAGGGGCTCATCAACGACTTCTGCGTGGCCGTGCCCAGCAACGAGGGGCGCTGCGGCGAGTGCCACGCCGGCTACGGCGACCCCGCGCAGAAGAAGCTCGCCTACCAGCTCGCGCCCGACGCCGGCCGCGTGGACTGCCTCGTCTGCCACGCCGACCTGGCGACCGGCTACGTGAAGGCGCAGAAGAACTTCGGCGTCGCCGACGTGAAGCCCGCGTCCGGCTGCACCCCGGCCTGCACCGCCGCGCAGGTGTGCCTGCCGCTCGCCGGCGGCCCGACCTGCGTCGCGCCCGGCTCGCCGGAGTACGCGGCGAAGCTCTCCGACGTCCTGCTCCAGGCCGCGCGCTCGGTGCGCCGGCCCGGCCGCGACAACTGCGGCAAGTGCCACTTCTACGCGGGCGGCGGCGACAACGTGAAGATGGGCGACCTCGCCTCGTCGCTGGCGGTCCCGGCCGGTCCGGAGGTGGACGTGCACATGGGCTCGGCGAACGCCGGCGCGCCCACGCTGTGCGTGGACTGCCACGCCGGCGACGGCTTCCGCCACGACCGGATGAAGGGCACCGGGCTCTCCGTCGCCATGGTGGAGGAGGCGCCGCTCGCCTGCGCCGACTGCCACGCGCCCACCGCGCCCATCCACACCGCGAAGCACCTCGCCGCGCTCGCCTGCCAGACCTGCCACGTGCCGGCGTTCTCGCGGCAGCTCGCCACCAAGACGAACTGGAACTGGGAGCAGGCCGGCTACAAGGACTGCAGGTACCCCGGGGCGCCGCAGGCCATCGTGGACGCGTGCGTCACCAACCCGGCCAGCGCGGCGTTCGGCACCTCCAAGGCGGTCATCGACGGCGTGGAGGTGGACTACAACTGGCAGAAGGGCGTGTTCGTGATGGAGAAGGACGTGAAGCCTGCGTACCGCTGGTACGACGGCACCGCCCGCCACGCCACCATCTCGGGCGCCCTGGCCTCGTTCGATCCCGCCGACGGGCAGGCGGCGGCCGCCCCCATCGCGCTGTCCGAGCCCGCCGCCCGGCTCGGCGACGCCGGCGCGCGCATCACCCCGTTCAAGCACATGCAGGGCCGGCAGCCGGTCATGATCGACGGCTCGTTCGCGATCGTGCCGCACGTGTTCGGCCAGTGGTCGCTGTGGGGCGTGAAGCCCGATCCGACGACGGCGGGCGCGTCGATCCCGGTCATCCCGGCCACCTCGGCCGAGCCGACCGGGCCGAGGTACGGCGACCACGCCACCTACGCGGCGTTCCTCGACGCCATGTGGAACGACGTCGTCTCGTTCGGCGCCGCGACGGCCGGCCAGCTCCCGGCGCTCGTCACGGTGGCCGCCGGCCACGCCACGCGCGACGCCGCCGGCGACGTGACGCTCGACGCGCCCGGGCACGGGCTCGCCCCCGGCACCTACAACGTCATGACGCCGGACGCCGGGTTCGCGCCCGGCATCAAGGCCGTCACGGTGGTGGACGCGAACACGCTCCGCTGGCACGAGGCGGCGCTGCCGCCTCCGGCCGCGCCGGTGGTCTCGACGCAGCCGGTGCGCGTCTTCCGCGCGCTCGTCCGCGGCGTGGACTGGCGCTGGGGCTACACCGAGATGTTCATGAACGTGAACCACGAGGTGGCGCCGCGGGCGCAGGCGATCTCGGCGTGCATGGATTGCCACGCTCCGGGCGCGCGCGTCCCGGTGTGCGAGCTGTACCAGGGCGCCGCCACCCGGCCGGTCGGCTGTCCGTAGCGCGCGGGTGAGGGGGAGGGCCGCGGTCCCGGTGCGTCCGGGGCCGCGGCCCGCCGTCACCGCACCCTCGCCGTCGCCGCCGGCGCGGCGCGCGGCCGGCGCAGGCGCGGCACGGCCAGGAGCGCCAGCCCGAACAGCGCGAAC
>NZ_BAZG01000144.1 GCF_000964525.1 Anaeromyxobacter sp. PSR-1
CGCCCTGGGCGCGCGCGGTGGGCCGGCCGGACAGCGCCGCCGCCGCCGCGCGGGCCACGCCGCGGTCCGGATCGCCGAGCGCGACCGAGAGCGCCGCCTCGGCGCGCTCGCCCGGCGCGAAGCCGAGCAGGAGCGCCGCGCGGCGCCGGACGATGGGGCTCGGATCCGAGAGCGCGCCGGCGAGCCGCGGCTCCGCGTCGCCGGCGGCGACGGCGTTCAGCGCCTCCAGCGCCGCCACGCGCACGGCCGGGCGCGCGTCCTCGAGCGCCCGCTGCGCCAGCGGCGCCGCGAACGGCTCCTTGAAGCGGGCCAGCGCGCCGAGCAGCGCCGCCTTCACCTCGCCGTCCTCCTCGCGCCCGAGCGCGGCGGCGAGCAGCGGCGCGGCCGCCTTCGAGCCGAGCGCCTCCAGCGTGCGGACGGCGCGCTGGCGGGTGCGCGCGTCGGGGGCGCGCAGGTCGTCCATGGACCGCTCGTAGAGCACGCGGTCGGCGCGGGTGGCGAGCAGCTCCTTCATCCGGTCGGTGTCGCGCCCGGAGAGCCCCACCCGCCCCTCGGCCTCGAACCGGCCGGCGAGCTGCGCCACCGCCTCGGCGCCCTCGCGGGCCTTCGGCACGTGCACGGTGCCGCCGGCGTCCACCCGGACGCCGCCCGCCTCGGCCGCGGCCTTCCACGCCCGCAGCGTCTCGATCTCGGCGCGCAGCTCGGCGATGAAACCGGCGAGGTCCGCCCCGCCCTCGTCCGGGCCGGGGGCGCCGTCCGCGCCGGGCGCGCCGCCGATGCGGGCGCGCTCCACCAGGCCGGACAGGAGCCGCTCCCGCTCGCCCTCCAGCAGCCGCACCCGCTCGACGAGGTCGTCCGCCTGCGCCTGCGCGTCGGCCCGCGCGCCGCGCTCGGCCGAGGCGGCCTGCTCCAGCTCCACCTCGCGCCGGTGCGCCTTGGCCGCGTCGGCGCGCGCCCGCTCGGCGATGGTGCGCGCCGCCGCGAGCTCGGATTCGAGCTGGGACACGCGGCACTCGAAGAAGACGATCTTCTCGAGCGCGCTCCTGAGGAGCCCCTCCGGATCGATCGCCGCCGCCACTCCGTTGACCTTCGCCCCGTCCGCCATTCACCCGCCCTCGGGCCAACGCGCCGCCCGCCGCCGCGCGCCCGCGAGATCCCGCCTGATCCCGGGATCTTGCGTCGATATCGCAGCATACGGGTTCGGGATCCCGATGGCAAACAACTTGACGGGCGGCCCGGGCCGGTGATCCCGGCCCGGACCGGGCGTCCTGGCCCGGCGCTCACGCGCTCAGGCGTGTTCACCCGGCGTGACGTCCTCCAGCCCGTGCGCGCCCGCCCCGCGCTCGGAGCGCCAGAGCAGGAACGAGAACACGAAGCCCGCGCTGGAGAGCACCGCCAGCATCAGCACCACCGGCACCCAGCCGCCCGGCGCGGCGGCGCTGGCGTGCCCCACGTCCTTCACCTTGCCCATGCCCCAGCTCATCGCCGCCCAGCCCACCTGCTGGCAGAACGTCATGAGCGCGTAGGCGGAGCCGAGCCGCGCCCCGGGCACGAGGTAGGTGACCGCCGGCCAGAGCACGGCCGGCACGAGCGCGAAGGCGAGCCCCATCATCGCCATGGCGAGCACCAGCTCGAGCGGCGTGCCCGCCGCCAGCACCGTCCCGAGCAGCGGGAGCTTCACCTCGGGCAGCACCACGCCGGTGTGCCACCAGAGCATGAGCAGGAACGGCGGCACGAGCAGCGCCGACCCCGCCGCCATCATCAGGGCGCGCTTGCCGAACCTGTCCGCGAGGAGCCCGAACAGCGGCATGCCGATCATCGAGAGCAGCGGCAGCACGCTCTTCAGGCTGCCGGCGGCCTCGTTGGAGAGGCCGCGGTAGTCGATGAAGAACAGGTTCGCGAAGGTGCGGAACGGGAAGATGGTCGCGTAGAACGCGACGCAGAGGCCGACCACCCACCAGTAGGCGCGATCGAACCGGACCAGGTCGCCGAGCACCAGCTTGTCGGTCGAGACCGTGCCCTTCACCCCGTAGCGGCGCGCCGCGTTCGCCTCGAGCCCGGCGTAGACCACCGCGAACACGAACCAGGCCACGCCCAGCACGCCGGCGAGCAGGAGCGGCGCCTGCCAGCCGCGCTCGAACAGGCCGCCGGCGAAGTTCGGCGACTGGTCGGCGGCGAGCGAGCCGAAGCGCGCGATGAGGAGCTGGACCGCGAGCGCGAAGGAGATCTCCTTCCCCTTGAACCAGCGCCCCACCACCGTGGTCGCGGCCACGATGAACAGCTCCGAGCCGACGCCGAGCACGAACCGGCCCGCCGCCATGCCCAGCGCCGGCGTGCCCGGGGTGAGCACCGGGCCGAACGCGATGAGCAGCGTGCCGGCCGCGCCGATCGCGCCGAACAGCACCGACGAGCGCGCCGTGCCGAGCCGGTCGATGAGCACGCCGCCGGCGAGGAGCGTGAGCAGCGCCGCGACGTTGTAGGCGGTGTCGAGCAGGCCGACCTGCTCGCCGGTGAACCCGAACGCCTTCTCGAGCAGCGGGGTGACCGGGTAGAGCGCGTCGAAGACGTAGTAGTTGCCGAACATCGCCACGCTGCAGGCGAGCAGCACCAGCCAACGGTAGCCGGCCGGCTGCGGGCGCGGCGAGGGGGCGGCCTCGGTCATGGCCGCGCACATTACCCGAGAGCGCCGCGGAGGTGCGGGCCGAGATCAGGGCTGCGGGGGTGGCCCCGCCGGGAAGGACTCGCCGCGGCTCCGCACGTAGTCCCGCTCGTCCTCGGCGGGCAGCGGCTGCGGCTCGGGGACGCCCGGCGGCGGCGCGGCGGAGGCGGCGCGCCCGGCGGCCAGCTCCGCGAACAGGTCGCGGGCCTCGGACGGCGTGGCGGCGGCGGGGAACGCGCGCGGGGTGGGGACGCGCCAGATGTCCGGGATCTCCCCCTCCGCCAGCTGGAGCAGCGCCGCCTCGCTGCGGGCCACCACCAGCGCGCCGTCGCGCTCGCCGCGCACCTCGTCGTAGCGGAGCACCTGCTCCTGCCGGAACAGGATGGGGAAGCCCTTCACCACGCGGAAACCCCACTCGTAGAGCGCGTCCACGCGACCCAGCGGCCGGCCGTCGAGATCGCGGACCGCCTGGCCGAGCCGCACGCCGTTGCGTTCATCGGTCATGGCGCCCGAACGGTAACCCCTGGCCCCCCGCCCGGCACGGCCGCGGCGGGGCGGGACTCGCCCGGGGGGCTCACGCCCGCCCACCGGCCGACCGGCCGCGGGACCCCGGCGCGCTACCCGCCGCGCTTCACCCGCGCCGCCCGCACCTTCACCACGCGGCGCGGGTCGGCCTCGGCCACGGTGAACACCCAGCCCTTCCAGAAGAACCGGTCGCCGCGCGCCGGGATCGCGCCCGCGAGCGAGGAGACGAAGCCGGCCATGGTCTCGAAGCCCTGGTCCTCGGGGACGGCGGCCTGCGCGGCGCGGTTGAACTCCGCCACCGGCGCGCCGCCCTGCACCGTGAACGTGCCGTCGGCGTGCTGCTCCACCTCGCGCCCCTCGTCCTCCTCGAACTCGTCCTGGATGTCGCCGACGATCTGCTCGAGCACGTCCTCGATGGTGCAGATGCCCATCACGCCGCCGAACTCGTCCACCACGAACGCCATGTGCAGGTGGCGGCGCTGCATCTCGCGCAGGAGCTGCTCGACCGGCTTCGACCACGGGACGAAGTGCGCCGGGCGCAGGATGTCCGCGAGCACGATGAGCTCGGGGTGCGCGAGCAGCGGGACGAGGTCGCGCGCGTGGAGCACGCCGGCGATCTGGTCGAGGCTCTCGCGGTACACCGGCATGCGCGAGTGGCCCTCCTCGGCGAGGGTGCGGATGATCTCCGGCACCGGCGTGCCGATCTCCACCGCCACCACGTCGGTGCGCGGGACCATCACGTCGCGCGCGACCTTCTCGCGGAACTCGAAGACGTTGTGGATGAGCTCGCGGGTGCCCTCCGAGCCGGCGCCGGCGCGCCCGGCGTACTCGGCGAGCGCGCGCTCCATCTCGTCGAGCGGCGGAGGCGGGAGCGAGAAGCGGGCGCGGCGCCCGGCGGTCCAGGCCACCACGCGGGCGAGCGGCCGGAGCAGCTCGCTCAGGCCGCGGAACGGCAGCGAGAGCGAGAGCGCGACCCCCTCGCCGTGCGAGGCCCCGAGGCCCCGCGCCGCGGCGGAGAGCGGCAACGAGAGCAGGCCCGCGACCAGCGCGGCCACGAGGCGCGCCGGCCAGGGCGGCAGCCCGGGGACGAGCGCGGGGCCGCCGGCGCCGGCCAGCACGCCCGCGAGCAGCGTGCCGAGCGTGGCGGCGGCGCGGAGCGTGAACGCGGTGGCCTCCGCGTCCCCGGCCAGCGCGCCGAGGGCCCGGGCGCGCGCGCCCGCGTCGGGCGCCCGGGCGAGCGCCTGCGCCCGCGGCACGCCCACCGCCACCAGCGCCGCCTCCAGCGCGGCGGCGACCGCCCGCAGCGCCAGGAGCGCCGCGATCCCCGCGACCAGCCACGAGATCTCCGCTGCCGAAGCTCCCTCCATCGACCCCGTACCCTAGCAAAACCCGGGTGAGGCGCACGGGGCGGATTCTGCTATAAACCCGCGCATGGCGAAGAAGGCGCGCGTGTACGTCACGCTCAAGCGCGGGGTGCTGGACCCGCAGGGGTCGGCGGTGAACCGCGCCCTGCACGCGATGGGCTACGGCGAGGTCTCGGACGTCCGGCTGGGCAAGTTCATCGAGGTCGCCCTCGACGAGAAGCTGCCCGAGGCCGAGGCGCGGAAGCGGCTCGAGGAGATGTGCCGCAAGCTGCTCGCCAACACCGTCATCGAGGACTTCCGGATCGAGCTCTAGCTCGGACGGCACCGCACCATGCGCGTCGGCATCCTCACCTTCCCCGGCTCCAACTGCGACCACGACTGCTACCACGTGGTGAAGCACGTCATGGGCGCCGAGGCCCAGTACGTCTGGCACAAGGACCGCCTGCCCGAGAAGCTCGACGCGGTGGTGGTGCCGGGCGGCTTCAGCTACGGCGACTACCTCCGCTGCGGCGCGCTGGCCCGCTTCTCGCCGGTCATCGCCGACCTCGTCACGTTCGCGGAGCGGGGCGGCCCGGTGCTCGGCATCTGCAACGGGTTCCAGATCCTGTGCGAGGCCGGGCTGCTGCCCGGCGTGCTCATGCGGAACGCGTCGCTGAAGTACATCTGCAAGGACGTCACCATCCGCGTCGAGGGGCAGGAGACGCCGGTGACGCGCGGCCTGGTCGGCCAGTCGCTGACCATGCCCATCGCGCACGCCGAGGGGAACTACTTCGCCGACCCGGAGACGCTCGACCGGCTCGAGGGCGAGGGGCGCGTCGTGTTCCGCTACGTGGGCGGCGCGCCGAACGGCTCGGCGCGCGACATCGCCGGCATCTCCGGCGGCCCGTCGCGCAACGTGGTCGGCCTCATGCCGCACCCCGATCGCGCCAGCGAGTCGATCCTCGGCCTCGAGGACGGCAAGCGCATGTTCGCGGCGCTGCTCGGCTGATCGGGCGGCGCCGCCCGCTCCCGGGGGGCCGAGGACGGACGTTGCCACAGGTCGATCTCACCGGGCCCGCGGGCCGGCTGGAAGCGCTGCTGGAGGAGGTGCCCGGCGCGCGGTTCGCCGCGCTGGTGTGCCACCCGCACCCGCGCTTCGGCGGCACGATGCACAACCACGCCACCTACCGGCTGGCGCGGGCGGTGCGCGCGCAGGGCGGCCACGCGCTCCGCTTCAACTACCGCGGCGTGGGCCTGAGCGCGGGCGCCTACGACCGCGGCCTCGGCGAGGTGGAGGACACGCGCGCCGCGCTCGGCTGGCTCGCCGCGCGCCACCCGGACCTGCCGCTCCTGTGCTGCGGGTTCTCCTTCGGCTCGTGGATGACGATCCTGGCGGGCGGCCCGGAGCCGCGCGTGCGCGGGCTCCTGCTCGCGGGCCTCGCGCTCCGCTCGGCCGACCTCGACCTCGTGCGCGACGCCGCCGACGCGCGCGCGGTGGAGCAGCCGGCCGCGGTGGTCCAGGCGGAGCGGGACGCGTTCGGCCTGCCGGACGACGTGCGCGCGGTGCTGGAGGGGTCGCGCGGGCCGCGGCGGCTCGCGGTGGTGCCCGGGACGACGCACCTCTTCACCGAGGACCTCCCCGCGCTCCAGCGCGAGGCGGAGGCGGCGCTCGGCTGGCTCCTCGAGGAGGCGCGGATCCCGTGAGGCTCGACGCCCGGCGGACCGGCGAGGCGATCGCGGCGGCGCGAGGGGAGCTGGCGCGCATCTGGCGGTCGGCCCGCGCCACGGCGTGGGACGGCCGGCGTCCGCCCGCGGCCGCGCTGGACGGCGTGGTGGAGGCGTTCGTGGGCGCCGTGGGCGAGGCGCTCGCGCGCGGCGCGCCACCGGAGGAGGCCTGGGCGCGGACCACCGGCCTGGTGCGGCTGCAGGCGGGCCCGGACGGCGGCGCGCTGGACACGGAGTGGCGCCTGCTCGGCGAGGTGCTCTCCTCGGCCTGCGAGACGCTGGAGGCGGACGCGGACGCGACCAACCGCGTGGCGCAGGCGGTGGACGCGGGGCGGAGAGGGATCGAGGCGCTGCGCGCGGGCGGGCGCCTGCCGGGCGTCGCGGTGGCGTGGCGGAGGTAGGCGAGGGCTACGCGTTCTGCGCCGCCGGCGGCGACGCCGACTGGGCGTGCCGGCGGACGGCCGACAGCAGCATCTCGAGGTCGAACGGCTTCTGGATGTAGCCGTCGGCGTCGATGGCGCCCTCGCGGCCCATGGCCGAGAGGATCACCACCGGGATCGCGCTGATGTCCGGATCGCCCTTCTGCGCGGCCCGGAACTCCCAGCCGTTCATCACCGGCATCATGAGGTCGAGCAGGACCAGCTGCGGGTGGAACGCCCGGATCTGGGCGAGCGCCTCCTCGCCGTCGCCCGCCGCGACCACCTGGTGGCCCTCCTCGGCGAGCACCTCGGCGACCGCCTGGCGGATGTCCGACTCGTCGTCGACGATGAGCACGCGCGCCACGACTACAGGAATATCCATGCCCCGCTCGGCCTGCAAATTCGCACCCTCGGCATGGCGGGGGTCCCTGGGCCCGGGGACGGCCTGCGGGGCGGGTCGACCCGCACGCCGCGCTCAGGTGCCGGCGAGCTGGACGCCCTCGAACACCAGCGTCGGGGTCCGCATGGCGGAGTAGCGGTAGGGGTCGTCCCCCACCGCCACCAGCCGCTTCCAGAGCTCGAGGTGGTTGCCGGAGACGTTCATCTCCCCCACCGGCTCCGCCAGCGCACCGGCGCGCACCCGGAAGCCGCGCACCCCGAGCGAGAAGTCGCCCGTGGTCCCGTTCGAGTTGCCACCCAGGAACCCCGTGACGAGGACGCCTTCGCCCATCTCGGCGAGCAGGGCCGCCTGCGAGCGCTCGCCGAGCTTCCAGGCGAGGTTCGAGGAGCGGCCGGTGGTGGGCGGCAGGCCGAGCTTCCGGCCGTAGTAGGTGTCCACGTAGAGGCTGCGGAGCACGCCGCGCTCGAACACCGGGAACGGCCGCGCCGCGAGCCCCTCGCCGTCGTACAGGCGCGAGCCGAGGCCGCGGCGGACGTGCGGCTCGTCGCGCACGTCGAGGAGCGGGCTGCCCACCTCGGCGCCGACCTTGCCCTCGAGGTACGAGCGCTTCTGCTGGATGGAGGAGGCCGAGAGCGGCCCGAACAGCGAGCCGACCAGCCGGCCGGAGGCGCGGTTGTCCACCGCGAGCGCGGTCACCGCCGACTCGCCCTTGCGCGTGCCGATGCGGGCGACCGCCCGCTCGCCCGCCCGCCGGCCGATGACCTCGGGCGACTCCACGTCGGCGCGGTGGCGGGCGCCCGACGACGCGTACTCCTCGGGGCGCCGGCCGTCGGGGTCCTTCACCGTGACCTCGGCGCCGATCCAGAAGTCGGTGCCGCGCCGCCGGCCCTCGAAGCCGTTGGTGTGGACGAGCGCGCTCTCGCTGAGCGAGTCGGAGACGCTGGTGGACACCGACAGGATCGCGTGCGCGCCGGGCACCGCGCGCGCGGCCACCTCGATGGCCTCGGCCTGGCGGCGCCGCTCCGCCGCGTCGAGCGCGCCGTGGTGCGGGTCCTCCAGCTCGAGGTCGATGGCCGCCTGGCCCTGGTACAGCTCCGGATCCGGGAGCCGGCGGTACGGGTCGGGCGCGAGCGTGCGCGCGAGCACCACCGAGTCGGACACGAACCGCTCCAGCGCCTCGGGGCGCAGGTCGCTCGTGCCCACCGAGACGTAGCGGCCGTCCACGTAGAGGTCGAGGCCGAGCCCGCGCGTGGTCGCCTCGCTCACCTTCTCGAGCCGGCCGTCGCGCCACGCCACCTCGACGTGCCGCGCGCGGTACGCGCCCACCGCGGCCTCGTCCGCGCCCCGCTGCCGCGCCAGCGCGGCGGCCTCGCGCGCGATCTCGAGCAGGTCCTTCACGAGCCCCTCCCGCCGACCGTCATCGAGGCGACGCGCACCGTGGGCAGGCCCTGCGAGACCGGCACGCTCTGCCCGTCCTTGCCGCAGGTCCAGCCGCCCTCGTCGATGGCGAGGTCGTCGGAGACCATGTCCACCTGCTCGAGCGCCTTCGGGCCGTTGCCGATGATGTTCACGTCCTTCACCGGGCGGGTGAGCTTCCCGTCCTCGATGAGCCAGCCGTTCTTCACGTAGAAGGTGAAGTCGCCGGCGCCGATGTTGACCTGGCCGTTGGAGAAGTTCACGCAGTAGATGCCCTTCTTCACCGACTGGATGATCTCCTCGGTCCGGTGCGGGCCGGGGAGCATGTACGTGGAGCGCATGCGCGGGAGCGGCGGGTAGCGGTAGCTCTCGCGGCGGCCGTTGCCGGTGGGGGCGACGCCGTAGTGGCGCGCCGAGATCGAGTCGTGGAGGTAGGTGGCGAGGACGCCGTTCTCCACCAGGTGCGTGGTGCCGGCCGCGTTCCCCTCGTCGTCCACGTTGATGGCGCCGCGCGCGCCCGGGTTGGCGGCGTCGTCCACGATGTTCACGAACGGCTTCGCGATGGGCTTGCCGATCTTGTCGGCGTAGATGGACACGCCCTTGCGGTTGAAGTCGGCCTCCATGCCGTGGCCGATGGCCTCGTGGAGCAGGATGCCGGAGGAGCCGGCCGCGAGCACGACCGGCATCTCGCCCGCCGGCGGCGCGCCCGCCTCGAACAGCACCGAGGTGCGGTCCACCGCCTCGCGCACCACGCGGTCGAGCCGCTCGGGCGTGTAGAACTCGAAGCCCGCGCGGCCGGCCACGTTGTAGCCGCTCTGCTCGCGCCGCCCGTTCTCCTCGGCGAGCACCGAGAGGTAGAGCAGCGTCATGGGCTGGCGGTCCTCGACCACCCGGCCCGACGAGTCGGCGAGCAGCACCGCGCCGTCCTCGTCGCGGAGGAACACGTTCACCTTCTTGACGCGCGGGTCGGCCGCGAAGGCGCGCTCGTTCAGCCCGGCGACGAGCGGCAGCTTCTCCTCGGGCCGCACCTCGCTCCACGGGCGGACGAGCGGGTAGCGGTCGGGCAGGCCGCCCTGGACGTGCAGGCGCTGCGGGCCGGGGCGCGAGGGGCCGTCGGCGATGGCCGCGGCGGTGCGGGCGCACTCGACCAGCGCCGGCAGCGAGAGGTCCTCGGTGTAGCCGTAGCCGGTCTGGTCGCCCTTCACCACGCGTACGCCCACCCCCAGCTCGACGCTGGCGTAGGCGCGGTTCACCGCCCCGTCCTCGACGCCGAGGTCCGAGGACACCCGGTGCTGAAAGAAGACGTCGGCGTGGTCGCCGCCGCGCGAGAGCGCCGCCGAGAGCGTCTCGGCGATCATCCGCTCGGTCACGCCGAAGCGCGCGAAGTAGCCGATCCCCTCGCGCGGGCCGGCCGGGGCCCCCTGTCCGTACTCGCTCATCCGATCCCTTGCTCCGCCGCCTGGGCGGGTCCGAGTGGATAGGTGTAACGCGGATCCGGCCGGGGCGCCCTGCCCGCGTGGCCGCCGCGCCGTCCCTCGGCCGCGCCGCCCGGGGCGGCCGCGGGCGGGAAGCGGACGGGCGCGCACCGGAGTGCTAATGCTTCGGGAATGCCCGTCGCCAACCTGAACGGAACCGAGATCCACTGGCGCGACGCCGGAAGCGGCTCGAGCGCCGTCGTCCTCCTCCACGCCTTCCCGCTCCACTCCGGGATGTGGACGCGGCAGGTCGCCGCGCTCGAGCGCAAGCACCGGGTGATCGCGCTCGACTACCGCGGCCTCGGCAAGAGCGGCACGCCGCCCGAGGCGTCCACGCTCGACCTGCTCGCCGGCGACGTGCGGGCGCTGCTCGCGCACCTGCGCGTCGGGCGCGCGGCGGTGGCGGGGCTGTCGATGGGCGGCTACCTCGCGTTCGAGCTGTACCGCCAGGCGCCCGGCCTGTTCCGCGGGATCGCGCTCTGCGACACCAAGGCCGGCGCGGACGACGAGGCCGGCAAGGCGAACCGCGAGAAGTTCGCGCGCACCGCCCTGGAGAAGGGGCTGGGCTGGGTGGCGGACGAGATGGTGCCGAAGCTGCTCCGGCCGGGCGCGGACGCGGCGGTCGTGAAGGAGGTCCGGCACCTCATCCTCGACGGCACGCCCGCGGGCGTCGCCGCCGCGCAGCGCGGGATGGCGAAGCGCCAGGACTCGATCCCCACGCTCGCGACCATCGCCTGCCCGGCGCTCGTCATCGTGGGCGCCGAGGACGGCATGACCCCGCCCGCCGAGGCGAGGAAGATCGCCGACGGCGTGAAGGGCGCGAAGCTCGTCACCATCCCGGACGCGGGCCACCTCGCGAACGTCGAGAACCCCGCGGCGTTCGACGCCGCGCTGACCGCGTTCGTGGACGGGCTGCCGGCGTAGCGGCCTCCGCTCATCCTTCGACAGGCTCAGGATGAGCGGGGTTCGGAGCCGCGGCGCAGGCTCCCTCGACTCCGCGCGGCCGTGCGGCCGCGCTACGCTCGGGATGACCCTTCGACTCCGGCGGGCCTTAGGGCCCGCCTACGCTCAGGGTGAGCGGCCTGCATCCGGCGGAATGAGCG
>NZ_BAZG01000143.1 GCF_000964525.1 Anaeromyxobacter sp. PSR-1
GCGGCGCGGTCATCGGCATCGACCTCGGCACCACCAACTCCTGCGTGGCGGTGGTGCGGGGCGGAAAGCCGGAGGTGCTCGCCTCGCGCCAGGGCTACCGCACGCTGCCGTCGGTGGTCGCCTACGACGCGCAGGGGCGGCTGCTGGTCGCGCACGCCGCCAAGGCGCAGATGGTGGTGAACCCGCGCAACACCGTCTACGGCTCGAAGCGGCTGGTGGGGCGGCCGTTCGCCTCGCCCACGGTGCAGGCGTGCCGCGATCGCTTCCACTACGAGATCGTCCCGGGCCCGGACGGCGCCGCGGCGGTGCGCTTCGCCGGCCGCGACTTCTCGCTGCAGCAGATCGCGGCGCTGATCCTGAAGGAGATGCGCGAGACCGCGGCGCAGGCGCTGGGGGCGCCGGTGGAGCACGCGGTGATCACGGTGCCCGCCTACTACAACGACCACCAGCGCAACGCGGTCCGCGAGGCGGGCCGCCTGGCCGGCCTCGCCGTGGACCGGATCGTGAACGAGCCCACCGCCGCGGCGCTCGCCTTCGGCTTCGGCAAGGGGCTCGACAAGCGGGTGCTGGTGTACGACCTGGGCGGCGGCACGTTCGACGCCTCGGTGCTGGAGATCCAGGGCGAGGTGTACGAGGTGATCTCCACCGGCGGCGACACCTTCCTCGGCGGCGTGGACTTCGACGCGCAGCTGCTCGACCACCTGGTCTGGCGCTTCATGGAGGAGCACGGCTTCGCGCCGCCCGAGGACCGGGTGGTGTGGCAGCGCATCCGCGACGCCGCCGAGGAGACGAAGGTCGCGCTCTCCACCCGCGAGGTGGCGGTCGCCCAGGTGCCGTACCTGTGCAAGGACCGGGACGGCAAGGACGTGGGCCTCGAGGTGAAGGTCACCCGGGAGGAGCTGGAGGCGCTCACCGAGCGGCTGGTGGACCGGACCATCGAGGTGTGCCGCGAGGTGCTCGCCGCGAAGGGGCTCGGGCCGGGCGACGTGGACGAGGTCCTGCTCGTGGGCGGCCAGAGCCGGATGCCGCTCGTCTGGCGCAAGATCCAGGAGGCGCTCGGGCGCGAGCCGAACCGCAGCGTCCACCCCGACGAGGCGGTCGCGCTCGGCGCGGCGCTGCTCGCCGACTCGGCGCACCGCATCGACTCGGTGGTGCTGATCGACGCGCTGGCCATGGGCATCGGCGTCGGGCTGCCCGGCGGCCGGATGGCGCCGGTGTTCCCCCGCAACACGCGCCTCCCCGCGAGGAAGGCGCACGAGCACGCCACCACCCGCGACGGCCAGACCGAGCTCGAGCTGCAGGTGTTCCAGGGCGACTCGGACAAGGCCTCCGAGTGCGAGTACCTCGGCACGGTGCGGGTGGAGGGGCTGCCGGCGCGGCCGCGCGGCGAGGTGCGGGTGGCGGTGGAGTTCGCGCTCGGGGCCGAGGGCATCCTCACCGTCACCGCGCGCGATCTCGCCACCGGCCAGGTCACCGCCATGCAGCTCGCCACGCTCGACACGCCCGAGTCGCTCCGCCAGAAGCTCCAGCTGCCGGAGGCGCAGACCGCGCCGCGCGGCGCCCGCCCGCTGGAGCGCGCCCCGCGCCCGCCCGTCCCGCCGCCGTCCGCGGCGCCGAGGCAGGGGCTGTTCGGCCGCATGTTCGGCCCGAGGAAGTGACATGGCCGGCCCGCTGGTCGTCTTCCTGCACCGCGGCGGCTGGGAGGACCGCTACCAGGCGGCCACGCTCGCCGTGACCGCGGCCGCCTTCGGCGAGCAGGTCACGGTGGCGCTGTTCTTCGAGCCGCTCCGGCTCTGGGTGGCGGGGCGCTTCGACGAGGGGGCGCCGCCGGCGGCGGCCGAGGCGCGCGTGACGCCGCTCGCGGAGGCGCTGGAGGAGGCCCGGCGCGAGCTGGGGCTGCGCGTGGTGGCGTGCGACACCGCGGTGCGGCTCGCCGGGCTCGACCCGGATCACGTCCTCGGGCGGCTCGACGCCATCGACACGCTGCCCTCGCTCTGGCGCGCCGCGCGCGCGGGCAGGGCGCTCACCTTCTGACGCGGCCCGCGCCCCGGCGCGGTTGCCGGGGAGGCGGGGGCGGGATATAGGCGAACGCGTCCCATGACCAGCCTCTCCGGCAAGCGCGTCCTCGTCATCGGCGCCGGCGGCCTCGGCGGCCCGGCCCTCCTCACGCTGGCGGCGGCCGGGGTGGGCCGGCTCGTCCTCGTCGAGGACGACGCCGTCGAGACGTCGAACCTGAACCGCCAGCCGCTGTTCCAGGAGGCCGACGTCGGCCGGCGCAAGGCCGCCGCCGCGGCCGCGCGGCTGCGGGCGATCTTCCCGTCGGTCGAGGTGGACGCCCGCGACGAGCGGTTCGACGCCGCGAACGCGGAGGCGCTGGCCGGCGCCGCCGACGTCGTCGTGGACGGCTCGGACAACTTCGAGACCAAGTTCCTCGCCAACGACGCCGCCACGCGGGTGAGGCGCCCGCTGGTGCACGCGGGCGTGCTCCGCACCACCGTCCAGCTCCTCACCGTGGCGCCCTCCGGCCTGGGCGGCTGCCTGCGTTGCCTGTTCGAGGCGCCGCCGCCGCCGGGCTCGGTCGCGTCCTGCTCGCAGGCAGGGATCCTGGGGCCGGTGGCCGGGTTCGCCGGGGCGCTCCTCGCCGCCGAGGCGCTGCGCCTGCTCGCCGGCGAGCGCGGGACGTACGAGGGGCGGCTGTTCACCTACGAGCTGCGCAGCGGGCGGTCGCGCCTGGTGCTGGTCCGCAAGCGCCCCGGGTGCCTGGCCTGCGCCGGGCGCCAGGTGCTGGGGAGCAGCGCGCCCGCGGCCTGCGACGCGCCCGCGGCGCCGGCGGGGGGCGCGGCGTGACCGCCCCCGAGCGCGCGGCGAGCCGGATCGACATCCGCGCCTTCGCCTGCCCCATGACCTGGGTGAAGACGCGGATCGCGCTGGAGCGGCTCGCGGAGGGCGAGACGCTCGAGGTGTGGCTGCGCGCCGGCGAGCCGCTGGAGAGCGTCCCGCGCAGCGCCGAGGAGGACGGGCACCGCGTGCTCGCGGTGGAGCCGCTGCCGGCCGAGGGCGACGGCGCGTACCGCCTGCTGCTCGAGAAGCGCCGCCCCGGCGACGCGCCGGTGCTCCCGTGAGCCACGCCCGGCCGGAGGAACCATGTCGCTGAGCGACGATCGCATCGCGCGCTGGGCCCGGCAGCTGCTGGTGCCCGGCTTCGGGGAGGAGGCCCAGGAGCGGCTGCTCGGCGCCCGCGTGCGGGTGGTCGGGATCGACGCGGTCGCGTCCGCGGCGCTCGTGTACCTCGTCCAGGCCGGCGTCGGCCGGCTCTGGCTCGACGACCCCGAGGACGTGTCGCCCGCGGACCTGGCCGGCTGGCTCTTCCCGCCCTCGGCGGTGGGCACGTCGCGGGTGGACGCGGCCCGGAGCGCCCTCGCGCCGCTGTCCGCGTTCGTCCAGGTGGACCGCTATCCGACCGGCGGCGTGCCGACCGCGGCGCTCGTCTGCGCGCCGTCGGTGGTGCAGGCGGTCACGTCGGCGGAGGCGGCGCGCCGGGCCGGCATCCCGCACGTGGTGGTCGAGCCGGACGGCGACGGCGGCGCGGTGGTCTCGGTGCCGCGGGGGGCCCCGTGCTACTCCTGCGCCCGCTCCACCGCCGGCGCGGGCCGCCCGCCCGAGCCGGGCGTCGCGGCGCTGGCCGCGCTCGGCGCGGCGGAGCTGATCCACCTGATGGCCCAGCCGGGCAGCGTGACGGGGCGGCGCGTCGAGCTGGTGCGCGGCGTGGCCACCGCCCGCCCCACCGCGCGGCTCGCCGGCTGCGCCTGCGCCGGCGCCCAGCCCGCCGAGGCCTGACGAAACCCCAGCGATCCCGCGCCCGGGGGAGCCCGCGGGCCGGTGCGCGCGCCCGGCGGCGCGCGGCGGTCGCCGCCCGCGGCGGCGTTCTCCCGCCGTGAACGTCAGGCCCGCGGCCGGCGCGAGATTGACCCACGGAGAACGGGTCCACCGATATCGGATTGCGCAACCGCCTGGAAAAACAGGGCGAACGTGGATTTGGCGCGATGCGGTCCGATTTTGAGAACGGAGGTGCGAGAGGGTATACTCCACCGACCAAACCGCTCGTTCGCCGCCGGTGACACCGCCGCGGCGCGTCCGGAGGACGGCATGGAGACGCAACACGGCGCCGGGTTCGTGGTCTGGCTCACCGGGATGAACCGGGCGGGCAAGAGCACCCTGGCCTCCCATCTGGTCGCGCGGCTCGCGGCCGCGGGCCGCCCCGCGACGCTGCTCGACGAGGACGGCGAGGCGGCGCTGCTGCTGGAGGGGCTCGGCACGCTCAAGGAGGACCGCACCCGCGTCGTCACCCGCCTCGGCTTCGTCGCCAAGGCGGTGATGCGCTCGGGGGGGATCGCCGTCTGCGCGGCGCTCTCGCCGTACCGCGATGCGCGCGAGCAGCTCCGCCGCGAGGCGCGCCGGTTCGTCGAGGTCTTCGTGGACTGCTCCATGGAGAAGCTGCGGGAGCGCGATCCCCAGGGGATCTACGCGAAGGCGCTCGCCGGCGAGCTGAAGGGCGTGCCCGGGGTGGACGTGCCGTACGAGCCGCCCGCGCGCCCGGAGGTGGTGGTCCACACCGACCAGCTCTCGGTGGAGGAGTGCGTCCTGCGCGTGCTCCAGGCGATGGTGGACGCGAAGGTGATCGGCCCGGCCGAGTTCGGCCGCCTCACCGGCGGCCAGCGCCCGCGCCGCGCGCGCCCCGAGCCCGCCGCGAAGCCGGCCGCGAAGGCGAAGGCCAAGGCGGCCGCCAAGGGCGGGTCCGCTGGCGGCGCGCGCCGGCGGCTCGACGCGCGCCAGGCCGCGCGGCGCCCCCAGCGGAAGGCCGCGCCCACCCCGGCCAAGGGCGCCAAGCGCCGGCGGTAGCGGCCCCGGGCGCGCGCCGGGTATAAGACCGGCGCCATGCGCCCCGACGACCTCGACGCGATCCGCCGGGCCTCCGAGCCCAAGCTCGCCCGCCTGAAGGCGGACGTCGCCGCCTGCGGCAGCGCCCTGGTCGCGTTCTCGGCCGGCGTGGACTCCACCTTCGTGCTGGCGGTCGCGCGGGAGGTGCTGGGCGCGGGCGCGGTGGCCCTCACCGCGCACTCGCCGTCGGTCCCGCAGGCGGAGCGCGCCGAGGCGCGCGCGCTCGCGGCCCGGCTCGGGGCGCGCCACCTCGAGGTGGAGAGCCACGAGCAGGACGACCCTCGCTACCTCGCGAACGGCGCCGACCGCTGCTACTTCTGCAAGTCCGAGCTGTACCGGCTGTGCGAGCAGGCGGCGCGCGACGCGGGCCTCGCCGCGATCCTCGACGGCTTCAACGCCGACGACCGCCGCGATCACCGGCCCGGACACCAGGCCGCGCTGGAGCGCCGGATCCGCTCGCCGCTCGCGGAGGCCGGCCTCGGCAAGGACGAGGTGCGGGCCTGGAGCGCGGCCTACGGGCTGCCGACCTGGGACAAGCCGCAGATGGCCTGCCTCGCCTCCCGGATCCCCTACGGCACGCCGGTCACGCCGGAGCGCCTGGCGCAGGTCGAGCGGGCCGAGGCCGGGCTGCGCGCGCTCGGGCTGCGCGACTTCCGGGTGCGGCACCACGGGGACATCGGGCGCGTCGAGGTGGGGGAGGGCGAGCTGGAGGCCGCGTTCGCGCGGCGCGCCGCCCTGGTGGAGGCGGTGAAGGCGGCCGGGTTCCGGCTCGCGGTGCTCGACCTGGAGCCGTTCCGCTCCGGCCGGCTGAACGCGCTCGCCGGCATCGCGCTGCCCGTCGTCGAGGGCTGAGCGCCCCGCGCCCGCTCAGGGCCGAGATCGCACCCGGAGGGCTCCCGGCCCATCCGTGGCGCGCCGGCCCGATTCCCGTGGGTTCTGTCAAGTTTCCGGCCGGTTGGCGGTTTTCTTGATGGCCGGATACCGGGTGGTAGCGTGTAGGTGCAAGTCAGCCCATGTCGCAAGGAGCGCACATGCACCCCGCCGATATCGCACCCGATTCGCTCGAGAGCAGCGCCGTCGAAGGCAACCCGAACCGGCTCGAGCCCATGCTGGTCCGCCTGCCGCCGGCGCTCGCCGCCGAGCTGCGCAACCTGGCGCGGAAGACCCGCGTGCGCCAGTCGGACTACCTCCGCGAGGCGGTCGCCGACCTGCTCGCGAAGTACGGCCACCTGCCGGATCAGCGGAGCGCGATGTGATCGCGCGCGAGCGCGCCGAGGCGGTCCGCCCGCCGCCGCTGCCGGCCCGCACCCTGGGCCGCCTGCGCCTCGTTCGCGTCGCGGTGGTGCGCCGCGCCGACGGGGTCATCGAGGCGCTGACGGGTCCGGCGGCGCCGCCGGTGACGGCCACGCACCGTCCGGATAGCGCACCGCTGCGAGCGTGAGCCCCCAGCCCGGCGCGCGGACGCCGCGGTAGCGGCCGCGCGTCGCGAGCAGGGTGCGGATCACGTCGCGCGGGGCGCGGCCGAGGCCGACCGCGACCGCGGTGCCCACCAGGTTCCGCACCATCGCGCGCAGGAACCCCTTGCCCTCCAGCACCACCGCCACGAGCGGCGCCCACCCCGCCTCGATCACCTCGGCGCGGAGCAGGGTCCGCACCGTGCCGCGCTGCTCGCCGGGGCGGGCGAAGCCGACGAAGTCGTGCTCGCCGACCGCGTCCGCGAGCGCCTCGCGCATGGCCGCGGCGTCGAGGGGCGGGACCTCGGCGAGCTCCGGGAAGGCGCGCGCGTCGGGCAGCGTCCACGCGTACGGCCGCAGCCCGTCCGGCGGCGGGGCGCCCACCAGGTAGACGTAGGTGCGCGACGCCGCCGAGCCGCGCGCGTGGAAGGACGGGCCGACCCGTGCCGCGTCCAGCACCAGGATCCCCTCGGGCAGGGCCTCGTTCAGCCCGCGCCGCAGCGCCGCCGGGTCGAGCGCGGCGCGCGCGGAGAAGCTGACGACCTGCGCGAGCGCGTGGACGCCGGCGTCGGTGCGGGCCGCCACGTGCAGCTGGGCCCGGACGCCGAGCCGCTCCAGCGCCTCCTCCAGCGCCTGCTGCACGGTCGGCAGCCCGGGCTGCCGCTGGAAACCCCGGAAGCGGCCGCCGTCGTAGGCGAGCCGCAGTGCGTAGGAGCGCCGTTCCATGCCGACGTGCTAAGTTCCCACGCCCGCCGCGCCGGCGCGAGCCGGCCGTGCGCGCCTCCGACCTCACCCCACGTCCCCGCACCGCATGGCGCCAGGCACAGAACCGAACCCCATCAACGACGACCCGGCCCTCGAGGGCGGCGAGTGGCTGTTCCGCCGCGCCGGCGAGGTGTTCGGGCCGGTGGATTCCCGCACGCTCGCCGCGATGCTGTACCGGGGCGAGCTCGAGCCGGCCACGCCGGTGTCCTCCGGCGACGGCCACTGGACGCCGGTCGGCGAGCTCCCGCCGTTCGTGGTCCACGCCAAGAAGGCGCAGGCCGCCCTCCGCGTCGAGCGCGAGGTCACCGGGGCACGGCTGCTCCGGCAGCGGCGCGGCCGGCGCAAGGCCCTGGCGGTCGCGGCGGCCGCGCTCCTGCTCGTCGCCGGCGCGATCGGCGGTGCGTTCCTCATGGCCCGGCGGAGCGCCGACACCAACCCGCTCCTCGAGGACTTCGGCGCGGGCATCCGCATCGCCTCGGTGGCGCGGGTCGGCGTGTCCAGCCGCGCGGCGCCGGACGACGAGATCGAGGTGCCGCTCGACGGGCCGGGCGAGGGCAGCCCGGGCGCGGGCTCCGCGGGTGGTGGGGCGCGGGGCGCGCTCCGGCGCGAGCCGGGCCTGGCCGGGCGCGGCGGCGCGAGCGGGCGCGCGGCGAGCGGCGACGTGAGCGGCGGAGAGCTGGTCGCGGCGCAGTTCGACGAGCGCAAGATCCAGGCGGTGGTGGCGCGCGAGCAGCGCAGCCTCGTCCCGTGCTTCCGCGCCGAGGCGGCCCGCTCGCCCGAGTTCCGCGGCGACGTGCCCATCGAGTTCGCCATCGGGAACGACGGCCGCGTGGCCACGCTGTGGGTGGACGACCCGCGCTTCAAGCAGGGCGCGCTGCGCGACTGCCTCATGCAGGCGCTGCAGGGCTGGCGCTTCGACCCGTTCCCGGGGCAGCGGCCGACCGTGTCGCTCGCGTTCCGCATCGGCCAGTGAGCCCGCCATGACCGCCACCGCCGACAAGCTGGCCGCCCGCGCCGAGGACCTCCCGGAGGGCTCGATGCGCCGGAAGGTGCTCGAGGGGGCCCAGCGCTTCAAGTCGGCCTGGGTGGAGCTCGGACGGCTCCTCTCCGAGGTGCGGCGCAAGGAGCTGTGGCGCGGGTGGGGCTACCCGAGCTTCGAGCGGTACTGCACGAAGGAGCTGTTCATCCGCGGCGCGACCGCCGACAAGCTCACCGCCAGCTACGGGTTCCTCGAGCGGCACGAGCCGGAGCTGGCGAAGGCGCGCGGCGAGACGCGCGCTCCGCCCTTCGAGGTGATCGAGGTGCTCTCCCGCGCCGAGGCGACCGGCCGGCTTTCCGACTCCGGCTGGCGCGAGCTGCGGGACGAGGTGATCGAGCGGCCGCCCACGCCGGCGGCGATGAACCGCAAGATCGCGGAGCGCTTCGGTCCACCTCCGGCGCCGCCGGCGCCGCCCAGGTCGGAGCGGGTGGAGCGGCTCGCCGCCGCGGCGCGGCGCCTCGCCTCGGCCTGCCGCGACGAGGACGCGGTCCCCCGGTCCGTGGCGCAAAAGGCCGATGCCCTCGCCGGGGAGATCGAGGCCCTCCTCGACCGCTAGCCGTCCGGGTTTGGGGGAGCGGCCCCGCGGCACCCTGGCTATATTCGAAGCCGGGCTCCGAATTCCGGGGGCTCCCAGTTTGGTGGTAACATCCGAGCCGTCGAGGGAAACGCGTGAGCCGGAAAGAGCATCACCACGGAAACCTGTCCTGCTCGTTCTGCGGCAAGGGCCAGCGGGAGGTCCGCAAGCTCATCGCCGGGCCCACCGTCTACATCTGCGACGAGTGCATCCGGCTCTGCAACGACATCATCGCCGAGGAGGCCGAGCGGGACGAGGGCCGTCCGGCCGTCTCGCTGCCCACCCCGGCCGAGATCAAGAGCTTCCTCGACGACTACGTGGTCGGCCAGGACCGCGCGAAGAAGGTCCTCTCGGTCGCGGTCTACAACCACTACAAGCGCGTCTACTCGCGCAAGCCGGCCCGGCCGCAGCGCCCGGGGCAGGCCCGCGCGGCGCAGGACGACGTCGAGCTGCAGAAGTCGAACATCCTGCTCGTCGGGCCCACCGGCTCGGGCAAGACGCTGCTGGCGCAGTCGCTGGCGCGCTTCCTCAACGTCCCGTTCACGATCGCCGACGCCACCAGCCTCACCGAGGCGGGCTACGTGGGCGAGGACGTCGAGAACATCATCCAGAACCTGCTGCACAACGCCGACTACGACGTGGAGAAGGCGTCGCGCGGCATCGTCTACATCGACGAGATCGACAAGATCGCGCGCAAGGGCGACACGCCCTCGCCGACCCGCGACGTGGGCGGGGAGGGCGTCCAGCAGGCGCTGCTCAAGATCATCGAGGGCACGCGCGCCAACGTCACCCCGCGCGGCGGCAAGAAGTACAACCAGCAGGAGTACATCCAGGTCGACACCTCGAACGTGCTGTTCATCGTGGGCGGCGCGTTCTGCGGGCTGGAGCAGGTGATCCGCCGGCGGGTCGGCGTGAAGGGGCTCGGCTTCGGGGCCAAGATCGAGCGCAAGGAGGAGGCCAGCCTGGGCGAGCTGCTCGCGCGGGTGGAGCCGGGCGACCTGGTGCGTTTCGGGATGATCCCCGAGTTCGTCGGCCGCCTGCCCATCGTGGCGACGCTGTCCGACCTCGGCGAGGACGACCTCGTCACCATCCTCACCCAGCCGAAGAACGCGCTCACGAAGCAGTACATCAAGCTCTTCGATCTGGAGAAGGTGAAGCTCTCCTTCACCAAGGAGTCCCTGCGGGCCACCGCCCGCGAGGCGATGCGGCGCAAGTCGGGCGCCCGCGGCCTGCGCGCCATCCTCGAGCAGGCCATGCTCGACATCATGTACGACGTGCCGTACCGGGAAGGCGTGAAGGAGTGCAAGATCACGGAGGGTGTGATCGTGAACCGCGAGCCGCCGCTCCTGAGCTTCGAGAAGGAGAAGCGGACCGCCTGAGCGCGTCCGCCTCGCCGGTACCCCCCAACGGCCGCCCCCGGGCGGCCGCTCGCATGTCCGCCCCCCGGCGCCTGCGGCAGGGCGCTCGGCCCCGCGCGCGGGCCCCTCGAGGCGGGGCGGGCCGGGCCGGCACGGTGAAGGCGGCGCACACTGTGCCCCCGCGGACCCCGCGGGCCAGCGGCAACTCCGCGTCAGCACGGCGGAATTGCGCGGCACCGCGCTTGCTTATAGGACGGGTGAAGGCTCAGGGCGATCGCCCGACCAGCCAGCAGAAGCCATCGCATCGCCAGGAGGCTGCCATGCTCCGCCGCACGCTCACCCTCGTCGCCCTCGCGGCCCTCGCCGCGCCGGCGCTGCCGCGCGCCGACGACCGGGAGTGGGAGGAGGACTACACCGACCGGTGGTCGGACGAGCGCCCCGCCGACTACGACGTCTCGGTCGACATGAACGACTCGGGCGCCGTGAACTTCGACACGTTCCAGGGCGCGCTCTCGCCGTACGGCGAGTGGGTCGTGGTGGGCGGGTACGGCCGCGTGTGGAGGCCGTACGTCGCCGCCGGCTGGCGCCCGTACTACTACGGCCGCTGGGAGTGGACCAGCGAGGGCTGGCTGTGGGTCTCCGACGAGCCGTTCGGCTGGGCCGCGTACCACTACGGCCGCTGGACCTGGGACCCGAGCTACGGCTGGGTCTGGATCCCGGGCTACCAGTGGGCGCCGGCGTGGGTCGCCTGGCGCTACTCGGGCGACGTGGTCGGCTGGGCGCCGCTCGGGCCCGGCGTCTCGATCTACGTGTCGAGCTATCCGTTCGTGGACGCCTGGTGGACGTTCGTGCCCTGCGGCAGCTTCGTCTCGTATCCGGTGTACCGGGTGGCCTACGCGCCGCGGTACACGCGCCAGTACTTCTACGCCACCGCGCCGGCG
>NZ_BAZG01000142.1 GCF_000964525.1 Anaeromyxobacter sp. PSR-1
GTGACCTCCTCGCCGCTCGGCCGGATCACCTCGGCGCGCCCGGGCGCGAGCCCCGCGGCGCGGGCCGCCACCAGGTAGGCGCCGGGCCGGGCCACCAGGCGCGCCACGCCGTCCGTCCCCGCGGTGGCGGTCCCGGCGGCGAGCCAGGCCGGGGCGCCGTCCGCGCCGCGCGCGCGCAGGTAGGCCCGGACCTCCGCGCCCGCCTGCGGCGCGCCGCCCGCGGTCACCCGCACGTCGAGGAAGCCGTCGGAGGCGGCGGCGGGCGGTGCCGGCGGGCTCGAGGTCGCGACCGCGGCCCCGGGCGGCCCGGCGACCGGGCTGGTGCGCCCTGCGTGCGGGAGCTGCGAGACCACGAACACGGTGGTGAGCGCCGCGGCGGCGAAGACCGCGACGACGACGGCGATGGAGCGGGCGCGCATGGCTGCCTCCTGCGAACGCCAAGGGTAAATCGGTGCTTACCGCGCGGGCAGGGCCCAAGCGGGCCACGCCGGACGCATCACCCAACGTGAAGCACGCCTCGATCCCCGAGCGAGCGCCCGCCCGGTGTCGTCCCGATCAGGTCAGGTCAGGACGATCTTGGCGATCTCGGGCGGCGAGCCGAGCCGCATGGGCGGGCCCCAGTAGCCGGTGCCGCGCGACACGAAGATCTGCCCGCGGGTGTTCCCCTCGGCGTGCGGGTAGAGCCCCTTCACGTACGGGTACGCGGCCCGGACCAGCAGGTTGAACGGGAAGATCTGCCCGCCGTGCGTGTGCCCGGAGAGCTGCAGCTCCACCCCGGAGCGCACCGCCTCGCCGATGGCGCGCGGCTGGTGGGCGAGCAGCACCAGGCTGCGCTCCGGGTCGCGCCCGTCCAGCGCGCGCGGCAGGTCCATGCCGTGCCCGTTGCCGAACTGGCCCGAGCTCCAGTCGTCCACGCCGGCCAGGTCGATCGACGCGCCCGCGTCGCCCACGGACACGCGCTCGTTCCGCAGCACGCGGATGCCGAGGCGCCGAAGCTCCGCCACCCAGGCGTCCACGCCGGAGTAGTACTCGTGGTTGCCGGTCACGAAGAACACGCCGTGCCGCGCCTGCAGGCGGGCCAGCTCGGCGACCGCGTGGCCCAGCTCGCGCACGCTGCCGTCCACCAGGTCGCCGGTGATGGCGACGACGTCGGGGCGGAGCGCGTTCGTCTGCTCCACCACCCGGCGCACCTCGCGCTCGCGGATGGCCGGGCCGACGTGCAGGTCGGAGATCTGCGCGATGGTGAGGCCGGACAGCGCCGGCGGCAGCCGCTCCAGCCGGACCGCCACCTCGTGGATCTCGGCCGGCCCGGTGGCGCTCCGGAAGGCGAGCGCGGCCGAGCCGCCCGCCGCGATCACGGCGCCGCCCGCCATCGCGCGGGCCACGAACATCCGGCGGTCCGGGTCCATGGGCGGGTCCGGGACCTGGCGCAGCCAGTCGCCCACGAAGATCGCGAGCTGCGCGGACATCCGGGCGAGGTCGATGGCGGCCACCGCGCAGAACAGGATGAACGCGAGCCCGAGCCAGGTGAACGCGGCGACGGGCAGCCAGCGCGCCGCCCAGCCGGACGCGATCCGCACCGAGAACATGCCCACCGGGATGGCGAGGGCGAGCAGGGCGAGGAGCACCGTGCCGATCCGCCGCCACGGCTCCGGCAGCCCGGGGTCGCGCACCAGGCGGAGCCACAGGTAGGCGTGCATGCCGCCGAGGATGGACAGGACGACGGCGAGGAAGACCGCGAAGGACAGGGCGGAGCGCGACACGCCCCCTGGTCTAACCGCGATCCGGCGCGGGGTCCACGGCGTCGAGACGGGGCCGCCCGCCGGCGCGGGGGCGCACGGCGGGCGGCGGGGTGCTCCGGGGTGCGCGGGCGGTCAGCGCCAGGCGTAGCCCTCGAGCGCGTCCCAGCGGCGGTCGAGCTCGCCGCGCTCGTGAGCGTACCAGCGCTCGAACTTGCGCGCCTTCCCCGGGGGCGGGTAGCCGTTCCAGCGCGCGTAGAACTGGTCGCGGGCGGCGTCGAGCCGCGCGTACTCGGCGCGGAGGGCGGCGCGCTCGCGGGCGCGCCAGCCCTCGTGCCGCCGCGGGCCGCGATCGTCCCAGCGATCGTCGCGCCAGCCGGCCGGCGCGGGCAGCGGCGCGGGGACGGGCGCCGGCGCGGGGTACGCCACCACCGGCGCGTCGTGATCGCAGGGCTTCGCGTGCGCGGCGGCGGGGACGGCGGCGGTGAGGGCGGCGGCGAGGGCGAGCTTCCTGGCGACGTTCTTCATCGGTTCCTCCGGTGCGGTTTCCTTCCACCGGAGTGACGGCGCGCCCGCGGCGCCTATTCAGCGCACCCCGCGGCGGTCGCGCTCACCGCCGCGCGGCGGCGGCCTCGCGCAGCCGGTCGAGCTTGGCGGCGAGGATGAAGTCGTTCTCCGAGAGCCCGCCCACCGCGTGCGTCCAGAGCGTCACGTCCACCGTGGAGTACTGCACGCAGAAGTCCGGGTGGTGCCCCTCGGCCTCGGCGAGGTCGGCCATCGCGTTCACGAACTTCATGGCCGCGACGAAGTCGTCGAAGCGCAGGTGCTTGTGCAGGCGCGTCTTCCCCTGCTGCGCGTCCCACCCGTCGAGCCCGCGCAGCCCCGCGTCCACCGCGTCCGGCGCGAGCGCGGGGACGCCGCCCTCGCACGGCACGCACTTCCTCTTCGCGAAGTCCAGGTCCATGGCCGAGCGTGTGCGGGCCGGGCCACGCCGCCGCAAGGCCAAGGCGGGACGCCCGCCCGGCCGGGCGATGGGCGATACTCCGCGCCCATGGACAGGCTCTTCCTCGCGCTCGGCGCGATCTCGGGGGCGGTGGCGGTGGCGGCGGGCGCGTTCGGCGCGCACGCGCTGAAGGCGCGGCTGGCGCCGGATCTCCTGGCCGTCTTCCAGACCGGCGCGCAGTACCAGATGTACCACGCGCTCGCCCTGCTGGCCGCCGGCTGGGCGTACGCGCGGACGCCCGGCGGCGCGGCGGCGACGGCGGGCTGGGCGTTCGTCGCCGGGACGGTGCTGTTCTCGGGCAGCCTCTACGCGCTGGCGCTGAGCGGCGTCCGCGCGCTCGGCGCGGTCACGCCGTTCGGCGGCGTCGCGTTCATCGCCGGCTGGATCGCGCTGGCGGTGTCCGCGCTGCGCGGGCGGTGAGCGCCGCTCAGAGCGACAGCGGGCGGCCCTCGGCGGCCCAGCCCACCACGCCGCCGTCCACGCTGAACACCTGGCTCAGGCCGGCGCTGCGGGCGATGGCGCACGCCGTCTGGCTGCGCATGCCGTGGCCGCAGACGAAGATGACGCGGTCGCGCGTCAGGTGGTCGGCGGGGGCGCGGGCGAGCGCGCCGAGCGGCACGTGCCGCGCGCCCGGGATGTGCCCGCCGGCCCACTCGTGCGGCTCGCGCACGTCCACCAGGTCGTAGCCGCCCTGCGCGATGAGCTGCGCTGCTTCCTCGGTCGAGATCCGGATCATCGGCGCGCCGTTCTAACCGGGGTCCCCGCGCCGCGCAGCGTCTCGCGCGCGGCCGCACGGCATGGCAGAGTGCCCCCCGCATGCCCCAGACCGCGAAGTCCCGCTTCCCGCCCTCCATCAAGTTCCTCGCCTGGAACGAGGCCGCCGAGCGGTTCTCGTACTACGGCATGGCGTCGATCCTGGTGCTGCACATGGTGCGGAACCTGGGGTTCGCCGAGAACGAGGCGGTCACCGCGTACCAGGTGTTCACCGGCGCCGTGTACCTCATGCCCATCTTCGGCGCGCTGCTCGCCGACCGCTACTGGGGCCGGTACAACACCATCCTCTGGCTGTCGCTCGGGTACGTGGCCGGGCACGCGGTGCTGGCGGTCTGGGAGAGCGCCTGGGGGCTGCTGGTCGGCCTCTCGCTCATCTCGATCGGCGCGGGCGGCCTGAAGCCCTGCGCCTCGGCGTTCGCGGGCGACCAGATCCCCGCCGAGGACAAGGGGCTGCTCGCGCGGCTCTACGACCTCTACTACTGGATGATCAACCTCGGCTCGACGGTCTCGACGCTGGTCATCCCGCTGCTGCTCGACCACGTGAGCGCGCGGGTGGCGTTCGGCGTCCCGGGCGTCGCGATGGCGGTGGCGCTGCTGGTCTTCTGGGTCGGGCGCGGCCGCTACGTGCACGTCCCGCCCGCGCGCCACGCCCCGCCCGCCGCCGACGCCGGCCCGGGCGGCTCGGCCGGCGCCGCGGTGCTGCGCATCCTGGCGGTGTTCGCGCCGGTGACGGTGTTCTGGGCGCTGTTCTTCCAGTACGGCTCGTCCTGGACGCTGCAGGCCGAGCGGATGGACCGGTACCTGTTCGGCTTCCAGATCGCCGCCGGCAACGTCCAGACGCTCGACGCGGCCATGGTGCTCACGTTCATCCCGGTGTTCGCGGTCTGGGTGTTCCCGGCGCTGGAGCGGCGCGGGGTGAAGGTGACGGCGCTGCGCAAGATGGCGGTGGGGATGTTCGTGACGGTGCTGTCGTTCGTGGCGGCGGGCGCGGTGGAGTCGGCGCTGCAGGGCGGGGCGGCGCTGCACGTGGCCTGGCAGATCCCGCAGTACGTGTTCCTGGTGATCGGCGAGGTGCTGGTCTCGGTCACCGCGCTCGAGTTCGCGTTCTCGCAGGCGCCGAAGCACCTGCGCAGCGTGGTGATGGGGCTCTGGTACGTGACCATCTCGGCCGGCTCGCTGCTCACCGCGCTGGTGGCCTGGCTGAACCGGTTCCAGGGCGTCGCGTACTACGCGTTCTTCGCGGCGATGATGCTCGCCGCCGCGTTCGTGTTCGCCGCGGTGGCGCGCTGGTACCGGCCGGTGGAGGCGGCGCCCTCGGCGGAGGCCGCGGCGTAGGCGGTTGCGCGGCCCCGGGCGTCCCGTGGCAGACTCGCGCGCCATGTCCGCGTCCGCGCCCGAGCGCTACCCGCCGCAGGTCAAGTACATCGTCGGCAACGAGGCCTGCGAGCGCTTCTCGTTCTACGGGACGAGCTCGATCCTCACCGTCTACATGCTGCAGCACCTGCTGTACGAGGCGCAGGACGCGAAGGCCTACTACCACTACTTCGTGATGGCGACCTACCTCACCCCGCTGGTGGGCGGGTGGATCGCCGACCGGTTCCTGGGGCGGTACCGGACCATCCTCTGGATCTCGCTCTTCTACGTGCTCGGCCACGGCGTGCTCGCGGCGTGGGAGACGCGCACCGGCTTCTTCGTGGGCCTCGCGCTCATCGCCGCCGGCGCCGGCGGGATCAAGCCGTGCGTGTCGGCGTTCGTGGGCGACCAGTTCCGGCCCGAGCAGCACGGCCTGCTCCAGCGCGTGTACGGCTGGTTCTACTGGTCCATCAACCTCGGCTCGGCGAGCTCCAAGCTGCTCATCCCGCTGCTGCTCCTCACGTTCGGCCCGCCGGTCGCGTTCGCGCTGCCCGGCGTGCTCATGGCGGTGGCGCTGGTGGTGTTCTGGCTCGGCCGCAAGCACTACGCGTTCGCGCCGCCCTCCGGGCCGAACCCGCACGGCTTGTTCCGCGTGGTCGGCTTCGCGCTCTCGCGCCTCGGCACCGGCAAGCCCGGCCAGCACTGGCTCGACGCCGCCCGCGAGCGCCACCCGCAGGAGGCGGTGGACGGGGCGCGGGCGGTGTTCCGCATCATGGGCGTGTACGCGGCGGTGACGCTGTTCTGGGCGCTCTACGACCAGAAGGGCTCGAGCTGGGTGCTGCAGGCGAAGGACATGGACCTGCACCTCGGCACGCTCACGCTCTCGCCGGCGCAGCTCCAGGCGCTGAACCCGTTCATGGTGATGGCGCTCATCCCGCTGTTCAACTGGGTGATCTTCCCGGCGCTGGAGCGGCGGGGCCTCGCCCGCACGCCGCTCTCGCGCATGACGGGCGGGATGTTCCTCACCGTGCTCTCGTTCGCGGCGGCGGCGATCGTGCAGACGCTCATCGACGCCGGCCACGCGCCGCACGCGCTGTGGCAGCTGCCGCAGTACCTGCTGCTCACCACGGGCGAGGTGCTGGTGTCGGTGACCGGGCTCGAGTTCAGCTACACGCAGGCGCCGCGCTCCATGCGCAGCACCATCATGTCGCTCTGGTTCCTCACCATCGCGCTCGGCAACCTGCTCACCGCGCTCGTCACCGAGCTCGTGCCGCTCTCCGGCGCGGCGTACTTCTGGGCGTTCGCCGCGCTCATGCTGGCGGCCGCGTTCGCGTTCCGGGCCATCGCCCGGCGCTACCGCCCGGTGCCGCTGCCCTCCGCCGCGGCGGCCGAGTAGGCGGCGCCGGCGGGCGCGCATCGCCCGCGAGCCTGCCCCCTGTAGGGGCGGCGCGGCGGATCGGCCCGGCCCCCTATGATTCACGCGCTGCGTCATCGCGCCGAGCGCGCGGGGAGCCCGAGCATGCTGCTGAAGGAGACCGCGCTGGTCCGCCTGCTGTCGCTGAAGATCCCGGTGCTGCTGTTCCTCGGCCCCCGGGTGCTGGAGCTCGACGAACAGGGCTGCGCGGTGAAGATCCCGCTGCGCTGGCGCTCGAGGAACCACCTCGGCTCGATGTACTTCGGCGCGCTCTGCGCCGGCGCCGACATCGCCGGCGGCCTCGTCGCGGCCCGCCTCATCTACTCGAAGCACAAGCGCGTGAACCTCATCTTCGCCGACCTGAAGGCCGACTTCCTGAAGCGCGCCGACGGCGACGTGGTGTTCCGCTCGCGCGACGGGGCGCGGGTGGCGGAGGCCGTGCGCGAGGCCGACCGGACCGGCGAGCGGGTCACCGTTCCCGTCGAGGTGGTGGCCACGGTGCCGGACAAGCACGGGGACGAGCCGGTCGCGCGCTTCACGCTGGGCCTGTCGCTGAAGCGGCGCGGGGCCGTGAAGGTGGAGGAGCGGGCGAGGGTGGCGGCGGGGTAGGGGTTCGTGCTCGCGCGAGGTGATGGGCGCTCGGGGTGAGTGGTCGGTGTCCGCTCGTGGTGAGCGCGTCGCGGGCAGGTAGGGCTGCTGAAGTCCGCTCGTGGTGAGCCTGTCGAACCACGAGCGGGACTCGGGCTTTGAGGGTGCGGGGGTGGTGCGGGGCGGGTAGGGCTGCTGAAAGTCCGCTCGTGGTGAGCCTGTCGAACCACGAGCGGGGGGATGGTGGGGCTTCGAGGGGCGGCGGGGGTCGGGGGCGGGTAGGGCTGCTGAAAGTCCGCTCGTGGTGAGCCTGTCGAACCACGAGCGGGACTCGGGCTGCGAGGGTGCGGGGTGGTCGGGGGCGGGGCCGCCTGGCCGGAGCCGGGCGCGGCGGGATCGGCTTGCGAGAGGCCTGAGGGGGAAGCGCCGGGCGCGGGGGCGCGTGCTCGGGAGAGGCACCCATTTGTCTCACAGTGAATGCTTGACGTGCTGCCGGCGCGCGGGCGCTGGGCGTTGCGAACACGCTGGGGGACAGGGGCGTCGCGCGCTTGCGGGGCCGTGGTGCGACGCGCGGGCATGTGCCGAGGGGGCGCGGAGCCCTGGCGGCGATCGTGCGTCGTGCGCGATCCTCGCGCGTTTTACGGAGGGCGAAAATCGCGTGCGATGCTTCGGTCATGGACATCGCACTCGAGTTCACGAACCGTCTTCGCAGCCTTCTTCGCGCCGAGCGCCAGGCCATGGCGGAGTTCCTGGTCGCGCTCGCGGAGTTCGACCGCCGGGGGCTGTGGCGGGAGCGCGGGCACACGTCGCTGTTCTCGTTCCTCCATCGCGAGCTGAAGCTCTCGGCCGGCTCTGCGCAGCTCCGCAAGACGGCGGCGGAGCTCATCCAGCGCTACCCAGGCGTCGAGCGTGCCCTGCGGGAAGGCAAGCTGTGCCTGTCGTCGGTCTGCGAGCTGGCGAAGGTGGTGACCGCCGAGAACTGCGCCGGGATCCTTCCTCGGTTCTTCGGGCTCTCGAGCCGCGATGCGGCAGCGGTGGCTGCCTCCATCCGTCCGGTCGAGATCCCGCCGCGGCGCGAGGTCGTCGTGCCGGTCCGGCTCGCCGTGCCTGCAACGGGTCCGGTGACGGCGTCGCTCGACACCGCGGCGCTGGCGCCCGCACGGGTCGTTGTACTTCATGCGCATGAAACGCCGCCCGCTTCCGCTGCCACCGAGCCGGCTGCGCCGACCCCTCAGGCGGCCTGGGTCGTCGCGGTGCCGGCGGCACGGCCGAGCTCCGTGGACTGGCTCGACGGCGACCAGGCTCGCATGCACCTCACCGTCTCGAAGGCGTTCCTGAAGAAGCTCGACGCCGCGCGCGACGCGCTGTCCCACGCCATGCCGGGCGCCTCCCGCGAAGACGTCCTCGAGGCGGCGCTGGAGGAGCTGCTTGCGCAGCGCGCCCGGCGGAAGGGGCTCACCGCCAGGCCGCAGAAGACGGTCCGTCCCTCCACGCGGCCGGACCACATCCCCGCCCACGTCCGCCGCGAGGTGTGGGAGCGGGACGGCGGCCGGTGCACGTTCCTCCTCCCTTCCGGCGAGCTCTGTGGCTCCACGCACCAGCTCGAGCTCGACCACATCGTGCCGCGAGCGCAGGGTGGGCCGTCGACGGCGGACAACCTCCGGATCCGCTGCCGAGGCCACAACCTCGAGGAGGCGCGGCGGGTCCTCGGCGACGCGCTCGTGAACGCGTACGCGGGGCGGCCTCACGCCGGCTCGCCTTGAGGCGGGTTCGCCGGCCCCGCGGTATCGTGCCCGGGTGCGACGGGAGACGGCGGCGCTCTACGCGGGGACGGTCGCGGTCTACGCGGACATGTACGTCACGCAGCCGGTGCTGCCGGTCCTCTCGCGCGAGTTCGGGGTGGGGCCGGCGCGGGCGGGGCTCACCGTCTCGGCGGTCGTGCTCGCGGTGGCGGCCGCCTCCTCCTTCTACGGGCCGCTCGCGGACGCGCTGGGGCGGCGCCGCGTCATGGCCGGCGCGACCGCGCTGCTCGCCCTCGCCACGCTGGCCTGCGCCTTCGCGCCCTCCTTCTCCGTGCTCCTCGTGCTCCGGGCCATGCAGGGGGTGCTGGTGCCGGGCGTCACCGCGGTCTCGGTGGCCTACGCGGGCGACCGCTTCCGGAACGCGGACCTGCCGGCGGTGGTGGGCGGGATCATCGCGGCCTCGGTGGTGGGCGGGCTGGCGGGTCGCGTGATCTCCGGCGCCATCACGGCCAGCGCGGGCTGGCGCGCGGCGTTCGTCGCCTTCGCGGCGGTGACGCTCGTCGCCGCGGTCGCGCTCTGGCGCGGGCTCGCGCCGGCCACGGGCGCGCCGGTGATCGGATGGGCCTCGGCGACGCGCGGCATGCTCGGCCACCTGCGCGACCCGCCGCTGCTGGGCGCCTACCTGGTGGGCGCGTCGCTGTTCTTCGGCTGGATCGGGATCTTCACCTACCTGCCGTACCATCTCGCCGGCCCGCCCTGGCACCTCACCACGGGCCAGATCTCGGCGGTGTACCTCGTGTACGCGGCAGGCGTGGTCGCCTCGCCGATCGCGGGGCGGCTCGCGGGGCGCATCCCGCCGCGCCGGCTCATCGGGATCGGCCTCGTGGTCGAGGCGCTCGGCATGGCGGCGGCGCTGGCGGGCTCGCTGCCGCTCGCGATCGCGGGGCTGCTGGTGCTGGTGCTCGGGACCTTCACCGCGCAGGCGGTGGCGCCGGGGTTCGTGAACGTGACCGCGCGCACGGCCAAGGGCGGCGCGAGCGCGCTCTACCTCACGTTCTATTACGTGGGCGGGACGCTGGGCTCGGCGGTGCCGGGCCTGGCGCTGCACGCGGCGGGCTGGCCTGGGGTGGTCGCGACCTGCGTGGCGGGGGTGGGGGTGGGGTTCCTCGCGAACTGGCTGCTGTGCGGAAGGCCCCCGCGCGGCCGCGCGCCGGTGTAGCCTCGCCCCCTTCCACGAACGGGAGGACGGATGGAGCCGAAGGCCTTCGGGACGGTGCTGGCGCTGCTGGTCGACCCGGCCGGCAAGCCGGTGCGCGGCGGCGGGGTGAAGGGGCAGCTGCACGTCCTGCCGGGCGAGCTCGTCATCCTGCGGCCGCGCCGCTGGGAGGAGATCGTCCACCGCGTCGCGAACGTGCTCATGATCGGCTCGCTCGTGGCGGTGGTGGCGAACGTGGTCACCTGGCGGAGCATGGCGGTGGTCTGGGGCGCGCTGGTGGCGCAGGGCGCCTACTGGCTCGCGCTGCCGTTCCGCCGGCGGCTGCTGGAGCCGGTGCCGCTCACCGCGGCGGGCCTGGACGCGGCGCGCCGCGAGGGGCGGGTGGCGATCCGCGTGGAGGCGTCGAAGATCCAGGAGGCCCGGCCGCCCGAGCCGCCGAAGAAGGGCTTCCGCCAGCCGGCCCGGATCGTGCTGCCGGAGGGCGCGCTGGAGATGTACCTGTCGGAGGCGCAGTTCGAGGAGGTCCGGGCCGCGCTCGGCCGGTGACGGGGCGCTGAACCGGCGGCCGGATCGCGCTATACCACCGGTCGCATGCGCACCGCCCTGCTCGCCGCCCTCGCCGCCGCGTCGCTCGCCGCCGCCGTTCCGGCCGCCGCCGCCGCGCCGAAGGGCGTCATCGAAGACGATTACTCCCGCGCGCTCGCCGAGGCGAAGGCCCGGAACGTCCCGATGCTGGTGGACGTCTGGGCCCCCTGGTGACCCACCTGCCGCTTCATGCGGGCCTACGTCCTCCCGGACGCGAGGCTCCGGAAGCTCGCCGGGCGGTTCGTCCGGCTCGACATCGACACCGAGAAGCCCGGCAACGCGCCGTTCGTGGAGCAGTTCCCGATCGACGTGTGGCCGACGCTGATGATCATCGACCCGGCGACCGAGGGCGTGGTCCTCCGCTGGGCGGGCACCGCCACGGCCGCGCAGATCGAGAAGCTGGCGCTGGACGGTGAGCGCGCGGTCCGCAAGGCCCGCGCGTCGGAGGCGGACGCGACGCTGGCCCGCGCCGACCGCCTGGCCGGCGAGCGCCGCCACGCCGACGCGGCCGCCGCCTACCGCGAGGCGCTCGCGGCGGGCGGCCCGCGCTGGCCGGGCCGCGCCCGCGCCGCCGAGGCGAGGGTCCAGGCGCTCGGCCTGGCCGGCGACCCGGTGGCCTGCGCCGATGCCGCGCGCGAGGCCCTCCCCGCGCTCCCGTCCGGCCCGGGCCAGGCGCGGGTGGCGGCGCAGGGGCTGTCCTGCGCGCTCGAGCTGGAGGACGAGGCCGCCCGGCGAACCGCGCTCGCCGCGCTGGA
>NZ_BAZG01000141.1 GCF_000964525.1 Anaeromyxobacter sp. PSR-1
ATCCCCGCCGCGCGGAGCGCGTCGGCGCTCGCGCCGCGCACCGGCGGGCGCGCCGGCGCGGGCGGCTCGTCGGCGAGCGCGCCGAGCGCGGCGTCCGCGTCGAGCAGCGACAGGCCCGCGTCCGGATCGTCCGCGGCGTCCAGGCCCGCGGGGCCGGGGAGGTCGTCGGTCCCGTCGAGCAGCGACGGGTCGAGGGGGTCGTCCACCGCGGCGGGCCCGTCGCCGAGCCCGAGCGCCAGGTCGAGCGCGTCGCCCGGCCGCTCGGGGCGCGGCGCGGCGATGCCGTCGAACGCCTCGTCGAGCAGCGCCAGGTCGTCCCCGGCCGGCACGTCGCCGCCCGGCTCGTCCGGGAGCGCGTCGAGGTCGAGGGCGGGGAGGTCCGCCTCGGGGAGGTCCGAGACCGCCTCGAGCCCCACCTCCTCCTCGAGCGAGACGATCTCCTCGTCGGCCTCGAGCGGCTCCTCGCCCGCGTCGGGCAGCCCCACCAGCGCGCCGAGCTTCTCCACCAGCGCGGCGGCCGGGAACGGCTTCAGCAGGTACTCGTCGGCGCGGACCTTCAGCTTGCGGTGGTTCTCGAACGTCTCCTCGGTCGCCTCGGCGCTGGTGAGCACGAGCGGCGTCGCCTTCAGCGCGTCGTCCTTCTTGAGCTTCTGGCAGACGAGGTAGCCGCTCATCCCGGGCAGCTCGACGGAGAGCACCACGCCCGAGGGCGCCCACTCGCGGGCCAGCTCGATCCCGAGCTTCCCGTCGCCGGTGACGCGCACGTCGAAGCCGCTCGCCTCGAGCGTCTTCGAGAGCTCGGCGGCGAACGCGGCGTCGTTCTCGATGAGCAGGATCTTCTTGGGCATCAGGCGGACCCGGGCACGGGCGGGAGGGACGGCGCGCACGTCGCGCACCACGCGGAAAATGCTGGTGAATGTTACCCGCGGCGCGGGGCGAGGTCAAAACGGACGCCGGGGCCGCGGGTCGTCCCCGCGACCACACCGCCGGCGCCGCGATCGGCCGCTATCGGCCGCCGGCGGCTTCGGCCTGGGCGGCCTGGACGAGCTTGAACAGCGCGTCCTCGTCGAGGTCGGAGACGAGCGAGTAGACGATCTCGTCCTGGCGCCACACCGCGACGTTGTACCCGCGCGCGTTGACCACCCGGACGACCTGCGGACCCACCTTCACCTCGCGGCCGGGCGTGTCGAACCGGCGGTCCGGGTCGTCCACGATGAACAGGCCGGCCTGCCCGCGGGGGAGCTGGTAGCGCACGTAGGCCGCCGGCCACTCGCGAAGGTTGGAGAGCCGGGCGCCCTCGAGGCGGGCGACGGCGCCGGCGAAGTGCGGCAGGGCGGGGTGGAAGTCGAGCTTGCCCGCGAACCAGCCCGGCATGGCCGCCGCGTCCACCTCGAGCGGCAGCGCGCGGTGGTGCACCCGGATCGCGTCGTCCACCAGGGCGGTGTCGCCGCGGTGGCCCGCCAGCACCACCAGCACGCCCATGGCGCAGGCGGCCACGGCGGCGACGGGGACGGGCTGGAGCACGCGGCGCCAGAGCGGCCGGCGCTCGTGGGCGAGCGACGTCCGCACGCGCGCGCGGAGGTGCGGCGGCGCGCAGCCGGCGGCGGCGGGCGAGGCCATGGCCTCGCGGAGCTTGGCGCGGAGCGCGAGCCGGACGGCGCCCTGGCGGTCGGCCATGGCGCGGCACGGCGTGCAGGTGGCGAGGTGGGCCTCGGCCTCGGCGCGCTCGCGCTCACCGAACTCGCCGTCCAGGTAGACGTCGATCGATCGCTCGAGCTCGCGGCAGTCCATGGCGGCGGTGACGGTGGAGTCGATCCGCATTCGGGGCCCTCTGGCCGGGATCCTAGGCCGACTTGCCGCGGCGGCGCCGGTACGTCTCGAGGTCGATGCTCTCGCCGTCCTCGGACTCCGGGAGCTGGATCACCCCGGAGACCACGGCGTAGCTCGCCAGCGCCTTCTGCAACAGCCGGCGTCCACGGTACAGGCGGCTCATCACGGTGCCCACCGGGACGTCGAGGATCTCGGCGATCTCCTTGTACGAGAACTCCTGCAGGTCCGCGAGGATCACGACCATCCGGAAGTCGATGGGCAGCGAGTCCACCGCCTTCAGGACGTCGTCGGAGAGGAGCCGGTCGAAGAAGTACTGCTCCGGGTTGGCCGCGTACTCGGCCGCCTCGCGCGACACGAACCGCTCGTGCACGGCGTCGCGCTCCGACCCCTCGACGATGTTGCGCTCCTTCACCGACCGTCGATACCGGTTGATGAAGGTGTTGGTCAGGATCTTGAACAGCCACGCCTTGATGTTCGTGCCGCGCTCGAACTTGTCGAAGAAGCGGTAGGCGCGCAGGAACGTGTCCTGGACCAGGTCCTCGGCGTCGCGGTCGTTCTTGGTGAGCCGCAGCGCCGCCGAGTAGAGGGGGTCGATGTGCTTGAGCGCGAGCTCCTGGAACTCGTCGCGGGTCAGGTCGTTCTGTCGGAGGTCGAACATTTCGGGCTTGATCTCGATCTAATCCCGGACGACGCGCACCCGCTTCCGATTCAGGCCACTCGACCTGGGAAACGGCCCATCGGCCGGGGAGATTCCCGCGCGCCGTCCGTCCGGCCGGAGGACCGGAGGGGGAGAGGGCGAGCACGCGGAAAGGACTCGGGATTCCTAGCATCCCGGCGGCCGGGGCCGGAAGCCCCGGGCGCGGGAGCCGGCAGGGGGTCCGCGCGGCCCCGGCGCGGCGCACGCCGGCGTGGTAAGACCCTCGGCCCGCCGCCGCGCCCGCGCGGGTGAAGCGCACGACGCCCATGCCGAGACTCCTCTTCGCCGACGACCGGGGCACGGTCTACGACCACCCGACGCTGCTCGCGGCCGCGCGCAGCGGCGACGCGATCCTGCGCCCCGCGGAGCGCGCGCTCCCGCTGCCGGACGGCGCGACGCTGTGCCTGCTCCCGGGGCGGCGCCCCGTCGGCCTCGACCCGGAGACCGGCGCGCAGGTGGTGCTGCACGAGGTGAAGGTCGGGCGCCGGCGCATCGTTCCGCACGCGGTCGGGGCCACGCTGCCGCCGGGCTACACCCGCACGCTGCTGCCGGCCGCGGCCCGCCCGCCGCTCGCCACCGTGGACGAGGCGCCCACGCTCCCGCAGTGGGCCTACACCGCGGCCGGGCTGGGCGAGGACGGGCCGGTGGTGTGGGCGCTCCACACCGACCGCCGCTCGCACTGGGACCCGTCGCGCCACTCCACCCCGGACCTGCCGGCGAAGGTCGACGGGCTGGTCGCGACCGGCAACCCCATCTACCGCCAGCTGGCGCGGTGCGCGCTCGAGTGGCGCTGCTTCACCGCGCAGAACACGTTCTACGGCCGCGACGAGGGCGCCATCCCGTCGTCGGCCGCGTGCAACGCCGCCTGCGTGGGCTGCCTCTCCGAGCAGGACGAGGGGATGCCGCCGTCCTCGCACGAGCGGATCGCGCGGCCGCCCACCGCCGAGGAGATGGCCGACGTGGCGGTGCGCCACCTGGAGCGCGCCACCGGCCGCGTGATGGTCTCCTTCGGCCAGGGCTGCGAGGGCGAGCCGCTGCTGCGCTGGAAGGAGATCGAGAAGGCCATCCGGCTCATCCGCGCGCGGACCCGGCGCGGCACGCTGCACGCGAACACCAACGGCTCGCTGCCGGAGGCGCTGGCGCGGCTGATCGCGGCCGGGCTGGAGTCGGTGCGCATCTCGCTCAACAGCGCCTCGCCCGACCTCTACGCCGCCTACTACCGGCCCACCGGCTACGCGCTCGAGGACGTGGTGCGCGGCGTGCGCGCCGCGAAGGCGGGCGGCGCCTACGTGGCGCTCAACCTGCTCACCTTCCCCGGCGTCACCGACCGCGCCGGCGAGGCCGAGCGGCTCTGCCGCCTGGTGGCGGAGACCGGGGTGGACCAGGTGCAGACCCGGCCGCTCGCCATCGACCCGGACGTCTACATGGCCATCGCCCGCGACCGCGGCGCGCCCGGCGCGGCGCTGGGCATCCCGGCGCTGGTGCGCGCGCTGAAGCGGGCGCGGCCGGGGCTGGTGGTGGGCAACTTCTCCCGCGCGCGGGGCGAGCGGGGGGCGCGCGCGCGCCCGGCCTCGCCGGCCCGGCGCCGCCGCACGGAGGCGCGATGAAGGCCGAGGCCGAGCTGCCGCTGCGCAAGGACCTGGCGCGCCACCTGCGCGCCGGGCACCCCTGGGTGTTCCGCAAGGCGGTGGAGCGCGCGCCGGCGCGGTTGCCGGCGGGCACCATCGTGGACGTCACCGAGGACGGCCGCTTCGTGGCCCGCGGCTACTACGATCCGCACTCCGCCATCTCGGTCCGCATCCTCACCCGCGAGCCGGCCGAGGCCATCGACGCGGCCTTCTGGCGCCGGCGGGTGGCGCGGGCGGTGGCGCTGCGCCGCGAGCTGGTGCGCGACACGACCGGCTACCGGGTGGTGCACGGCGAGGGCGACGCGCTGCCCGGCGTGGTCGCCGATCGGTACGACCGCCACGTGGTGCTGAAGCTCTACTCGGCCGGCCTCACCCCGCACCGCGCCGAGATCGTCGAGGCGCTCCACGCCGAGCAGGAGGGCGTCGCCGGCGTGTTCGGCCGCGACGAGATCCCGCGCGACGACCAGGACGAGGGCGAGGGCGGCGGGGGCGGGCGCGTGCTGTGGGGCGCCGAGCCGCCGGAGCGGATCGCCATCGACGAGCACGGGATGAAGGTGCTGGTGGACGTGCGGCGCGGGCAGAAGACCGGCCACTTCCTCGACCAGCGCGAGAACCGGCGGATGGTCCGCGATCTGGCCCGCGGGCGGGCCGAGGCGCTCAACCTGTTCGGCTACACCGGCGGCTTCTCGGTGGCGGCCGCGCTGGGCGGCGCCGGGCACGTGGTCACGGTGGACGTGGACCGCGACGCCATCGCGCTCGCGCGCGAGAACTTCCGCGCCAACGGCCTCGACGCGGCCGACCACGCCTTCGCCGCCGAGGACTGCTTCGAGCTGCTCGCCCGCTACAAGCGCGAGGGGCGCCGCTTCGACCTGGTGGTGTGCGATCCGCCCGCGTTCGCGAAGTCGCAGAAGGCGGTGGAGGGCGCGCTGGCCGGCTACGCCTCGCTGAACCGGGCCGCGCTCGCCGTGCTCGCGCCGGGCGGGCTCCTCGTCACCGCGAGCTGCTCGGCGCGCGTCTCGGCGGAGCAGTTCGCCGACGCGGTGAAGGAGGCGGCCTACAAGGCGCGGGTGGACCTCGCGCTGGTGGCCGAGACGCGGCAGCCGCCGGATCACCCGGTCTCGCTGCAGTTCCGCGAGGGCCGCTACCTGAAGTGCATGGTGCTGCGGCGCGCCGGGTAGCCGCTCCGGCCGCTCCGCTCGTGGTGAGCCCGTCGAACCACGGGCGTCAGCGCGGGGCGGCCTCCTCACGCCGCTCGTGGTGAGCCCGTCGAACCACGAGCGTCAGCGCGGGGGCTGACGGTGGAGCGCCTCCGCGAGCGGGCCGGGCTCGTCGTCCAGCGTCACCTCCACGAAGCCCTGCGCCGGCCGCGCCGAGATGGTCACCGGGACGCGCCCGGCGTCGGTCTTCACCCAGGCGCGCGCGCCGGCGACGGAGTGGCCGGTCTCGTGCACCTCGTCCACGGTGCGGCGGATGGTGCACTCGCGGCAGTGCTCCGCCTTGCCGCAGCCGCCGGGGAGGCGCGAGCGGGAGCAGGCCATCGCCTCGCCGCAGCGCAGCCCGCGCAGCTCGGCGCGCGGCCGGTGCAGCACCTCCGCCAGCTGCTCGCTCGCGGCCACCACGCGCCCGCCGCCGTCCACCACCATCACCGGCACCGGCAGCAGGTCGAGGTACTCGCCCAGCTTCAGCCCGCCCCACAGCTTCGCGAAGTACGCGTCGCAGTCCGGGCACATGCCGTGGCTCACGCCGACGGCCTCCCCGGGCGACTCCCGCAGCAGCCGGTGACAGTAGGAGCAGACGACCTTCATGCCGATCTCCCGCGCGCGGCGCGGCTCGCGCGCCACCCCGGCAGCGTGCGGCCGCCGCCCCCGGGCGTCAACGCCCGGACGGAGCCGCGCGGCCGAGCGCCGCGGTGCGGCCGCGGCGTACATTCACGAAAGGTGATGCGACTGCGTCAGATCGCGTCGCCTGGCGCCGGGCCGGCGGGCTCGTCGCAGCCCTCCATCGCCTGCTCGAGCAGCGCCGCGAGGCGGCCTCGCCGCTGGGCCGCGAGCAGCGCGTCGAGCTCGTCCCAGCGGGCCTGCGGGCGGGCGCGCAGCAGCGAACGGTAGGCGCGGAGCACGCTCTCCACGCCCGCGGTCTGCACGGCCAGCCAGTCGTCCGCGCTGCGCGGGTGCTCGATCTGGTAGACGGCCATGCCGAACACCGACTGCACGTAGAGGATCTTCCCGAAGCGGCCGCCGTCGTCCTCGGCGAGCGGGTCGAGCGGGCCCGAGCAGCCGCGCACCTGGATGTCCGGGATCTCCACGATCCACTGCAGCAGCCAGCGGCGGTCGGCCGCGGCGCGGCGCGCGAGCGGCTCGCGCTCCAGGCGGCGGGTGACCTCGACCGCCTTGCGGCGCTCGGCCGGGGTGGAGGGGCCGCGCTCTCCCCGGGCGGGAGCGGCGGCGAGCAGCGCGGCGAGGCTGGCGGTGACGAGGAGGGTCCGGTTCACGCGGGTCTCCGGGGGAGGTCGAACCAAAGGATAACGGGCCGGGGCGGGCGGGACCGCATCGCAGCGGGGGGAAGGCCTCAAGGAGCAGGCACGGTGGGGGCCGGACCGGGCGGCGCCGCCGGGGGAGGGTGGCGCCCGCCCCCCAGCGCGACCACGAGCGCGAGCGCCGCGAGCAGCGTCATGCCGAGCGACGCGGTCGCCCAGACGCCCTGCGGCAGCCGCGCCAGCCGGAACCGGACGGACGGCTGCACCGGATCGCGCCGCTGCAGCGCGGCCGCGGCGGGCGGCGGCGGGGGCGTGGCGTTCCGGAACGCGCGCAGCAGCAGCGTCAGCGCCACGCCGCCGGCCACCAGCGTCGCGGCCATCTGCCCGGCGCTGGGCGAGGCGGCGGCCTCCTCCGCGCCCGCGCCGGCGCCGGCGAGCGCGGCCCCGGCCGCGAGCGCGTTGTTCATCGCGTGCGCGGCGACCGCGTTCCAGGTGTTGCCGCTGCGCAGCGCCAGCCAGCCGAACAGGAGCCCCTGCAGCAGGAGCGCGGGGAGGCGGACCGGGTCGAGGTGCAGGAGCGCGAAGAAGATCGTGCCCGCTGCCAGGCCCGCCGCCGGCCCGCGGCGGAGGGCCACGGTGCGCTGCAGGTACCCGCGGAACGCGACCTCCTCGCAGACCGGGGCGAGGAGCGCCGCCGCGGCCGCGATGGCGTACCGCTCCGGCCCCGGCGTGTCGAAGAGCCGGCCGACGTCGAACAGCTCGGTGATGCGCGGCGGGAGCACCTCCACCCACGCGAACATGAGCGCGTTCGCCACCAGGAACCCCGCCGCGCCGGCCAGCGCCGCGAGCGCCAGCGGGACGCCCGCCGGGCGGGCGAGGCCGAGGTAGGGGACCGGGCGCAGGTTCGAGCCGAGCGCGGCCGCGAACGCCGGCAGCAGGAACACGAACACCTCGCTCCAGGCCAGGCCCGCCGCCGGGTGGAGCTGCTGGGCCAGGATGCCGGGGCCGTACAGCAGCAGGACCACCGCGAAGAACGCGAGCCCGCTCTTGCGGAACGGCGCGGCCGCGGGCGCCGCGGGCCCGGGCTCGCCGGCCGGTGGCGGGGACGCCGGGGAGGGAAGGGGCGGCGGCGGGGGCAGGGCCGCATCGCCCTGCGACGGGCCGGGACGGGTGGGATCCACTCGGGCGGATGATAGCCGCGCCGGCCGCCGCGCGCGCGCCCTCGTCGGCGCCGGAACGCGGGTAAGATGCGCGCATGGACTTCCGCAACCGGACGGTGGTGGTGTGCGTGGGCGGCGGCATCGCCGCGTACAAGGCCTGCGACCTCACCAGACTCATCGTGAAGGGTCACGGCAAGGTGCGCGTCGCCATGACCCCGGCCGCGACCCGGTTCGTGGCCCCGCTCACCTTCCAGGCGCTGTCCGGCGCGCCGGTGCTCACCGACCTCTTCGAGCCGGCGGCGGACCTCACCTACGGCCACCTGGAGATGGCGCGCGTCGCCGACCTGGTGGTGGTGGCGCCCGCGACCGCCGACCTGATCGCGCGGATCCGCGCCGGCATGGCCGACGACGCGGTCACCACCGCGGTGCTCGCCGCCACCTGCCCGGTGCTCCTCGCCCCGGCCATGAACACGCGCATGTGGCGCAACGTCGCGGTGCAGGAGAACCTGGCCGCGCTGCGCGCGCGCGGGATGCACGTGGTCGGCCCCGCCGCTGGGCTGCTGGCCGACGGCGACGTGGGCGAGGGCCGGCTCGCCGAGCCGCAGGAGATCGCGCTCGCCGCCGCGCGGCTGCTGGGGCGCCAGGACCTGGCCGGGCGCAAGGTGCTCGTGACCGCCGGCCCGACCCGCGAGCCCATCGACCCGGTCCGCTTCGTGTCCAACCCGTCGTCCGGGAAGATGGGCTACGCGGTGGCGAGGGTGGCGGCCCGGCGGGGCGCGCAGGTGACGCTCGTCTCGGGCCCCACCGCGCTCGAGGACCCGCCCGGCGTCGAGGTGGTGCGCGTCGAGACCGCCGAGGAGATGGCGCGCGCCGTCGAGGCGGCCCAGGCGGAGATGGACCTGTTCGTGGGCGCGGCCGCGGTGTCGGACTACCGGCCCGCCGCGCCCGCCGCGCACAAGCTCAAGAAGAAGCCCGGCGACGAGACGCTGGTGCTCGCCCGCACGCCGGACATCCTGGCCGGGCTCGGCGAGCGCCACGCCGGCAAGCCGGGCGCGCCGGTGCTGGTGGGGTTCGCGGCGGAGACCGAGGAGGTCATCGCGCGCGCCCGCGAGAAGCTGAAGGGCAAGCGCTGCGACCTGGTGGTGGCGAACAAGGTCGGCGCCCCGGGCGCCGGCTTCGGCGGCGACACCAACCGCGTGGCGCTCGTCTCGGCCGCCGAGCTGGCCGAGATCGAGGGCACGAAGGACAAGGTGGCCGAGGCGATCCTCGACTGGATCCTGCCGGTGCTCGACGCGCGCCGGCCGCGGAGCTGATCGCTCGTCCTTCGACGGGCTCAGGACGAGCGGAAGGACCGGTCGGCTCCGGTCGCTCATCCCGAGCGTAGCGCGGCCCTTCGACTCCGGCGGGCCTCCGGCCCGCCTACGCTCAGGGTGAGCGGGGGGCTCGCGGCAGGGCCGCGCGGAGTCGAGGGAGCGGTCTCACGCGGCCAGCTTCGCGATCGACGGCGGCAGGATCAGCTTGCCGTGGATGCCGCGCCGGAAGCTGAGGCGCGTCTCCTCGGCGATGTCGGTCGCGTCGCGGAACGGGATCCGGTGGCGCGCGGTCCGCTCCTTCAGCTGCTTGCGGAGGTCGGTGGCGAGCCGGATGTTGCGCGCGCCGGTGGCGTCGGCCCGCGCGGCCTGGCTGCGCTCGCCCTCGGCGAGCAGCCCGAGGATGGCCTGCACCGCGAGCTCGTTCGTCTCGGTGACCAGATCGGGCTCGAGCACCAGGTTGCGCTCGCGCGCCAGCGCCAGCCGCGAGACGTGGTGGAAGCGGCCCATCCGCGCGCTCACCAGCAGCGACCGGAACAGCTGCCGCGAGACGCCGAACGGGATCACCGACGCGCCGGTCAGCGTGCGCGCCAGGAAGTCGTCGTGGCCGCGGATGGCGCGGGTGGACACCTGGCGCGCCAGCCGCGAGAGATCGCGGTCCATGCGCTGGTCGTAGCGCAGCTCCCAGTAGGCGTGGCGGGTGTTGGTCTTGTGGAACGAGGCGACCGTCTTGAACGGCACGAAGTAGTTGTGCGCGACCGTGTCGGCCGAGAGGTGCGCGAGGAAGCCGAGCGCGAAGGCCTGCTCGGCCCCGGGCTTCGCCTGCTTGAACACGTTGAAGCCCACGCGCCAGTTGTGACAGTGGTACAGGTAGCGGGCCATGTTCTTGCCCACCACGATGTCCGCCGCGAGGGAGCCGTAGAGGAACTCGTTGCCGAAGTCCTGCAGGACCAGGCGCAGCGAGGGCTGCGCCACCCCGAGGTTCGCGAGGGCCTGCGCCGAAAAGTTGAGGTGCGCCAGCGGCCCCCACGCCTGGGCGTCGGAGGGCCAGGCGAGGATGGCGACGGCGGCGGCGGCGAGGGTGGCGGGGAGGAGCAGGCGGAGCAGCTTCATCGGGGTTCGATTCTAGGTTTCGCGCGGCGGCGGTCGCAACGCGAGGTTCCTGTTTTTTCGAGGGGTCAGGTGGGCGAAGCGCGTTCAGGGGAGGCGGTGTCGGAGGTCGCGGCCGAGCTGGCGCGACACCTGCGCTGGCTGGAGGCGGCCGGCGTCCGGGAGGTTCCGAGGCCGTCGTTGCCCGTGGAACCGCCGGCGGCGGTCGCGCATGCCCGGCCGGCCGGGCGTGCGGCCGAGGGCAGCGCGCCGGTCGGCGCTGCCCCCGTGACCCACCCTCCTCCTGGTCAGCACACCCCGCCCGCGGGAACCCGGGAGGCGCCCTCCCGCCCGTCCGCCGCCGCGGAGAAGGGCTGCGGGAGCGAGGCGCTCGTCCAGGTCCGCGACGCGCTCGGCGACTGCCGCCGCTGCAAGCTCGCCGGCGGCCGCACCACGCTCGTGTTCGGGGTGGGGAACCCCCAGGCCGAGCTGGTGTTCGTGGGCGAGGGGCCGGGCGCGGACGAGGACCGCGAGGGCGAGCCGTTCGTCGGGAAGGCGGGCCAGCTCCTGACGAAGATGATCCAGGCGATGGGCTACCAGCGCGAGCAGGTCTACATCGCGAACGTGGTGAAGTGCCGCCCGCCCGGGAACCGCAACCCGGAGCCGGACGAGATCGAGGCGTGCGAGCCGTTCCTGCGCGCCCAGCTCGCCGCCATCCGGCCGCGCGTCGTCGTCGCGCTGGGCAAGTTCGCGGCGCAGACGCTCCTGCGGGACACGACCCCCATCACCCGGCTCCGCGGCCGCTGGCGCGAGTACGAAGGCATCCGGCTCATGCCGACGTTCCACCCCGCCTATCTCCTGCGCAGCCCCGAGGAGAAGAAGAAGGCGTGGGAGGACCTGCAGCTCGTCATGAAGGAGCTGGGCAAGCCGCCGCCCGGGAGGTGAGCATGCGCCACGGCGAGGTCGCCCGCGCCGCGAGATCCGCCGTTCCCCGCCGCGCCCGCGCCGCGCTGCCGCTCCTGTGCGCCGGGCTCCTCGCCGCC
>NZ_BAZG01000140.1 GCF_000964525.1 Anaeromyxobacter sp. PSR-1
CGGCCTCCGGGCGTGGTCGGGAGCGAGGGGTGGTCCGCCGAGCACGGTTCGCACGCGCGGCGCGCGCCACAAGCGTCCAGGATGGGGGACACGGGCGCGCGGCCTGCTCTATACTCGCGCGCCTCATGATCCTCATCGACGGCAAGCAGATCGCGGCGAAGGTGAAGGGCGAGGTGGCGACCGAGGTCCGCGCGCTGGCCGCCCGCGGCGTGCAGACGGGCCTCACCGTGGTCCGGGTGGGCGACGACCCCGCCTCCGCCATCTACGTGCGCGGGAAGCGCAAGGACTGCGAGGAGGTGGGCATCACCTCCGTGGAGCACCACCTCCCCGCCACCACGGCGCAGGCCGAGCTGCTCGCGCTCATCGCGCGGCTGAACGCGGACCCGGCGGTGCACGGCATCCTGGTGCAGCTGCCGCTGCCGAAGCACGTGGACGAGCGCGCCGTGCTCGACGCCATCTCGCCCGCCAAGGACGCCGACGGCTTCCACCCGTTCAACGTGGGCGCGCTCTCGATCGGCATCGCCGGCGTCCCCCGCCCCTGCACGCCCGCCGGCGTGATGCGGATGCTCGACGAGGCGAAGGTCGATCCGAAGGGCAAGCGCGCGCTGGTGGTGGGCCGCTCCAACATCGTGGGCAAGCCCATGGCGATGATGCTGCTCGAGCGGCACGCCACCGTGACCATCGCCCACTCCCGCACCGCCGACCTCGCCGGCGAGGTCGGCCGCGCCGACATCCTGGTGGCCGCCATCGGCAAGGCCGAGCTGGTGAAGGGCGCGTGGGTGAAGGAGGGCGCGGTGGTGATCGACGTGGGCATGAACCGCCTCGCCGACGGGAAGCTGGTGGGCGACGTGGAGTTCGCGGCGGCCGCCGCGCGCGCCGCCGCCATCACCCCGGTGCCGGGCGGCGTCGGCCCGATGACGCGCGCCATGCTGCTCGTGAACACGGTGGAGCTCGCGAAGCGGGTCGCCCGGTGAGGCGCTGCGCCCGGGCGCTCGCGGCCATGGCCGTGGCGCTCGTGGGCGCCTCGGGCTGCTGCACCTGCGTCGACCTCGACTACACCTACCGGAGCGGCGCGGCCCGCGCGCCGGCGGCCGCCCCGCCCTTCTCGCCGACGCTCCGCGTGCTGCACGTGGCGGACATCGGCGAGCCGAACTGCCAGCAGCGCGCCGTCTCCGACGGCATGGCCGCGGCGCACCGGCGGGCGCCGTTCGACCTCGCCGTCGCGCCCGGCGACAACGTCTACAACTGCGGGCCGGACGCCACCGTGCCCGGCGCGGCCGACTGCCGCTTCGCCGACGACGGGAACACGGTCGCCGCGGGCTACGCCGCCCCCGCCGATCCCAGCTTCGCGCGCTTCGAGGACGCGTTCGCGCCGCTGGCGGGCGTGCCCATCCACCTCGCGCTCGGGAACCACGACGTCGCCACCGCCGGGAGCTGCGCCGTGCCCGGCGTGGAGCCTGCCACCGCGGCGCGGCGCAAGGCCTGCCTCGAGGTGGCGCACGCGTCGCCGCTCTGGTCCATGCCCGGCCGGCACTACGCCGTGGACCGCGGCCCCGCCCGCTTCATCGTGGTGGACACGAACCTGCTCAAGGGCGACTACGGCGGCTTCACCTTCGCCGACGAGGAGGCGTTCGTGGCCGCCGCGGCGGCCGGCTGCGACGCGCGCGCCTGCTTCCTGGTCGGCCACCACCCCGCGGTCACCGCCGGCTCCCACCACGACGACGCGACGCCGGAGTACCTCTCGCGCGTCGATCGCCTGCTCGCGGCCGGCCAGGGCCGGATCCGGGCCTGGCTCGCCGGGCACGACCACGACCTGCAGCACCTGCGGACGCCGGGCGGCGTGGACGTGCTCGTGTCCGGCAACGGCTCCCGCGCGCGCGGCGCGGAGCGCTTCCACGAGGTCTCCGCGCCCGGCGCCGAGCTGCTCTTCGCGGCGGTGCGCTGGGGCTTCGGCGTGCTCGAGGTGGGCGACGGCGGCTGGCGCTACCGCTTCGAGTCGGACGACGGCACCGCGCTCTACTGCTGCGCGGCCGCGGGCGCGGGACGCTGCGAGCCGGTCGCGTGCCGGTGAGCGCGCCGGCGCCCGGCGCCGGCCGCCCGTCCGGCCGTGCGCCCGTGCCCCAGCCCCTTCCGGTGCCGCCTGGAACGCGCGATGGCACCTTGCGGACCCCCGCGCGAGCGGCTACTGCTCGGGCGCGCCGGGCGCGAAATCCCGCGTCCTGGCGCGCTTGACCCTCCGGTCAACCCCGATAGAATCCGCCCGCCCATCCCCACCCGAGGCGCCCATGGCCCTGCGCACGCCCCTCTACGACACGCACGTCCGCGCCGGCGCACGGATCGTGGAGTTCGCCGGCTGGCAGATGCCGGTCCAGTACTCGGGGATCCTCGCCGAGCACGAGACCGTCCGCACCCGCGTCGGCCTGTTCGACGTCTCGCACATGGGCGAGGTCGTGTTCCGCGGCCCGCGGGCGCTCGCCGCGCTCGGCCGGCTGTTCACGAACGACCTCTCCAAGGTGGCCGACGGGCAGGCGCAGTACGGCTGCCTGTGCCGCGACTCCGGCGGCATCGTGGACGACGTGGTGGTCTACCGCCGCGGCGCCGAGGACCTGCTCGTCTGCGTCAACGCGGGCAACCGGCAAAAGGACTTCGAGTGGCTCGCGGGCCACGCCGCCGGCGCCGACGTCCGCAACGAGTCGGACGACTGGGCGCAGCTCGCGCTGCAGGGCCCGCTCGCCGCCCAGCTCCTGCAGCGGCTCACCACCGTGAACCTCTCCGCCATGCGCAGCTACCGCTTCGGCGAGGGCGACGTGGCCGGCGTCCGCTGCATGGTGGCCCGCACCGGCTACACCGGCGAGGACGGCTTCGAGCTGTTCTGCCGCGCCGACCTGGGCCCGCGCCTCTGGGACGCGCTCATGGAGGCGGGCGCGCCGGAGGGGATCGCCCCGTGCGGCCTCGGCGCGCGCGACTCGCTGCGCCTGGAGATGGCGTACCGCCTCTACGGCTCGGACATGGACGAGACCACCACGCCGCTCGAGGCCGGGCTGGCCTGGGTGGTGAAGCTCGACAAGGGCGAGTTCATCGGCCGCGACGCGCTGCTCAAGCAGAAGGAGCAGGGGCTCTCGCGCAAGCTGGTGGGGTTCCAGCTCACCGACGCGGGCATCCCGCGGCACGGCTACCCGGTGCTGCAGGACGGCCGCAAGGTGGGCGAGGTGACCAGCGGGACCAAGAGCCCGTCGCTCGGCACCGCCATCGGGCTCGCCTACGTGCCCCCCGCGCTCGCCGCCGAGGGCTCCACCTTCGCAGTCGAGATCCGCGGCCGGGCCGCGGCGGCCAAGGCCGTGAAGACGCCGTTCTACACGCGGAAGTGACGGAGAGACGACCATGGAAATCCCCGAGGACCTCAGGTACACGCGCGAGCACGAGTGGGCGCGCCGCAAGGGCAGCGCGATCGTGGTCGGGATCACCGACTTCGCCCAGGAGCAGCTCGGCGACGTCGTCTACGTCGAGCTCCCGGACGTGGGCGACACGGTCAAGAAGGGCGAGTCGTTCGGCGTGGTCGAGTCCACCAAGGCCGTGTCCGAGCTGTTCGCCCCGATCTCCGGCAAGGTGATCGAGGTGAACGACCCGCTCTCCGACGCCCCCGAGACCATCAACGAGGATCCGTACGAGGAGGGCTGGATGATCACCATCGAGCCCTCGGATCCGAAGGACCTCGAGACGCTCATGGACGCCGCCGCGTACAAGGCGTTCGTCGAGGAGCAGGAGTAGCGCCGAGCGCCGCCCGCCGGGCGGTCCCCCTCCCTCGCGGCGAGGTCGCCGCGGAGCCAAGCCTTGCGATACCACCCGCACACCCCGGACGACGTCCGCGCCATGCTCGACGTCATCGGCGCGGAGCGCGTCGACGAGCTGTTCCGCTCGATCCCGCAGGCGCTCCGGCTCGACCGCCCGCTGGACCTGCCGCCCGCGGCGGACGAGATCGCGCTGTTCTCCGAGCTGCGCCGCCTGGCGGCCCGCAACGAGACCGCCCACCCGCCGTTCGCCGGCGCGGGGTGCTACCCGCACCACGTGCCGCCGGTGGTGGACCAGCTCCTGCTCCGCGGCGAGTTCTTCACCGCGTACACGCCCTACCAGCCTGAGATCTCGCAGGGCACGCTGCAGGCGCTGTTCGAGTGGCAGACGTTCGTGTGCCTGCTCACCGGCATGGACGTCTCGAACGCGTCCATGTACGACGGCGCGACTGCCACCGCCGAGGCGGCGCTCATGGCCGGCCGGATCACCGGGCGCGACAAGGTGGTGGTCTCCGCCGCGCTCCACCCCGAGTACCGCAAGGTGCTCGCCACCTACCTGCGCTCGACCGGCGACGAGATCGTCACGGTGCCGTTCGGCGCCGACGGGCGCACCGACCTCGCCGCGCTGGAGCAGGCGGTGGACGGCCGGACCGCCTGCGTCATCCTCGGCTACCCGAACTTCCTCGGCGTGGTGGACGCGCTGCCCGAGGCGGCCGCCATCGCCCGCAAGGCCGGCGCGCTCACCGTCTCGGCCACCGCCGAGGCCGTCTCGCTGGGCCTGCTCCAGTCGCCCGGCGCGCTCGGCGCCGACGTCGCGGTGGGCACGTTCCAGAGCTTCGGCAACCCCATGTCCTTCGGCGGCCCGGCCCCGGGCTTCCTCGCCACCCGCGAGAAGAGCGTGCGCCAGATGCCCGGCCGCGTGGCCGGGGCGACCGTGGACAAGCAGGGGCGGCGCGGCTTCGTGCTGACGCTCTCCACCCGCGAGCAGCACATCCGCCGCGAGAAGGCGACGTCGAACATCTGCACCAACTCCGGCCTGTGCGCGCTGGCCTCCACCATCCACCTGTCGCTGCTCGGCAAGCGCGGCCTCGCCGAGCTGGCGCGCCTCAACCACGGGCGCGCCCGCATGCTGCGCGACGCCATGGAGCGGGCCGGCTGCCGCCCGGTGTACTCCGGGCCGTTCTTCAACGAGCAGGTGTTCGACGTGGGCGACGCCGAGGCGGTGGTGGCGAGGCTCGCCAAGCGCGGCATCGTGGCCGGCGCGCCGCTGGCGCGCTGGTACCCGGACGCGCCGCTGGCGCGCTGGTACCCGGACGCGCCGCACGCGAAGGGCGCCCTGCTCTGCGCGACGACCGAGCTGCACGGCCCCGAGCTCATCCAGCTCTTCGCGGGCGCGGTGAGGAGCTAGCCATGGCGAACCCGACCGGCTGGAAGCCGAGCATGGAGCAGGAGGCGAAGGGCGGCGGCGCCGCGGCCGAGGCGCCCGGCCTGGGCGGCGCGGTGCGCGGCCTCGCGTACGAGGAGCCGCTCGTGTTCGAGCACGGCTCGCGCGGGCGCTGCGGCGTCTCGCTGCCCCCGCCCCCCGCCGACTTCGACGCGAGCGACCTCCCCGCCGCGCTGGTGCGCCCGGCGGTGGACGGGCTGCCGGAGCTGTCCGAGCTGGAGGTGGTCCGGCACTTCACCCGGCTCTCCTCCTGGAACCACGGCATCGACACCGGGTTCTACCCGCTCGGCTCCTGCACCATGAAGTACAACCCGAAGTCGAGCGAGGCGCTGGCGCGCCTGCCCGGCTTCGCCGAGCTCCACCCGCTCGCGCCCGCCGAGCTGGCGCAGGGCGCGCTCGAGCTGATGTACCGGCTGGAGCGGGCGCTCTCCGAGATCGCCGGCTTCGACGCCACCACGCTCGCGCCGGCCGCGGGCGCGCAGGGCGAGCTGACCGGCCTCATGCTCATCCGCGCGTACCACGAGGCGCGCGGCAACCCGCGCAAGAAGGTGCTCATCCCCGACACCGCGCACGGCACCAACCCGGCCTCGTCGGCCCTGAACGGCTACGCGGTGGTGCAGCTCGCCTCCGGCCCGGACGGCCGCCTGCACCCGGAGACGGTCCGCGCCGCCATGGACGAGGACGTCGCGGCCATCATGATCACCAACCCGAACACGCTGGGCGTGTTCGAGTCGCACATCGCCGAGATCGCCGGGATCGTCCACGCCAAGGGCGGCCTGGTGTACGGCGACGGCGCCAACATGAACGCGCTGCTCGGCGTGGCGCGGCCCGGCGACATGGGCTTCGACGTCATGCAGTACAACCTGCACAAGACGTTCGCGACCCCGCACGGCGGCGGCGGCCCGGGCTCCGGCCCGGTGGCGGTGAAGGCGGCGCTCGTGCCGCACCTGCCGCTGCCGCTGGTGGTGAAGGAGGGCGAGCGCTACCGCCTGGTGACCGAGGCGCGCGAGCGGCCCCAGACCATCGGCAAGCTGCGCGAGTTCTGGGGCAACTTCGGCATGTTCGTGCGCGCCTGGGCGCTCATCCGCGAGTACGGCCCGGAGGGCGTGCGCGCCACCGCCGAGCTGGCGGTGCTGAACGCGAACTACGTGCGCAAGCAGCTGGAGGGCACGTACCACCTGCCCTACCCCACCGACTCGCTGCACGAGGTGGTGTTCGACGACGCCCAGCAGAAGGACGCCGGCGTCACGACCATGGACGTGGCGAAGCGCCTCATCGACCACGGGTTCCACCCGCCCACCATCTACTTCCCCCTGGTGGTGCACGGCGCGCTCATGATCGAGCCGACCGAGACCGAGTCGCGCGAGACGCTGGACGCGTTCGTCGCCGCCATGAAGGCCATCGCGGAGGAGGCGAAGACGGACCCGGAGGCGGTGCGCGCCGCGCCCACACGGCCGGTCCGCGCGCGCCTCGACGAGACGCGCGCGGCGCGCAAGCCCGTGCTGCGCTGGCAGCCGGGCATGAACGTCGAGTAGCCGGCCGGCGGGCGCGCTATCATCGCGGCGCGCCCCGTGGGGCCGCGGAGGAACCATGCGCAACCGCCTGCTCGCCCTGTTCGTCGTCGCCGCCCTGCCCGCGCTGGCCGCCGGCCAGTACGATCCCCGCCGGCCGCCGCCGCGCCAGCCCGCCGGGCCGCGCGAGCAGGGGCTCACGCTCTCCGCGCGCCTCGCCTACGGCGCGCCCGCCGGGGACATCTCCGACGAGGTGGACGCGACCGGCGCGCCGCTCTACCCGAAGCTCGACGACCTCGTCCGGCACAAGGTGCCGATCTGGCTCGAGCTGGGCTACCGCTTCAACCCGGCGGTGTGGGGCGGCATCTACCTCGAGCTCGCGCCGGCCTCGATCTCGAAGGACTTCTGCGTCCAGGGCCGCTCCTGCGACGGCTCGGACATCCGCTTCGGCTTCGACGTGCAGTTCCACCTCCAGCCGTACCAGGTGGTCGACCCGTGGGTCGGCTTCGGGATGGGGCTGGAGGTGCTGAACGCGGAGGCGTACGAGCCGGGCACCGGGACCATCGCGGAGTTCAGCTGGGCGGGCTTCGAGTTCCCGATGCTGGAGGCGGGCCTCGACCTCGCGCTCTCGCCGTACCTGACCATGGGCCCGTTCGTCTCGTGGAGCGCCGGGCAGTACACGAGCTACGACGTGTCGGTGCCGGGCTGGGGCGACGAGTCCGGCCGCATCCACGACCGGGCCTTCCACAGCTGGTTCCAGATCGGCGTGAAGGGGACGCTGAAGCTGTAGCGGAACCTAGCGACTGCCGTGGCCGGCCAGCCAGGCCTGCCGCTTCGCGGCGTGGTCCTCCACGATGCGCTCGTACTCGCCGTGGAAGAGCGACGAGGCCACCAGGAAGTCGGCGGTGGCGCGGTTGCACGCGGTGGGGATGTTGTAGAGCACCGCGATCCGGAGCAGCGCCTTCACGTCCGGATCGTGCGGCTGCGGCTCGAGCGGATCCCAGAAGAACACCAGCACGTCCAGCTCGCCCTCGGCGATCTTCGCGCCCACCTGCTGGTCGCCGCCGAGCGGGCCGCTCTTGAAGCGGGTGACCGGGAGATCGGTCTGCGCCTGCACCAGCCCGCCGGTGGTGCCGGTGGCGAACAGGCGGTGCTCGCGCAGCACCGGCCGGTTGTACTTCACCCAGTCCAGCAGGTCCTGCTTGCGGCTGTCGTGCGCGATGAGGACCACGTTCTTGACCGCGCGCATCGGGACGCGCTGCACCTGGGGCATCTGGGCTCCTCCTGTGGAACGGGACCGGCCCGCGGACGCGGGCGCGGCGAATCACTCCGGATACGGCCGCTGCGACGGCAGCGAGGGCATGAGCACCTGCACCCGCGAGGCCCGCCGCATCTCCAGCGTGTAGGCCAGCGCGAGGTGGATCTGCCCGCTCGCGTCCACCAGCCCCGCGGGCGGGTTCGGGAACGGCCCGGCCGCCCGCGCCGCCCGGACCACCTCCTGGTCGAGGAAGTCGAGGCCGCTCGAGTCGAGCAGCTTCACGAAGCGGATCGTGCCCTCGCCGTCGAGCACCAGCTCGATCGACGTGGTGCGGTCGCGCGCCGGGTAGACCTTCCCGTCGGGATCCCGCGCCTGGTACGCCCGGTTCGGATCCCACTCGCGGTAGATGGCCATGCCGACGCGGTTGATGAACGTGGCGTACTTGAACGAGCGGGTGTTGAGCGCGGTGGCGTCGCCCTCCTCCACGCCCTCGAGCCGGTCCGGGCTGGGGCCGCCGGCGATGCGCGCGAGGTTCTGCGGATCCGGCAGGAGCCGCCGGTCGATGCCCGACTTGCGGCCGCCGCCCTGCGCGCCGGCGCCGCCGGGCACCTGCAGGGCCTGACCGCCGCCGTTCAGCCGCTGCTGGTCGGCCCGGGGCGCGACCGGGACGTCGCCCGAGCCCGGCTCCGCCGGCCTCGGCGCGAGCGCCAGCCGCTCCTGCGCCCGCTGCTCCGGGATGACCAGCTTCTCCGCGCCGGTGCCGCGCGGCGCCGACGGCCCCTCCTTGCCCGGCGTGCTCTTCGCGGCCTGGCCGTTCTCGCCGGCCTCCGGCTGCGGCGCCGGCGCCTTCCGCTTCAGGCCGTCCGACGGCGCCGGCAGCGTGTTCTCGAATGCCTGGGTCCCCGCAAAGCGCGAGCGCGACTCCTTCTCGACGGTGTTGTCGCGGTCGGACAGGAAGCGGGAGTCCTTCGGCGGGCGCGAGTCCTTCGACGGCGCCACGTCCACGATCTGCCCGTGCGCCCGGCGCTCCTCCGGCGGCGGCGGGGGCGGCGGGATCTTCGGCAGCTCCGGCGGCCGCGCGGCGGCGGGCGGGGGCTGGCCGCCCACGATGGCGCGGTTGGCCGCCCACTGGTCGGCGGTGAGCGGCGCGAGCGCCACCGGCCGGACCGCGGCGGGCTTCCCGAGCTGGAACGCGCCCACGCGGCCGAGGATCAGCAAGATCAAGGCGTTGAACGCGAGCGACAGCAGGATGGCGGCGGTCGTCCGGGTGCCCGGCCGCTCGTCCACCTTCCTCCGTCGCAGGCTGGGGCCCAGGAACGCCATTCGCCGGGATGTTAACAGCCAGGACGGCGGTTTCATCCCCTCGAGTGCGCGTCCACGGGCCGGCCGGGGAACCGGTTGACCCCCTGCGACCCGCCCGGTAAAGAGCGCGCGATTCCATGGCTTCCCCGTCGCCCACCCCCTCCCGCCCCCGCCTGGCGCTGCGCCCCCTCTGGCGCGCCGCGGCCTGGGGCGCGCTGGCGCTCGCGTGCCTGTACGGGGTGGCGCTGGTGGCGCTGTCGCGCCCCGCCGCGGAGGCCGCGCTCCGCCGCCGGATCCTCGCCGGCCTGCGCGCGTCGGTGGGCGACGTCACCCTGGGCCCCGACGTCCACGTCTCGCCGCTGCTCCGCGTCTCGTTCGGCCCGCTCGCCATCGCCGGCGTGGGGCCGGGGGCCCCGCCGGTGCTGCGCGTCGAGCGGGTCGAGGCCCGGCCGCGGCTCCTCGCGCTGCTGGCCGGCCGCGCCGAGCTCGCCTCGGTGCGGATGACCGGGGTGCGCGTGGAGGCGGGCCGCTCCGGGCGATCGCTGCTGGAGCTCGGCGAGCGCCTGCGGGGCTCCCCTTCCCGCCGCGCCGCCGCGCCGGCGCGCGCCCCGTCCCCCGCCGCCCCCGAGCCGCCGCAGGACGCGGACGAGGCCCCGTGGCCGTCGGTGCAGGTGCGAGACCTGGTGGTGGCCTTCGCGCTCCACGGCCGGTACGTGGAGCTGGGACCGCTCGACGCCCGGCTCGCGCGCGACCGCGGCGACGGCGAGGAGCGCCTCCGCGCCGACCTGCGCCTGCCCGGCGGCGCGACGGCCGCCGTGGACGCGCGGCGGGAGCCCTCCGGCTGGCGCGTCACCCTGGGCGTGCGCCACCTCGGGCCCGCCGCGATCCCCGAGGCGCTGGGCGCGGAGGCGGTGTCGCTGCGCGACGGCACGCTCTCGCTCGACGCGACGCTGGACGCGGCGCCGGATCTGTCCCGCCTCGGCGGGCGCGCCGTGCTCGCGGTGGAGGGGGCCACGGTGGCCGGCGAGCGGATCGGCGCCGAGCCGCTCGGGCCGATCTCCGCCACCGCCGAGGGCGACGTCGCCTGGCAGGGCGCGGAGCGGCGCGTGTCGCTCTCCGGGGGGCGCGTGGTGCTCTTCGGCGCCATCCCCGCCGCCGTGTCCGGCGGGGCCCGGCTCGGCCCCGGCCTCCCCTTCGAGCTCTCGGTGCGGCTCGAGAAGCTCGACTTCGCCGCGGCCGTCGCCGCGCTGCCGCCGGCCCTGGGGCTGCCGCCGGAGGCGCCGCGGCCCGCCGGCACGCTCGACGCCCACCTCGACCTGGCCGGCCCGCTGCTCGCGCCGGCCGCCTGGACGCTGGACGCCGGGCTGGACCTGGCGCGCATGCGCGAGGCGGCCCGGCGCGCGCCGCCGGTGGCGCTGCGCGCGCCGTTCGTGCACCGGCCCGAGGTCGAGCGCGGCACGCCGCCCGAGATCCTGGTGGGCCCGCGCAACCCCGACTTCGTCCCGCTCGCCAGCCTGCCGCAGCACGTGATCCGCGCGGTGACCGCGAGCGAGGACGCCGGCTTCTACGGCCACTCCGGCTTCGAGTTCGAGGAGCTGCGCAACGCCTTCGCCGCCGCCGCCGAGCGCGGCCGGCTGGTGCGCGGCGGATCGACCATCTCGCAGCAGCTCGCGAAGAACCTGTACCTCTCCCGCGAGAAGACGCTGGCGCGCAAGGTGCGCGAGGCGGCGCTCACGGTGGCGCTCGAGGCGACCGTGCCCAAGGCGCGGCTCCTCGAGATCTACCTGAACGTGGCCGAGTGGGGCCCGGGGCTGTGGGGCATCGGCCCCGCCGCGCGCCACTGGTTCGGCGTGCCCGCCGCCGAGCTCACCCCGCGCCAGGCCGCGTTCCTCGCGACCGTGATCCCGAACCCGGTCCGCTTCCACTTCATGTGGGCGCGCGGCGCGCCGACCGAGG
>NZ_BAZG01000139.1 GCF_000964525.1 Anaeromyxobacter sp. PSR-1
GCCCGGGTCCTCTCGGCGGTGGTGAAGGGCCCCATCACCGGCGGCACGGTCGAGTACCTCGAGGCCGCCCTGGCGCGCGCCCGCACCGGCGGGTTCGCGGCGCTGGTGGTGACGCTCGACACGCCCGGCGGCCAGCTCGACGCGACGCGCGAGATCGTCCAGGCCATGCTCGCCACCGAGGTGCCGGTGATCGTGTGGGTCGGCCCGGCCGGCGCGCGGGCCGGCTCGGCCGGCGTGTTCCTCACGCTCGCCGCCGACGTCGCGGCCATGCACCCGACCTCCAACATCGGCGCGGCGCACCCGGTCACCGGCGCGGGCAGGGACGTGGCCGAGGAGGCCGGCAAGGACATGGCGAAGAAGGTGGAGAACGACACCGCCGCCTTCGCGCGCAGCGTCGCGGCCGCCCGCGGGCGGAACGCCGACTGGGCCGAGAAGGCGGTGCGCGAGAGCGTGTCGGTCACCGCCGAGGAGGCGCTGAAGCTGAAGGTGGCGGACCTGGTGGCCGCCGATCTGCCCGAGCTGCTCGCGAAGGCCGACGGCCGGAAGGTGGGGCAGGGGGCGGCGGCGCGCCCGCTGCGCGTGGCGGGCGCGGCGGTCGAGCCGTACGAGCCGACCGTCCGGCAGCGGCTGCTCGGGTTCCTCGCCGACCCGAACGTCATGGCGATCCTGATGCTGGTCGGGATGCTCGGGATCGCGGTCGAGTTCTACCACCCGGGCATGATCTTCCCCGGCGCGGCGGGCGGGTTCTGCCTGTTCCTCGCGTTCCTCGCCATGCGCGTCATCCCGGTGAACGTCGGGGCGGTGATCCTGCTGCTCGCCGGCGTCGGGCTGCTCGTGGCCGAGGCGTACATCACCGCGCACGGGCTGGCCGGGCTGGCCGGCGCGGCCTGCCTGGTGCTCGGGACGCTGTTCTTCGTGAACACCTCCGCGCCGGGCGACTGGTTCGACCCGGGGGCGCTCCGGCTGTCACCGTGGGTGATCTGGCCCACGCCGGCCGCGCTGGCCCTGCTGCTCGCGTTCATGGCCTGGAACGTGGCGCGCGTGCGCCGCGCGCCGCTCCACCTGGGCGCGCCCGCGCTGGTGGGCGCGGCCGGCGAGGCGCTCTCCGACATCGGGCCCGCGGCGGGCGAGGCGTTCGTGCACGGTGAGTACTGGCAGGCGCGCAGCGACGCGCCCATCCCGCGCGGCGCCGCCGTGCGGGTGGTGGCCGTGCAGGGGCTGACGGTCACGGTGGTGGCCGAGGGGCCGCGGAACGGCTAGAACGGAGCGGACGCGCGCCGCTCACCGTTGGTGACGTGACGGCCGCAGGGAGGAAAGCATGCCGCTCCTCGGAGTCGCCGTCCCGGTCGCGCTGGTGGTCATCTGGTTCCTGTCCGGCATCCGGATCGTGAACGAGTACGAGCAGGGCGTGGTGCTGCGGCTCGGGCGCTTCGCCGGGATCCGCACCGCCGGCCTGAAGTGGATCGTCCCGTTCATCGACCGGATGATCATCATCGACATGCGCGTGACCGCCGAGCAGGTCCCGCCGCAGGACGTCATCACGCGCGACAACGTGTCGGTGAAGGTGAACGCGGTCATCTACTTCCGCGTGCTCCAGGCCGACAGGGCGTTCCTGCAGGTCACCGACTTCCTGTTCGCGACCAGCCAGTTCGCGCAGACCACGCTGCGCTCGGTGCTCGGCCAGGTGGAGCTCGACGACCTGCTCAGCCAGCGCGACAAGATCAACCGGCAGCTCCAGGAGATCATCGACCGCCACACCGAGCCGTGGGGCGTGAAGGTGACCGCGGTGGAGGTGAAGCAGGTGGACCTCCCCGACGAGATGCGCCGCGCCATGGCCAAGCAGGCCGAGGCGGAGCGCGAGCGGCGGTCGAAGGTCATCGCCGCCGAGGGCGAGTACCAGGCGGCCGAGAAGCTGGGGCAGGCGGCCGACGTGATCGCCCGCTCGCCGGGGGCGCTGCAGCTCCGCTACCTCCAGACGCTGGTCGAGATCTCCGCCGAGAAGAACTCGACCATCGTGTTCCCGCTGCCGCTCGACATCGTGAAGCCGTTCATGGACGCCGCCGCGCGGCTCCCCGGCGGGTCGGGGACGGGCGGGTGAAATAAGGCCGGCGCACGCTGCGTATGGGCCCGGGTCCGCTCTGGGAGAGAGGACCCGGTGCGGGGGGCGCGGCGGCGACGCCGCGCCCTCCCGCGCCCGCACCATCGCCGGAGGAACGCATGCGCCTCGCCGCCCTCGCCGCCGCCGCGGCCCTCACCGCACCGCTCTCCGCCGCCGCCGTGGACGGCGACGGCCACGTGGTGCACCAGCGCCGGGAGGTCCCGGCCTTCCAGGCCATCCAGCTCGCCGGCTCGCTCGACCTCGAGGTGAAGGTCGGGCCCGCGCAGTCGGTGGTGGTGGTGGCCGACGAGAACCTCCAGCCCGAGATCGTCACCGAGGTCCGCGGCGGCACGCTCACCATCCGCAACGAGCGCGACCTCCGCTCGTACCGCGGGCCGCGCGTCGAGGTCACCGTGCCCGCGCTCGAGCGGCTCGCGCTGGCCGGCTCCGGGAGCGCCTCGGTGGACGGGGCGCGCGGCGACCAGGTGCTCTCCATGAGCGGCTCCGGCCACCTGCGCTGGACCGGCACCGCCGGGAAGCTGCGGGTCGAGCTCACCGGCTCCGGCTCCGCGGAGCTGGACGGGCGCGCCGACCGCCTGGACGCGGCCGTGAAGGGCTCGGGCGAGATCCTGGGCCGCCGGCTCGCGGCGCACGACGCGGCGGTGCAGATCGCCGGCTCGGGCGACGCCGAGGTCACGCTGTCCGGCGGCACGCTCCGCGCGGCGGTGTCCGGCTCCGGCGACGTCCGGTGGTGGGGCGAGGGCCGGGTGGAGCAGGCCGCCGTGGCCGGCTCCGGCCGCATCACCCGCGGGTAGGCGGGCGGCGCGCCGGCGCGGCCGCGCGCCCCCTCAGACCTCGGCGCGCACCACCCCGTCCTGCCCGATCCAGGCGCGGCTCATGACCTCGGTGCAGAACGCGAACGCCGGGTCGCCCGCCGGGCCGACCAGGATGAGGCCGCCCTCGCCCTGCACGCGCGCGGCGAGCATCCGCACCGCCTCGCGGGCCGCCTCCCCCGGCGCGGCGCCGGCCGCCACCCGGTCGGCCGCGTACCGCGCCAGGGTCACCTGGATGACGCGCTCGCCGTGGCCGGTGCAGGAGACCGCCGCCGAGGCGTCGTCGGCGTAGGTGCCCGCCCCGATGATGGGCGTGTCGCCCACCCGGCCGGCGCGCTTCAGCATCATCCCGCCGGTGGAGGTGGCCGCGGCGAGGTGGCCCCGCGCGTCCCGCGCCGCCGCGCCGACCGTCCCGTGCCCCGGCTTCCCGCGCGCCGCGGCGCGCTCCGCCTCGAAGCGGGCCCGCTGCGCGGACGTGACGAGCGCGGCCGGGTCGCAGGCCGGGATCCCCACCTCGCGGGCGAACGCCGAGGCGCCCTCGCCGGCGAGCAGCACGTGCGGCGAGCGCTCCATCACCGCCCGGGCGAGCGAGATCGGGTTCGCCACGTCGCGGACCACGGCCACCGCGCCGCAGCCCAGCGTGGCGCCGTCCATGATCGACGCGTCCAGCTCGACCGCCCCCTCGGCGGTGAGCGCGGCGCCCCTGCCGGCGTTGAACAGCGGGTCGTCCTCCAGCACCCGCACCGCGGCCTCCACCGCGTCGAGGGCGGCGCCGCCCCGGGAGAGGACCTGCCAGCCGGCCTCGCAGGCGCGGCGGAGCCCCTCGAGCCGCGGCGCGTCGGTCGCGCGGTCGGGGCTGCGCTGCCCCGCGCCCCCGTGGACGACGAGCGCCGGTGTGACCGTCGGTGATGGCGTCATGGGCCGGGAGCGTAGCGGCGGTCCGGCGGACCGGGCAAGGCGGCGCGCAGTGCGGGGGAGGCGCGCGGACGCGCCCGGGGCGGCCCGCGGGCACGCAGATCAGGGCCGCGACCGCAACGAACCGGACGGGGCGCGGCGCCGGGCGACGGACTCCGACGATTGGTTGACGAGCGGGGAAACGCCTTCCTATCTTCGGGGCGCCGCCCGAGGTCCCTTGGGCGGGTCCCTCACCCAGAGGTCACCATGACCGGACGCGAAGTGGTCATCGTCGGGGCGGCGCGCACGCCCATCGGCTCCTTCCTCGGCTCGCTCGCCTCCGTCACCGCCCCGCGCCTCGGCGCGGTGGCCATCCGCGCCGCGCTCGCGCGCGCCGGGGTGGAGCCCTCGGCGGTGGACGAGGTGGTGATGGGCAACGTGCTCCAGGCGGGCGAGGGGCAGGCCCCGGCCCGGCAGGCCGCGATCTACGCGGGCCTCCCGGAGAAGACGCCCGCCTGGACGCTCAACAAGGTGTGCGGCTCCGGCCTGAAGGCGGTGATCTCCGCCGCGCAGGCCATCGCGCTCGGGGACGCCGACGTGGTGGTGGCGGGCGGCATGGAGTCGATGTCGAACGTCCCGTACTACGATCGGACCGCGCGGACCGGCGCGCGGATGGGCAACGTGGAGCTGGTGGACGGGATGATCCACGACGGCCTCTGGGACGTGTACGGCCAGCAGCACATGGGCATGTGCGCCGAGCACTGCGCCGCCACCCAGGGGATCTCGCGCGCCGCGCAGGACGAGTACGCGATCGAGTCCACCCGCCGCGCCGTCGAGGCGTGGAAGGCGGGGGCGTTCAAGGCCGAGATCGTCCCGGTGGAGATCGAGGGCAGGAAGGGCGAGAAGACGGTCGTGGCGGAGGACGACGGGCCGAAGGGCGCGCGCCCGGAGAAGATCCCGACCCTCCGGCCCTCGTTCAAGAAGGACGGGACCGTCACCGCCGCCAGCTCCTCCTCCATCAACGACGGGGCGGCGGCGCTGGTGCTCGCGAGCGCCGAGCGCGCCGCGCGCGAGGGGCTGCCGGTGCTCGGGCGCCTGCGCGCCTGGGGCGGCGCCGCGCGCGCGCCGGTGGAGTTCACCATCGCCCCGGCCGACGCGATCCGGACCACGCTCGCGAAGGCGCGGCTCCAGGTCGCGGACGTGGACCTCTGGGAGATCAACGAGGCGTTCGCGGTGGTCTCGATCGCGAACAACGCGCTGCTCGGGCTCGACCCGCGCAAGGTGAACGTGCGCGGCGGCGCGGTGGTGCTCGGCCACCCCATCGGCGCGTCCGGCGCGCGCATCCTGGTGACCCTGCTCCAGGCGATGAAGGACCTCGATCGCCGGCGCGGCGTGGCGTCGCTCTGCATCGGCGGCGGCGAGGCGGTCGCGGTGGTGGTGGAGCGGTAGGAGGGGGCGGATGAACAAGCTGGTCGAGTCGGCCGACGCCGCGGTCGCGGACGTGAAGGACGGGGCCACCATCATGGTGGGCGGGTTCGGCCTGTGCGGGAACCCGGAGAACCTGATCCTCGCGCTGCACCGCAAGGGCGTGCGCGACCTGGTGCTCGTCTCGAACAACTGCGGCACCACCGAGCTCGGCCTCGGCGTGCTGCTGAAGGCGCGGCAGATCCGCAAGATCGTCGCGTCGTACGTCGGCGAGAACAAGGAGTTCGAGCGGCAGTTCCTCTCCGGCGAGCTGGAGGTGGAGCTGGTGCCGCAGGGCACGCTCGCCGAGCGCATCCGCGCCGGCGGGGCCGGCATCGGCGGCTTCTACACCGCCACCGGCGTCGGCACGCAGGTGGCGGAGGGCAAGGAGACGCGGCTGCTGTCGGGCCGCGAGTACCTGCTGGAGCTGCCGCTCAAGGCCGACTTCGCCTTCCTGAAGGCCTGGAAGGCGGACACCTGGGGCAACCTCGTGTACCGGAAGACCACCCGCAACTTCCAGCCGATGATGGCCGCCGCGGCGGCGATCACGGTGGCCGAGGCGGAGGAGGTGGTCGAGCCCGGCGCGCTCGACCCGGACCTCGTCCACACGCCCAGCATCTACGTGAAGCGGGTGGTCCGCGGCGAGCGGTACGAGAAGTGGATCGAGCGGCGGACGGTCCGTCCGGCGACGGCGTAGGGGAGGAGCGAAGCGATGCCGCTCAACCGAGAGCAGATCGCCGCGCGCGTGGCCCGCGAGCTGCGCGACGGCTTCTACGTGAACCTCGGCATCGGGATGCCCACGCTCGTCTCCAACTTCGTGCCGCCCGGCGTCGAGGTGGTGCTGCAGTCGGAGAACGGGATCCTGGGCGTGGGGCCGTACCCGCGCGAGGACGAGCTGGACCCGGACCTCATCAACGCCGGCAAGGAGACCGTGACCGTGGTGAAGGGCGCCGCGTTCTTCTCCTCCGCCGAGTCGTTCGCGATGATCCGGGGCGGCCACATCGACCTCGCCATCCTCGGCGCGCTCGAGGTGTCGGAGCGCGGCGACCTCGCCAACTGGCTGGTGCCGGGCAAGATGGTGAAGGGCATGGGCGGCGGGATGGATCTCGTCGCCGGGGCGAAGCGGGTGGTGGTCATGATGGAGCACGCCACCAAGGACGGGAAGCCGAAGGTCCTCCGGCAGTGCTCGCTGCCCATCACCGGCCTCCGCTGCGTGTCGTCGATCTGCACCGACCGCGCCTGGCTGGACGTGACCAAGGACGGGCTGGTCCTGCGGGAGCTCGCGCCGGGCGAGACCGTGGAGTCGATCCAGGCGCTCACCGAGCCGAAGCTCATCCTCGCGCCCGACCTGCGGCCCATGCAGGCCTGAGCGCCGCGCGGGGCGGGGAGGGCAGCCCGTGGCCGGTCCGCTGTTCACGCTCACCACCGACTTCGGCGCCGGCTCGGGGTTCCCGGCGCAGATGAAGGCGGTGCTGCTCGTCGCCTTCCCGGACGCCCGCCTGGTGGACGTGTCGCACGAGGTGCCGGCCTTCGACGTCCTCGCCGGCGCGCTCATGCTCGAGGCCTGCCTGCCCTGGTTCCCCCGGGAGGCGGTCCACCTCGCCGTGGTGGACCCGGGCGTCGGCACCGCGCGCCGGGCGCTGTGCGTGGTCGATCCCGAGGGGCGGCGGCTGCTCGGGCCGGACAACGGGCTGCTCACCCCCTTCCTCGGCCCGGGGGCGCGCGCCTGGGCGCTCGCCACCGGCGGCGTCCTGGCGCCGCCGCGCACCGCCACCTTCCACGGCCGCGACCTGTTCGCGCCGGCGGCCATCTACCTCGCCCGCGGCGGGACCCCCGCCGCGCTCGGCCGGGAGCTGGCCGATCCGGTGCGGCTGGAGTGGCCGGCCGCCGAGGTCGCCGGGGGTGCGGTGCGCGGGGTGGCGCTGGCCGCCGACCGGTTCGGGAACGTGGTGACCTCCATCCGCGCGGCCGACCTGGGCGGCGCGGCGGTCGCCGCCGCGTTCGCCGGGGACCAGCCGGCGCGCTGGGTGCGGACGTTCGGGGAGGGGGCGCCGGGCGAGCTGGTCGCGCTCGTCGGGAGCGGCGGCCGGGTGGAGCTGGCCATCCGCGAGGGGAGCGCGGCCGCGCGGCTGGGGGGCGCCCACGGGCTGTCGGTCCGCCTCGTTCTTGGCCCGGCCGTGGGCCCCTGATACAGTTTTCGCGGATGACGCCGTCCGAGAAGAAGCGGCGCTCCGCGCGCCTTCACCACGAGATCCCCGTGGCCTACCGGACGGTGGGCGCCTTCCTCAGCGACTGGGCGACGGACATCAGCCAGGGCGGGCTGTTCATCAACACGCGCAACCCGCTGCCGGTCGGCACGGCGGTCAAGATCCTGATCCAGCTCCCCGGCGCGTCGTTCCCGTACCACCTGGAAGGTCGCGTCACCCGCGTCAGCCCGTTCGGCAACACCGTCAACGTGGTGCCGGGCATGGGCATCGAGTTCACCGGCGTGGACGAGCCGCGGCGGCGCGAGCTGGAGGCGTTCGTCTCGCGGCTGCGGCGCGATCTCGACGAGACCTGAGCGCCGGCTTCCGCTCGCCCCCGAGCCTGTCGAGGGGCGGGCGGACGAGCGCGGGCGCCGGCCGGCGATGAAGTTCGCGCCCGGGCGTGCTATCCCCGGCGCGTGCGCATCCCGCTGACCATCGAGGCGCTCGCCCCCGGCGGCGAGGGGGTGGGCCGCCACGGCGAGCTGACCGTGTTCGTGCCCTGGACCGCGCCCGGCGACCAGGTGGTGGCCGAGGTCCCGGCGCCGCGCCCCGGGGCCGCCACCGCGCACGGCGCGCTGGTCGAGCTGTCCGCGCCCGGCGAGGCCCGCGTCGCGCCGCCGTGCCGGCACTTCGGCCCGGGCCCGTCGCCGGACGCCGCCTGCGGCGGCTGCGAGTGGCTCCACGTCGCCTACCCGCTGCAGCTCGCCGCGAAGGAGCGGGCGCTCCACGAGGCGCTGCGCCGGATCGGCAAGCTCGAGCCGGGCAGCTACCCGGCGCGGCCCATCGTCCCGTCGCCGTCGCCGCTGCGCTACCGCGCCCGCGCCAAGTTCCACCACGATCGCGCCGCCGGCCGGCTGGTCTTCTTCCGGCGGCGGTCGCACGAGCCGGTCCGCCTGCGGGAGTGCCACCTGCTCGAGCCCGGGCTCGACGCGCTGCGCGAGGCGGTCGGCCCGGCGCTCGCCGACGCGCGGCTCTCGCCGCGCGAGGTGGCGCTGGAGTGGTCCGAGGCCGCCGGGCGGGGCGCGGCGTGGCTGCTCCTCCCCGAGGTGACCGCGCCGGTGCGCGCCCGCGCCGAGGCGCTGCTCCGGGCCGTGCCGGCGCTGCAGGGGCTCGTGCTCCAGGCCGAGGGCGGCCAGCCGGCGACCGCCGGCGACCCGGTGCTGCGGCACGCGCGCGCGCCGGGCCGGCCCGAGGCCGGGACGCAGCGCTCGCGCCCGGACGTGTTCCAGCAGGCGAACCGCGGCGCGAACGCGCGGCTGGTGGAGACCGCGCTGGACCTGCTCGCGCCCGGGGGCGAGGACGTGCTCGAGCTGCACTGCGGGGCGGGGAACTTCACCGGGCCGCTGTCGGAGCGGGCGCGGAGCGTGTCGGCGGTCGAGGTGCAGGGGCCGGCGCTCGAGCTGGCCCGCGCCGACCTGGGCGGCCGGAACGTGCGCTTCTTCGCGGGCGACGCGCTGGCGCTGGCGCGCGCCTTCGGCCGCGAGTCGGGGGCGGCGGCGCGGCGGTTCGGCGCGGCGCTGCTCGATCCGCCGCGCGAGGGAGCGCGGGGGATCGGGCCCGCGCTCCGCGACCTGGGCGTCCCGCGGGCCGTCTACGTCTCCTGCGACCCGGCGACGTTCGCGCGCGACCTGCACGCCTGCGTCGAGGCGGGCTACCGCGTGGCGGCGGTGGTCCCGGTGGACATGTTCCCGCAGACGCACCACGTGGAGGGCGTGGCGCTGCTGGAGCGGTAGGGCCGCGCCCGGCGCGCCGCCGCGCGGCAGCGCGCGCACCGACCGTTCGTGCCGTGACACCCTGGTGACACGCCGGGGGCAGGCTCGCACCGGCCACCGGCCAGCCCCCATGCCCACGCGACTCCCCATCCATCGCTACGCCGCCCGCACGCTGCCGGCCATGCTCGAGCACACCGCGGCGCGGCTCCCGGACAAGGCGTTCCTCCGGTTCTTCGACCCCGCCACCCCCGGCGCCGCCCCGCGCGCCCTGACGTTCGCCGCGTTCCGCGCCGGCGTGGGCCGCGCGGCCGCGTTCCTGCGCGCGCACGGCGTCGGCCCGGGGACGCGCATCCTGCTGCTCGCCGACAACTCGCCCGAGTGGCAGCTGGTGGCGCTCGGGGCCCAGCTGCTCCGCGCCGAGACGGCCGCGCTGTTCGCGAGCCTCTCGGCCGAGGCGGCGCAGGGCATCGCGCGGCGGGTGCGCCCGGTGGTGGTGCTGGTCTCGGGCGCGCAGGGCTGGGAGAAGCTCGCGCCCGTCGGCGCCGAGCTCGCCGCCGCCGGCCTGCGGGTGGTCCTCTCCGGCGAGCCGCTCCCGGAGGCGTCGCTCGCCCCGGGCCTCTCGGCCGTGGCGCTCGGCGAGGCGATCGGGCCGGGCGCGCCCGGCCTCGACGGCGCGGAGCACGCCGCGCTCGCCGCCGCGGTGGGCGAGGAGGACCCGTTCCTGCTGCTGTTCACGAGCGGCACCACCGGCCGGCCCAAGGGCGTCCGGCTGCCGCAGCGCGCGATGGTGCACGCGGTGGAGGGCGGCACGCTGCCGGTCGGCACCACCGAGGACGACCTCGGCGTGCACTTCCTGCCCTTCGCGCACGTGGCCGGCCACGCGCAGTTCACGCTGGCGCTGGCCCAGGGCCACGCGCTCGCCATGACCGCCCGGCGCGAGGACATCGAGCGCGCGCTCGAGCTGCACCCCACCTACCTGTTCTCGGTGCCGCTCGTGTACGAGCGGATCCGCGCCGGCGTGCTGGCGCGGGTGGACGCGCTGCCCGCGCCGGCGCGCGCGCTCGCCCGCGGCGCGCTCGACGCCGCGGTGCGCGTGCGGGTGGACGGATCGCGGCGCCTCGGCGATCGCCTCCTCGCGCGCCTCGCCGACCGGCTGGTGGGGCGCGCCGTGCGCGCGCGCCTGGGCGGCCGGATCCGCGGCGTGTTCGCGGGCGGCGCCCCCGCCGCGCCGGCGCTGTTCCGCTTCTACGAGGGGCTCGGCATCCCCATGGTCGAGCTGTACGGCATGAGCGAGACGGCCGGGCTCATCTCGTCCAACCTGTTCTCCGGCCCGCGCCGGGCCGGCAGCGCCGGGTACCCGACGCCCGAGCACGACCTGCGCTTCGCGCCCGACGGCGAGCTGCAGGTGCGCGGCCCGCTCCTGTTCACCGGCTACCTCGAGCCGGAGGACGCCGAGGGCGCCTACACCGACGACGGGTTCTTCCGCACCGGCGACGTCGGGTGCGAGGAGCCGGACGGCGCGCTCCGGATCGAAGGCCGGAAGAAGAACCTCATGGTGCTCTCCACCGGCAAGAAGGTGTCGCCCGAGCCGGTGGAGCAGGCCATCGCCGCCGCCGAGCCGTTCCAGGGCGCGGTGCTGCTCGGCGAGGGAAGGCCCTTCGTGGCCGCGGCGGTGTTCGTGGCCAGGGAGGAGCTGGCCCGCCTCGCCGCCGCCGGCAAGGACGCGGCGGAGGAGCTCCTCCCGCGCGCCGCGCCGCGCTGGCCGCGTTCAGCGAGTTCGAGAAGCCCAAGCGGCTGCTGGTGATCCCGGGCGCGCCCCACGAGCACCCCGCCCTGGTCACGCCGACGCTGAAGGTGAAGCGGGACGCGCTCATCGAGTCGCTGGCGCCCTCGCTGGCGCAGCTGTACGGCGCGGTGTAGACGCCGCCCACCGCCGCCGCCGATCTCTCCCGAGGTGCGCGCGGGTCGCACGACCCGTCACGTGGACCCCACCCGCGCGACTTGGGGCGCCGCGGGGCGGCTGGTACACCAGACACCATCGGTCCGTGGTGAC